>DATECU010000031.1:0-17124 GCA_035286745.1 Vicinamibacteria bacterium | reverse complement strand
TCGGCCAGGAAGCGCGCCAAACGTGTGGCCTTGCCGACACAGACCGGCAGCACGCCGGTGGCGAAGGGATCCAGGGTCCCGGTGTGGCCCACCCGTTTGACACGGAGGACCTGGCGCACCCGGTCGACCACGTCGTGGGAGGTGGGCCCTGCCGGCTTGTCCACCACCAGGACCCCCGCCGGCTCGCCGGTCACCGTTCGTCGTCGCCTGGGGAATCGGGTGGATCTCCACCCTGAAGCGCCGACTCGGCATCCTCCGCGCGCACCCGGTCGAGCGCCTGGGCCACCCGGTCGGCCGCTTCCAGGCCCTTGTCGTAGACGAACTGGACCTCGGGGGTGTGGCGAATCGTCAGGCGCCGGCCCAGCTCCCGGCGCACGAAGCCGGTCGCCTGCTTCAGGGCGGCCAGGCTCTTCTGCCGCTCGGCCTCGCTGCCCCAGACGCCCACGAAGATGCGGGCCAGGCGGTAGTCGCTGGTCAGCTCGGCCCGGGTGACGGTCACGAAGCCCAGCCGCGGGTCCTTGAGGCCGGCCACGATCTGGGCCACCTCCTGGCGGATCTCGCCGCCCAGCCGGTCTTGCCGATGACTCAAAGCGTCTCCATCTGCGATTCGACCACCATGATCTCCCGAGCCCGCTCCGCCTCGGCGGCCACCCCACCCAGTGTCGACTCCAGATGGGCGTGGTCGGTATTGACCGAGACCACCGCCAGTCGGGCCCGCTGCCAGAGGTCCTGATGCTCGACCTCGGCCACCGACACGTTGAAACGGTTCTTGATCCGGGTCTCCAGGCTGCGCAGCGCCTGACGCTTGTCCTTCAGGGAACGAGCGCCCGGGAAGTGCAGATCGAGGGTCAGCAGGCCGATGACCATGGGAACCACAGCGACGACGAAGGCAACCCCAGAAAGGCCGAGGCCCGGAGCAGCAGGCGGCACCGTGGGGAAGCCGCCACCCGGAGGAAGCCGCGTATCACCAGGAGCCTCGGTCCCGCGCCCCGGAAGCCGGGCCTACTGCAAGGTCTCCTTGACCTTCTCGCTCACGAAGAACTCGATCACGTCGCCGGGCTTCAGGTCGTTGTAGCCGGCGATGCCGATGCCGCACTCGAAACCGGACTTCACCTCGCTGGCGTCGTCCTTGAAGCGCTTCAGGGAACTCACCTTGCCGGTGTGGATGACCACGTTGTCGCGAAGCAAGCGCACCTGGGCGGCGCGGGTGACCTTGCCGTCGACCACGTAGCAACCGGCAATGGTGCCCACCTTGGAGATCTTGAAGGTGTCGCGGACCTCGGCGGCGCCCACCCGCACATCACGAAGGGTGGGCTCGAGCAGGCCCTCGAGCGCCTTCTTGATGTCCTCCACCGCGTCGTAGATGACGGTATAGAGGCGGAGCTCGACCTTGTCTCGCTCCGCGGTCTCGGCGGCCTTCCGCTCGGGTCGCACGCTGAAGCCGATCACCACCGCATCGCTGGCGGCGGCCAGCAGCACGTCGCCTTCGGTGATGGCGCCGGCGCCGGAGCGAATGATGCGCAGCTTGATCTTCTCCTGGGGGATCTTCATCAGCTGGTCGCACACCGCTTCGACCGAGCCCTGCACGTCGGCCTTGACCACCAGCGGCAGCTCCTTGAGCTGGCCGTCGGCGATCGCCCTCCCCAGGTCTTCGAGGCGGATCCGGGAGGTCGCCGAGAGGGCCTTCTCCCGCATCTTGAGTTGGCGGAAGCCCACGATGGACTGGGCCTTCGCAGCGTCGGCCACCACCAGCAGGTGATCGCCGGGTTCGGGCAGCGCGCCCAAGCCAAGGATCTCCACAGGAGTTGCCGGGCCGGCGAGCTTGAGGCGGGTCCCCTGGTCATCCACCAAAGCCCGCACCTTGCCGGTCACCGCCCCCGCCACCACCGTGTCCCCGATGTGGAGGGTCCCGTCCTGGATCAGGATGGTGGCCACCGGACCCCGACCCTTGTCGAGCCGGGCCTCCAGCACCGTGCCTACCGCGGTCCGCTTCGGGTTGGCCTTCAGCTCCTGCAGGTCCGCTACCAGCAGCAGCATCTCCAGCAACTGCTCCAGGTTCTGCCGCTTCTTCGCCGAGACGTTGACGAAGACGGTGCTGCCGCCCCATTCCTCGGGCATCAGGCCCTTGTCCGAGAGCTGCTGCTTCACGCGGTCCGGCTGCGCGTCGGGCTTGTCGATCTTGTTGACGGCCACCACGATGGGCACACCCGCTGCCCGAGCGTGATCGATGGCCTCCACGGTCTGGGGCATCACGCCGTCGTCGGCTGCCACGACTAGCACCACGATGTCGGTGACCTTGGCCCCGCGAGCACGCATCAGGGTAAAGGCCTCGTGGCCGGGGGTATCGAGAAACACCACCTTGCGGTCCCCGACCTTCACGTGGTAGGCGCCGATGTGCTGGGTGATGCCACCGGCTTCGCCCGCCGCCACGCTGGTTTCCCGGATGGCGTCGAGCAGTGAAGTCTTGCCGTGGTCGACGTGGCCCATGACCGTGATGACAGGTCCGCGGGGCACCAGGTCCTCCGGCTTCGACTCGACGGACTGCTCCTCGACGACCTCTTCCTCGAAGGACTGGATGCTGGCCTCGTAGCCGAACTCCTTACAGATCTCGATGGCGAACGCCGGCTCCATGGTCTGATTGACGGTCGCCATGATGCCTCGAGAGATGAGCGTCTTCATGATGTCCCGGCCCTTCACGTCGGTCATCTTCTCGCCCAGCTCCTTGACGGTGACGCCTTCGGAGAGGGTGATCTTGCGCGGCGGCCCGGTGTAGCTCGGCCGCTCCGGTGCCGTCGGTGGTGGCACCCCTCGGGCTTGACGGTCGGTCCGCCTGGGAGCGGCTCGGCCCGCCGGCCGGTAGGTGGGCGCGGGGGCCGGTCGCTGCGGAATCGGCGACATGGGACGCAGGCCTGACATGCCGGGCCGCGCCAGCCCCGTCCCGGCGATGGCATGGGGGGACCGCGGAAGCGGAGACGGGTTGGCCGCGGTGGGATGAGGTCCCACCGGCCGTGCCGACGACGCCGGCCGAAGCGGGGCGATGGACCTCGGCGGGGCGATGGGCCTCGGCGGGGCGATGGGACGGACCGGGCGCGGGGCCGCGGCGGCCGCGGGTCTGGGTGCCGCCACCGGCGCCGCGGCTTGCGGCGGGGCGGCGACCGAGGGCGCGGGAGGCACCGGGCGAGGTGCAGCCGGAGCCGGCGCCAGGACCGGCGAACTGGGTGGCGGCGGGGGTGGCACCGGAGCCAGGGGTCGGGCGATGGGCCGAACCGGGCCAGTCACCCGCACCGGCGCCGCCGGACGCGGGGCCGGGGGCTCGGGCGCGGGAGGCGGTACCGGAGCCGCCGCCACCGGCTCTGCCGGCAGCGGAGGCGCCTCGACGACCGGGGCTTCCTCTTCTTCGGGAGCCTCCTCGACCTCGGCGGCCTCGACCGCTTCCTCTTCCACCGGAGGCGGGGGTGGCACCGCCAGCTTGGGCGCCAAACGCGGCGCGCCAGGTGGATGGACGAGCGCCGCCGCCTCCTTCTTATCGTCCTTGGCCTCGGCCTCTTTCTCGGCCTTGGTCTTGCGCCCCGACTTCCGGGCCTCCTGGGCGGCCTTGGCTTCGGCGGCAGCCCGCTCCCGCTCCTCACGCTCGGCGGCGATGCGGGCGGCCAGCAGCTGCTGCTGCTGCTCGCGTTCGGCCTCGTCCTCGTCACTGCCGTAGATGCGCTTCTTCTTGGCGGTGAGCTGGTCGATCTTGAGGGCCCGCTTCAGCTTGTCGGCCGTGTCCTCGTCGACCGAGCTGGATGCCGTCTTGGTCTCCAGCCCCAGCTTCGCGAGACGCTCGATGACCTCCTGGCTGGTGAGACCGAGATCTCGTGCCAGCTGGAAGACCCTAACGTTCCCCATCCGGCTCCCCTCCCTCGCCTGTTCCGCCTTCGGGCTCGACGCCAGCCGCGACCGATGCGGCGGCCGCTTCGGCTTCGGCCGCTGCCGCTTCTGCCTCCGCCTGCGCGGCGTCAGCAGCCGCCTGCTCCGCCTCCAGGCGCGCCGTTTCCTCGGCGTCGCGGCGGGTCCACTCGTCCTGGGCCGCCTGGGCCGCCTCCCGCAGTTTCTCGACCGTCTTGGGTCCGACGCCCTCCAGGGACAGCAGGTCCTCGTCGCTCATCTCCAGCAGGTGAGGCAGGCCCTGGATCCCGGCATCGATCAGGCTCTGCACCACCTTCTCGCCGACCCCGTCGAGGCTGCGCAGCTCATCGACCATGCGCGCCATCCGAGCCATCTCGGCCTCGACCTCCTGGCGCTTCTCTTCCTCGCTCTTGATGTCGATACGCCAGCCCACCAGTTTGGCGGCCAGCCGCACGTTCTGGCCCTTCTTGCCGATGGCCAGGCTGAGCTGCTTGTCCTCGACCACCACCTCCATGATCTTCTGCTCTTCGTCGGTGATGGTGGCTCGGCTGATCTTGGCCGGCGACAGGGCCTTCTCCACGAAGACCAGGGGATCGTCGCTCCACTCCACGATGTCGATCTTCTCGCCCCTGAGCTCGCGGATGATGGACTGCACCCGAGTGCCCTTCATGCCCACGCAGGCACCCACCGGGTCCACGTCCTTCTCCCGGGAGATCACCGCCACCTTGGCCCGATCTCCGGCCTCCCGCACGCAACCCCGGATCTGGACGGTGCCGTCGTAGATCTCGGGCACCTCCATCTCGAACAGCTTCATGAGCAGAGCTGGATCCGTCCGGCTCACGATGACCTGCGGGCCCTTGGCCGACTTCAGAACCTTGATGATGGCGATGCGGACCCGGTCGCCGGTCTGGTAGGTCTCGGCCCGGCTCTGCTCCTTGCGCGGCAGCACCGCCTCCGCCCGTCCCAGGTCCACCACGAAGTCGCCCATCTCCTGGCGTTTGATGATGCCGTTCACCACCTCGCCCACCCGCCCGGAATACTCGGCGTAGACGTTGTCGCGCTCGGCCTCGCGCACCTTCTGGAAGATGACCTGCTTGGCGGTCTGGGCCGCGATCCGCCCCAGCACGTCGGTCGGCTTGGGAAACTCGATCTCCTGGCCCACCTCGGCCTCGGGAATGAGCTGCCGGGCTTCCTCCAGGCTGATCTGAACCGCCGGGTCTTCCGCGGCCTCCACGATCTGGCGCACCGCGAAGACCTCGATGATGCCGGTCTCGTTGTTGAACCGGCTGCGCAGATCCTCGTTGTTCTTGTAGTACTTCTTCGAAGCCGTGAGGATCGCGTCCTCGATGGCCGCGATGATGACATCAGGGTTGATGTTCTTCTCGCGGCTGATCTGCTCGATCTGTTGCCTGAGCTGGTTGGCCATCTCTTCCCTTTGCGAACCTAGAATTCCACTTCCAGCCGGCCGTGGGAGATCTTCTCGAAGGGCACCCTGGCCAGCTTGCCCCCCTCGCTCTCCAGAACCACTTCGACCACACCGCCAACCAGGGCGGCCAGCCGCCCGCTCCAGTGGCGCCGGCCCTCGACCGGCTCGTAGCTCGACAACTTGACCAGCCGGCCCACGAAACGGCGGTAGTCCGCCTCGCTCTTGAGTGGCCGGTCCAGGCCGGGGGACGAAACCTCGAGGGTGTAGGAGGAGCGAATCGGGTCCTCCGCATCCAGGATGGCCGAGACTTCCTCGGACACCGACTGCAGCTCCTCGAGGCCGATGCCCCCCTCTTTGTCCACCAACAGGCGCACCACCGAGCCCCCGGGGGCGTGCTTGATCTCGGCGTCCACCAACTCAAAGCCCCGCCCCGCCGTCACGCGCTCGGCTACCTCACGCACGACCTCGCTGGCGCTCTGTTTGACCAGACCCCTGACTCCCTCAAAAAAAAGAGTGGGACATGCCCACTCCGGTGCAACCCCCGAGCTGGAACCGCAATGGTAACTGTCTTGGCCGGTTATAGCAAGCGTCAGGCGAGTGCCGGCAGGATCTGGACCACCAGGTCGTAAGGGTGGGCTTCGGTCACCCGGGCCCTCACGAAGCTGCCGGGGGCGGCCGAGCCGTCGCTCACGATGACGATTCCGTCGATCTCGGGCGCCTGGCTGGCGAGCCGCCCGGACAGCAGCAGGTCACTCTCGGGGTGGGCCCCCTCCACCAACACCTCGACCTCATCGCCCACCCGGCGCCGGTTGCGGGCATGGGAGATCCGCTTCTGCGTCGCCATCAGCCGGCGGCGGCGGCGCTCCTTGGTGCGGGCCGGCACTCGGTCCGGCAGATCGAAGGAGGCTGTCCCCTCCTCGTCGGAGAAGGTGAAGACCCCGACGTTGTCGAACTCGGCAGCGCGGACCAAGGCGAGCAGCTCCTCGAAGTCCTCCTCGGTTTCGCCGGGGAAGCCGACGATGAACGAGGTTCGGAAGGCCACGCCAGGGACCAGGCGGCGCACCCGCTCCACCATGCCCAACAGGTTGCCCCGGCCGGTGGGGCGCTTCATGCGCCTGAGGATGCGGTCGCTCCCGTGCTGGAGCGGCATGTCGACGTACTTGACCACCTTGTCCTCGGAGGCCATGGCTTCCAGGATGGCATCGGTCACGGTCGCCGGATAGGCGTACATGACGCGGATCCAGCGCAAGCCCTCGATGCGACCCAGCCGGCGCAGCAGGAGTGCGAGGCCGTCGCGGATCCCCAGGTCGAGCGCATAGCGGGTTGTGTCCTGAGCCACCAGGACGATCTCCTTCACCCCCCGCTCGGCCAGGCTCTCGACCTCGGCCTCGATGTCGTCCAGCGCTCGGCTGCGATGGCGCCCGCGGAGCTTGGGGATGATGCAGAAGGAGCAGGTGTAGTCGCAGCCCTCGCTGATCTTCACGTAGGCCAGGTGGGGGGGCGTGGTGAGCAGACGCGGTGCGGTGTGGTCGTACACCCAGGTGGGGCCCGAGCCGACCTCCGCCACGGTGGCGGTCCCTTCCACCGCCGAGAGGATGTCCTCGACCTGTCCCGTCCCCAGCGTGGCGTCGATCTCCGGGATCTCCCGTCGCAGATCGGCGTCGTAGCGCTGGGCCAGACAGCCGCTCACCACCAGGCGCTCGGCCTTCCCCGTCTCCTTGAGACGGGCCATCTCCAAGATGGCATCGATCGACTCCTGCTTGGCACGGTCGATGAACGCGCAGGTATTGACGATGATGACGTCGGCCTCGGCGGCGTCCGGAACCAACTGGTGGCCCGAGGCGCGAAGGCGGCCCAGCATGACCTCTCCGTCCACCAGGTTCTTGGGACAGCCCAGGCTCACCATGCCAATGCGGAGGGAGCCGGTGGCTCCGGGCCGGGCCGCCCCCACGCTGTCGAGGCCACCAGCCTTCGCTTGCCGCAGCTTCGGCCCCAACCCGAGCTGAACCGGGGTCCAGTCCCTGGCGTCCGCCTGCCGACTCGTGGGCTGGGCGCTGGCCGCTGGTGCCTGACGGCTGCCCTCTGGGGTCCTAATGCGCCTTCTCCGGCGCGTCGATCTCGTTACCCCACTCGCGAAGCTTGTCCCGGTCGCTGGCCGCGTACAGCTCGTCGCCGATGTCCGCCACCTGGTCGGCGATCCCGCCCAGGACCTCGAACTCCTCGCCCTGCTGAGAGATCAGCCCCAGGTGATGGGCGATGGCATCGACCCTCGGAACCGCCTTGTCCATGGCCAGGAGCAGGGCCTCCACCAGCTCGACCAGGGCCTTGCGGCTAAGTCCGTCATGCCATGTGGGTTCCATTGCCCGCCCTTCTTCTCCCCAGGCACCCGACAGGGGGTGCCCTGCCGACCATCATAAACCGCTTTCTGGCGAATGCGATGTTGACCCGCCCGCTGCTTGGCCCTACCATCGCGACTTACCCGATACCAAGGAGGTTCGCGTGGGCACTGGAGCCAAGATCGCCATCGGCTGCGTGGTGGCGGTAGCGGTCGCAGGCATGGTCGTGGTGGCGGTCGTGGTCGGCGGCGCCTACTGGGCCAAGGGCAAGGCCGAGGAAATGGCAGCCGGCCAGCAGAAGATCCAGGACTTCCAGCGGCAGGCCGACGCCAACTCCTTCGTGCGGCCGTCGGACGGCCGCATAACCGAGCCCCGGCTGGTGAAGTTCCTGGAGGTCCGCAAGGACGTCTTTGCCGTCTACCAGAAGTACGCCAAGGACATCGAGGCTCGCAAGAACAAGGAGCAGGTCGACTTCGGCGACGTCAAGACCATGTTCAACGTTCTCAACGACATTCGCTTGGCGCAGGCGCGCGCCCAGGCCGCGCAAGGCATGAGCACCGAGGAGTACGCCTTCATGATCGAGCAGGTCTACAAGAGCGCTTGGGCCTCCGAGGTCACCAAGGCCACCGGCGGCAAGAACCTGTCGGAGGCAGCCTCTGAGGCCACCGAGCAGGCCGCCCGGCAGATGGAAGAGCAGGCTGAGCAGGGCGGCGTTCCGGAGCAGGCCCAAAAGGCCATGCGGGAGGCTGCCGAGAAGATGCGAAAGGGCTCGGAGGAGATCGCGGAGCAGGCCCAGGCTCTCGACGTGCCGCCGGAGAACGTCGCCCTGTTCCGGAAGTACGAGTCGGAGATCAAGAAGTACGCGATGACCGGGCTGGAGGCGATCGGCCTCTAGAGCCCTGACCCGTGTCGGCTTCGACCACAAGGAGGAACCCCGTGAGGAAGTCCCTGAGCATCGCTGTCGTTTCCCTGACGCTCGCCGCTGCCGTCGGCGTGGCCGAGATCCTGAAGACGCGCAACCTGGAAGCCGAGATCGTCAAGATCGACGCCGCCGCCAAGGCCATCACCTTCAAGGAGGCGGGAGCCGAGAAGACG
Organism: Vicinamibacteria bacterium; assembly: GCA_035286745.1. Lineage (GTDB taxonomy): Bacteria > Acidobacteriota > Vicinamibacteria > Fen-336 > Fen-336 > DATECU01. Next base: position 8,379 of record DATECU010000031.1, on the reverse strand, counting down.
GCACCCTGCGGCGGCCTTTGCCCCTCCCAGCTCAAGACCGTCAAGGCCGGCGACAAGGTGACGCTGACCTGTGTGGATGACGGCGACGGCAAGTCGTGCCGGGAGATCCGCTTGATCAAGAAGCCGCTCCCCTCTCGGAAGTAGGTCGCAGCAAGGGGTGGCCAGACCGCCACCCCTTTCTCCGCTCAGCCGAGAAGCTCGATCAGCCGGCGAGCGGCCACCTGTCCCCCGTCACTGCGCGGTGCCGGCGGCACCGGCTGGGCCAGCACCGCAGCCAGGGCCGGCCCCAGGCGCCCTTGCGTCAGGTCCTGGTTGCTGACGTGGAACACCGGCAGGTAGCGCGTCATCTCCGCAACCAGGATCGGGTACTCGGGGAACTCGCCGCGGTCGGTGTAGAGGAGCCGAGTGCCCGCGCCAATCGCGTCCGACACGATGCCGTAGCCGGGCTTGGTCACCACCACGTCCGCCGCCCCCACCACGTCTTGGTAACGCAGGCCCAGCTGGTTCAGCTTCCGGCGATCGAAGACGACCAGGTTGGACGCGGTGGCCGGCGGGCATTCGGCACCCAGCAAGAAGACGTGGCCATCGAGAGCGCCCAGCACCCGGGCGTCGAAACCGGGCAGCCCCAGCCCTCCGAAGGAAAGAAGCACCGCGGGACGTGCCCCCAGGCCGAGTCTCCGTCGCGCCTCTGCGCGCGGCACCCGCGGGCGGCGCGCCACCAGGGGAATGGGTTCGCGATGCGGAAACGCCGTCAGGTCGCCGGCGAACGGCAATTGCAGAAGGAGCTGGGCCTTGCGGTAGGCGGCGGCGGCTCGCGCCGCCGGTTCGGCGAAACCCGCGTGCCGCCGGCTCACGTGGTCGTAGATCCAGTCCCAGGAGAAGTTGGCAAGGCCAACGCTGCTGACGCCGGCCTGGGCCGCCGCCTCGAAGGCCAGGGGCGGGATGTCCGCCAGCACCAAACGCGCACCCAGCTCGCGAAGCCACCGAGCTTCGCTCGCCAGCAAGCTCGCCCACCCGGCCTCGAAGACGTGCCAGCGCGCCAGGGTCGCCGGCTCATCGATGACCAGGGCGCTCTTCTGCGCCAGCCCCACATCGCAGGTCAGACTCCGGTAGGCAAAGACACCGGGAATGGCCTCTCGAAACAGAGCCTCCGGTGCCGAGCTGACGATGGCCAGCTCCACCCGCGGCTCGATCTCCCGCAAGACGCGCAGCACCTCCGCGGTGCGGGTCGCGTGCCCCCAGCCATGTCCCGAGACGTAAGCGATGATCACGGAACCATCGGCATGGCAGCAGTCAGCTTTCAGCGATCAGCAGTCAGCGGTCATCAACGGAACCGACAGCGCGCCGTCACCAGAATCCAGGCATCGCGGCAACCGACGGCCATCGGGGCCGGGTAGCGGCCACGCTCGCACGGACGCGCATCCGGTGAGCGCAGGCGGCAGCACCAACGAAGACCCCACAGGCGTTCCAGCCCACTCTCTCGGCCCGTCCTCGTTGCTCCTCCCTCTGCCAAGCTCCGCCTCCCGACCCTGGCTCCGCTCGCTGATCGCTGATTGCCCCCAGTCGTCACGCGCTTCCGTTAGCTGATTGCTGACTGCTGATCGCTGACCGCTACCGTGCGCGACGCCATCGGCCGCCCCTTGCCCACGCTCCGTTAGCTGATTGCTGACCGCTGATCGCTGACCGCTGCCGTTCGTCAGGGATAGATGCGATAGAGCGTCCGCGGGAAGGCGATGGTCTCGCGCAGGTGCTCGATGCCGCAGATCCAGGTGACCACCCGTTCGATGCCCATGCCGAAACCGGCGTGGGGAAAGCTGCCGTACTTGCGAAGGTCCAGGTACCAGCGGAACGACTCCTCGGGAAGCCCGTGCTGGTGGAGACGCTGCTGCAACTGCTCCGCGCTCGACATGCGTTCGCCACCTCCCACGATCTCGCCGTAGCCCTCCGGAGCCAGGATGTCGGCCGACAACGAGTACTTGCCGTCCTGCGGGTCCGGCTCCATGTAGAACGCCTTGATGGCCGAGGGGAAGCGGTGCACCACCACCGGCCGGTCGAAGCTCTCGGCGATGACCGTCTCGTCGGTGCCCCCGAAGTCGCTGCCCCAGGCCGTCTCGGAACCCTTGGCCTGGATCAGCTTGATGGCGTCGTCGTAGTGCAGCCAGGGGAACGGAGCCTGCACTCTCTGGAGCTTCGTTATGTCCCGCTCCAGCGTCGCCAGCTCGGCCCGCCGCGTCCCCAGCACCCGCTCCACCACGAAGCAGATGAGGCCCTCGGCGACCTTCACCGCGTCTTCCAGGTGGGCGAAGGCCATCTCCGGCTCCACCATCCAGAACTCGGTGAGATGCCGGCGGGTCTTGGACTTCTCGGCCCGGAAGGTGGGACCGAAGCAGTAGACCTTGCCGTGGGCCGCCGCCGTGGCCTCGTTGTAGAGCTGGCCGCTCTGCGTCAGATAGGCGGTGCCCTCGTCGAAGTACTGCACCGGAAACAGGGTGGTGGTGCCCTCGCAAGCGGCGGGGGTGAAGATGGGGGTGTCGACCAGGGTGAAGCCCTGGTCGTCCAGGTAGTCCCGCACCGCCTTGACCACCGCATGACGAATGCGAAGAATGGCATGCTGGCGCTGCGAGCGGAGCCAGAGATGCCGGTGCTCCATCAAGAAGGCGGTGCCGTGGTCCTTGGGCGTGATCGGGTAGTCGTGGGTCGCACCCTCCACGCTCAGATCCGTGATCTCCACCTCGAAGCCACCGGGGGCCCGTTTGTCCTCCTTCACCTTGCCGGTGAGGGTGAGCGACGACTCCTGCCCGGCCGCCTCGGCGGCGGCCCAGGCTTCGGCCGGAACCGCTGCCTTCGACATCACGGCCTGGGCGAACCCGCTGCCGTCGCGCACGATCAGGAATTGGAGCTTGCCGCTCGAGCGCTTGTTGTGGAGCCAGCCCAGGACCCGCACTTCTTGTCCCACGTGTTCCCCGAATTGCCCGATGCGAACGCTTTCCATGCTCACTGCAACTCCTCGAGGTGGCGGGCCAGGACGCGCCACAGCGCGCCAAGCTCCGGATAACGCGTCAGGATGCGGCGGGCGTGGGCCAGGGTCGGCGGCATGTACGGCAGGTACACCGGGTTGCCGCGAACCTCGGCCATGTAGCCGAAGGTGCCCAGGGCCTTCAGGTTCCTCTGCACGGACATGAGATCAAGACGCCGCTGGAAGACCTCCCGACCCTCACCGGGCAGCGCCTGCTGCCGGAACTCCTCGGCGCGGTGAGCCACGAAGTCCTCGTCGAGATCCACGTAGGAGTCGCGCAAGAGCGAGACCAGGTCATAGGTGGCCGGCCCCATGCGAGCGTCCTGGAAGTCGATCCAGACCAGCCGGCCGCCGTAGAGCATCAGGTTGCGGCTGTGGTAGTCGCGATGGCAGAGCACCCGCGGCCAAGAGGCGATTTCCTCGGCCAGTCGGTGGAAGGCCTCCGCCACCACGGCACGATCCTCGGCCGAGAGGTCGGCGCGCCGGTGGGTTTCCACGAAGTGCTTCAGGAAGTAGTGCAGTTCCCAGGACAGCTTCTCGAGGTCGAAGGAGATCTGGAAGCAGCCGGCCTTCGGCTGGCCGCGCCCGGTTTCCCGCTGCAAGATCACGATGCCCTCGACCGCCTCCCGGTACAGATCCTCTCGCTCCACCTCCGAGGCCCCCTTGAGCACCTCCTGGAGCGTCAGATCGCCCAGGTCCTCGAGGACCAGGAGCCCGCGGGCACCGTCGTGGTCGTGCAGCTCCGGCACCGGGACCCCCCAACTGGCCAACAAGGAGCGGATGACCACGAAGGGAAGCTCCTCGGTCACGAAGGGCTCGGGATGGAGAGCCAGCACGCTGGTGGTGGAGCCGTCCTGCAGGCGGAAGTAGCGGCGAGTGGAGGCGTCGCCGGACAAGGGAGCCACCACCAGCTCGCCGGCACGGTCGCCGTACCGTTCGGCGAGGAACTCCTGGATCCGCTTCTCCGGCGGCGCCGTCTGGGGGCTGGCGGCGTCCACCTAACTCAGCTCCGTGAAGACACGCCCGCCTCGTACCTCACCGGCCGGCTCCGCCGCCTGTGGCTTTTGCCTGGTCACCACCATCCCCTGGATCCTCTCCCCCACCGTCACCTTCACGCCGTCGGCCAGGATCGAGTCGGCGATCCGCGCCGCGGGGCCCACCCGGACCGCGTCCCAGAGCACGCTGCCCGTGAGCCGGGCCTGATCCCCGACCACCGAGCCCGGTCCCACGACCGACGACTCCACGACCGCCCGGGGATGAACCGACGCCTCTGGGTGGATCAGGCTATGCCGCTGGTCCCCCACCGCCTTCTTGCGCAGCAGCGCCTGTTGGGCGGCGAGGTAGAGCACCGGACTGCCGAGATCGTACCATGTGCCCTGGAGCGGCACCCCGAGGATCCGCTGGCCCTCCGCCACCAGGGGAGCGTAGAGATCGCGGACCGAATCCGAGGCACCCTTCGGTAGGCGCTCCATTAGCTCCGGCGAGAGCACGTGGATCCCGGTGAACAGCCAGGGACGACCCCGCGCCTGACGCGGCAGGCCGGCCAGAGACAGCACGGCGCCGGTCTCGTCGGTGATCACAGGCCGGTAGCGCCGCGGGTCCGGGTTGGGGATGAGGCCCAGGCTGGCCATCACTCCCGCCCTTCGATGGCGGGCGAGGAGGAGGCGGAGGTCGAAGTCGAAGAGCACGTCACCGTTCACCAGCAGGCAAGGCTCATCCCCGAAGAATGCCCTCACCTTGCGGGGACCGCCGCCGGTACCCAGGATGGCTCGCTCCCGCGAGTAGGTGACCTCCAACCCGAAGCCGGCGCCGTCCCCCACCGCCCGCACCACGGTGGAGGGAAGGTGGTGCAGGTTGATCACCACCTGCTTGACGCCGGCGGCCGCCAAACGATCAAGCGTGAAATGCAGGAGCGGCCGGTTTAGCACCGGCATTGCCGGTTTCGCCCTGAGCAGGCTAAGGGGACGCATGCGGGTGCCCAGGCCCGCCGCCAACACCATGGCCTTCATGGAAAGACCATGTCCCCCTCTCCACCGGCGGCGAAGAAGAGGGCGGGGTAGGACTCGGTGATGTAGTCGGCCCGGGTGAAGCCCCCCGCCTGGGCGGCGGCATGAATGGTCTCCGGCGGGCCTTCGATCTCCAGGAAGGTCCCCATCGGCGTTTCGTCCACCGTGAGCTCGGCGTCGCGCCAATGGTAGACCTCGCGGTACTTCTCGTAGCGGAATCGAGGCTGCCAGCCTAGCGCGTGCAGGATCTGCGCTAGGTGTGCGGGGTTCCCCACCGCGGTCTCGATCTCCTCCCGTCCCTTCACGCCGTCCAGATCCCTGCGCTCCCCCTTGAAGGTGAGAGCGCCGCCGGCGTCGGTCTCCCGAATCCTGAGCACCTGGCCCCGCGCCCGAAGCGAGCCGCTGGCGTCGTCCCAGAGGACGTTGGCCTCGAAATGGCGCGGCCGAACCAGGACCGCCGCCAGTCCGGCCATCACCTGGCGCGCCGCCTGTGGGCTCGCCAGGCGCAATTTGATCTCGGTCTCGAAGTTCCCCGCGGCCACGGCGAAGAGAGCGGGTCGCCGAGGCTACTCGATGACCCGGACTTTCATCTCGATGCGCTGGTTGGGATTGTCGCGCTGATCGCGGGGTGCGGCCACGATCTTGTCGGCGACCTCCAGACCCCCCACCACTCGACCGAACGCGGTGTAGTTCCGGTCCAGGAAGCTCGAGTCTTTGACGCAGATGAAGAACTGCGAGCCCGCGCTGTCGGGGTCGTTCGACCGCGCCATCGACAAGACCCCCCGCTTGTGGGGCGTGTCGTTGAACTCGGCCTTGATGTTGTAGCCGGGGCCACCGGTGCCGTGGTTGCCGCGGCTGGCCTTGGGGTCGCGGGTGTTGGGGTCGCCGCCCTGGATCATGAAGCCGGGAATCACGCGGTGAAAGAGCGTGCCGTCATAGAAGCCCTTCCGCGCCAGATCGAGGAAGTTCTTCACGTGGCCCGGCGCTTTCTCGTGTAGGAACTCGATCTCGATCGAGCCGAAGCTGGTCTCGATCACGGCTTTGGGAGCAACGGCTGCGGGCATCAGGGCCTCCTTGGGCGAAGGCCGACTGTAGCAGGAGGCTGGCAGCGTGGCAATTGACGGCCGGAGCGAACGAGAGAGCGCGTCCGAGCTGGGGCAGCGCCTCCAACTGCCGGCGGGCAGGCGCGCGGAGCGGCGCGCCATGACAGCCGAACGACCGGTAGGCGATTGAGTCATCCCTGCTTGCGAAGGCGAAGAAGACAGTACGACGCCTGGGTTTGTCGGGTTGTGCGCTACGTCACCGACTGGCCCGCGGCTTCGCATAGAATCCCCGCCGTACGTCAGCCGTCCTGGAGGAACCCGTGGCCGTCTTGATGAACGAGCTGCTCGAAGAAGCGATTGCGCGGGCGTTCGACGTGGCCTGGGAGGCGGCCTCCCACCTCCTGGAGCGGGCCCAAGCCTTGGGGACCAAGGTCGAGGCCGAGGCCGAGGAGGCCCACGGCCTGTTCCAGGCCAGGTCGACCTGGCTGCCGTCGAGCTGATGAGCGAGTTGGGAGGGCGGCAGGGCGAGCTGAGCGAGCTTCTGGGAGAGGTGCAGGAAGCGTTGGGCGAGCTTTCGGCCGAGGCGGACGAGGGTCAGGCGGCGATCGAGTCCGGCTCGACCGCCATCGAGAGCGGCGCCGAGCAGGTCACCCAGGACCTGGAGCAGCGGGGGACCGGCATCGGCGAGCTGGTCGAGAGCGTGACCGACGCCATGGACGCCTTCCAGAAGAGGAAGCCATGAAGATCCCGTGGACCCTGGCACTACTGGTCGGGTTCCAAGTCGGACAACCCAAACCAACGGGGGCGCAGACCCAGCGCGGCTCCTCTACGCCCGAAGTCTGCTCTTCCCTGCTGCCTGCGGGTTTCGTGGAGGCTCTTGCGAGACGATACCCCCAGCACCGTCTCATCCCGACGGCTCGTGCCTTCCACTCCCGACCCCTCCGCCGCGCAAACGTTGCGAGCGGAGACTACGACGGAGACGAAACCCCGGACATCGCCGTTCTCATCTCCGGGAAGCGGCGCGACGAATCGCTGTTGGTTGTCGCACTGCGCCGCTCTCCCATCTGGAAGTGGGAGCACCTTCGGACCTGGTCCGGCCGCACCGGCGGCTGTGTTGAGACGCTTTCCGCGGGTAGGTACGAGTCGGCCTTCCCCGTGGGCGAGATTGGGGAGGTCGAACAGCATCAGAGCGCCTTGCCCGGCGTGGCCTTCGGCGACATCGACGCAAGCTGTGTTGTCTACTTCCGCACCAGGGATAGATGGGTCCACCTCTGGCTGAGCGACTGATGATTCATGCTCGCCATCCGCGCCAGCCCACCAGTGCCCGGCGGAGGCGTGAGCCCGTGCGTCCCCCGGAGGAGTCGCCAAGTGGCTCATCCTCACCCCGCTCCTAACCGACAGGGCGTCCAGCGTTGAGAATGCTCCTCGGCTTCTGGGCACTGACGTTGGGCGGCTGCTGCTGGCTCCTCTGGCCCGCGCAGCCTCCCCCAACCGCGTTGGAGGTGGTAGGTCACTACAGAGGCAACCGCGATGGACTCGCGGAGACGCTGGAGATCAAGGCCGATGGCACATTCCATCAGCAAGTTCGCGTCCGCGGACGAGTTTACGAAGCTAGCGGTAGGTGGTGGATCGACGGTCGCCTCGTTTGGTTCGACGAAATGCTAGACACGGGCTTCGGCGGTTCCCCGCCCTATCCCATGGGGAACGTGGGCGGTCTGTGGGTAGTCGACCGCCACTTCGCCATGCTTGTGTTCGACGAAGACAGCGGCTACGGCGTGATCAAGCGCCAAGAAGCTCCGTCGCCGCTCCGGTCTCCATGATGAGCCGCCGGTTCGTGCTCACGGCTGATGGCGGCCCGGCTTGGTTCGAGGGCGGACGGATCACCATGAACTTGGGTCACCGGTCCGCATGCTACGCCGCGGAAGCAGGCGGGTCTCACTGCGTCCGTGACAAACCCGAGTAGCCGATGTGGCGGCTCCTCCGGCGCATCTGGTACGCATGCAAGAGCCAGCTTTCACCCTGGCAGTGGCTGCCAACGAGCGCGTCGCCAGAAGAACCTGACGACGGCGCGGTGCTCTCGGCGCTCGCCTACCCCGTCGCTCTGGATGGCTCAGGCGGACTTGTGTCGCTCAGAGATGACGGGGCCACGAAGCTACTCCCTGCGCCCAGGCCCGGCACTCCGTTGGTGGCTGCGGTCCACCCGGGGGCCGGGCTGCCGTGGGCTCTGTCGCCGGACAAGCTCTATATGCTACCGGAGAAGCAGAACGGCCTGGTGTTGTCGGCGACCGAGGGCTTCGTCTCTGCTGGCAGCCCG
>DATECU010000030.1:0-19025 GCA_035286745.1 Vicinamibacteria bacterium | reverse complement strand
GCTGTCGGTCAGCAGGTCGATGGTGACCAGCTCGGCGGGAACCTTGAAGAGGTTGTAGTCGGCCTTGCTGACGGCTGCCTGGCGCTCCTCACGGGTGGTGAAGCGCACCGGCTCGACGGTCTTGATCTTGTAGGGCTCGATCCTGGTCTTCATGGCCTCCCTTGGCGCGAAGATTGCGCCAAGCGGCCAAGCGGCGGCGCAGGCCTCGCGCCGCTATTCTCCCACAAGCCGCTCGACGAAAGCGCTTCGCTCCTCCGCCGAGAGCACCCGATCCGTCGTGGGATAGAGCACGTGCTCTTCCTTGGCGTTGTGATCGGGCAGAACCGAACGGAGGAACTGCAGTCCCTCACGGAAGCCGTTCGCGTCCTTCTGCGACAGGCCATCCTGCATCATTCCCAGAGCGCGCTCGATCTCCAGGTGCTCGGCCCGCATCACCGCGGTCGGGCCACCGGTCACCCCGGTCTTCGCCTCGAAGAGCGGAAAGACCAGTTCCTCCTCCAGGCGGATGTGCCGGCGCAGGCCGGTCAGGAACTCGCGATAGCCGGCCTCGGCCTCTCCCAGTTGCCCGGCTTCCACGCGACGACAGACCTCCGCCAGGATCGCGTCCAGCCGGTCGTGATCCCACGATAGGTAGCTGGTCACGCCGTCGAACTTCATCCCTTCAGGCGTTGTCCCCGTCATGGCTCAGTGGCCGTGCATGTTCTGTGCCGAGCTTGGCGTGGCACCAGCCCCGGCCAGGACCAGGGGTCGCACGATCAGGATCATCCCTGCCAGAACCGCAAGCGAAGCGGCGGCGGCAGCGATCGGCCAGGAGGGCGCCGGGCCGGAGACCGGCGCCACCATGAGGTAGGCGTCGAGCCAGCGACCCAGGATCACCACCGCCGCCACCTGCACCAGGGTGGCGGTGTGCTTCTTGGTCGAGGTCCCGAGCAGCAACACGAAGGGGAAGACGAAGTTGAAGATGGGGTTCAGATAGAAGATGAGGGTCCAGCCGTGGGCCATCCGCCGTACGTAGTGCTCGGTCTCTTCCGGCAGGTTGGCGTACCAGATGAGCATGAACTGGCAGAACCAGATGTAGGCCCAGAAGGCCGAGAAGGCGAACAAGAGCTTCCCTAGGTCGTGACGCTGCGACGGCGAGATGGGCGCCAGCGCCTGCCAACGGATGGCCAGGTGGACGATCAAGATGACCGCCGCGATACCCCCCTGGAAGATGCCGGCGAAGTGGTAGACGCCGAACATGGTCGAGAACCAGCCGGGCTCGAGCGACATGGTCCAGTCCCAGGCCGCCACCGAGCAGGTGAGGGCGAACACCAGGATGAAGAGGGCGGAGGTCTTGACCAGGTCCTTCTCGCGGGCCGGACCTTCCCGCCGAATGGCGGCGAGTCGGCTGCCAAAGGCAGCGATGAAGCCGAACCAGAGGATGAAGATCACCACCGCCCGGGCCAGGAAGAACGACCCGTTCAGCCACATCGCCTTCTTGGCCAGCAGGTGGCCGAGCGGCGTCGCCGGATCCATGGCCCCGGGCCGGGCCCAAGGGTAAAGAGCGGTGAGGCCCAGCACCAGGGCCAGCGCCACGGCCACCGCGGGCGCCGGCAGGGTGCGCGCCAGACTGAGCGAGAGGTGTCGGAAGGAGAGCCACCACTTGGCACCGGCCAGCGAGTTGATGGCCAGGAGGACCGCCCCCCCGAGGGCCAGGTTGACGCCGAAGACACCGGCCGTCAGCACGCCGGCCCAGCCGTCCCCCGGCTGAACCAGCACCGAACCCCCGGCAATCGCCGCCCCGCTGGCCAGCGCGATCCAGAGCCCGGCGTTTCTCACCTCGGGAGTCGTGGGCAGGGTGCGGGTCGCGCTCATCGTGGACCTCCCGATGTCGTTGGGCGCAGGCCCTGAAGCTGGCGCAGGTAGAGCACCAGGCGCCAGCGGTCCAGCGGCAACACCTGGGCCGCGTGGGAGGGCATGATCACCTGGCCACGGGTGATGATGTGGTAGATCTGGCCGTCGGGCAGGGCCTTGGCGCGTTCGGCCAGAAGGTTCGGCGGATTGGGGAAGCGCCCGATGATCGGCCCGTCGCCCTCGCCCTTGGGGCCGTGGCAGACGATACAGACGGCCTCGTAGACGCGCTGGCCACGAGCCAGGTCCTGGTCGCTTGCCGGCAGTGGGTTCTTGAACTCGGCGCCCGCCCGCTTGGCCTCTTCGGGCCCCGGTCCGTAGGGAAAGGCGGCGGCGTTCATGGCGACCGTTCCCTCCGGAGGTTGGCGCAGCGTCTGGCCGGTCACCGGGTTGGCATCGTAGGTGTCGTAGGGGACCGACTTCATCATGTCGGGCAGAAAGGTGAGACCCGGCTTCTCGCCCGACGCCTTGCAGCCGAGACCGCTCACCATGGCCAGGGCGAGACCGCCCGCGACCGCGGTGGCGATAGCGCGCTTCATCACAGGACCCTCCATCCCTCGATCACCTCCTCGGGACCCAGACCGGCGCTCAGCCGCCTGAAGTGCCCGGGGGCGAAGCTGCCGTCGCGCTCCAGCACCATCACCGCGAAACGATCGTCGGTGACTCGGGGATGCGGCTGGTCGGCCGCCTTCTCCGAGCGCCAACGTGGCCACAACCGGCGGCCGACGAACAGGGTGCCGATGGTGGCGAAGGCGGCGAACAGCACCGCCAGCTCGAAGGTCACCGGCACCAGGGCCGGGAAAGCCAGATCGGGCTTGCCGCCTATGTTGTAGGGCCAGTCCACCACGTGAACCCAGGTCTGGAAGGCCAGCTTGCCAAGACCGCCCAGCAGGCCCCCGATCAGGGTGGCGTAGGCGAGCCGGGTCTCCCTGAGACCTAACGCCTCATCCATGCCGTGGATGGGAAACGGCGAATAGACGTCGCGGACCTCGAAGCCTTCCCCCTTGAGCTGCCTCACGGCAGCCAGGGTCTTCTCCGGATCCTCGAAGATCAGGGCGTGCAGCCGCCCCCGCTCGGCCTCAAGCCGCGGCATGGCGAGCCTCCTCCCTCTGCTGGGCCAGGGTGTGTTTCACCTCGTGGAAGGCCACCACCGGCGCCACCCGCACGAAGAGCAGAAAGCAGGTGAAGAAGAGCCCGAAGCTGCCCACCAGGATCCCCACCTCGGTGAGGGTGGGAACGTAGTGGCTCCACGACGACGGCAGGTAGTCGCGGTGGAGCGAGGTAACGACGATGTTGAAGCGCTCGAACCACATGCCCACGTTGACCAGGAGCGAGCCCACGAACAGGACCGCTGCCGAGTGGCGGAGCCGCTTGCTCCAGAACACCTGGGGCACGAAGACGTTGCAGCAGAACATCAGCCAGTAGGCCCACGCGTAAGGACCCATGGCGCGGTTCATGAAGGTGAAACGCTCGTACATGTTGCCGCTGTACCAGGCGGTGAACAGCTCGGTGGTGTAGGCGAAGCCCACCAGCATTCCGGTGGTCAGCAGCACTTTGGCCATCTGCTCCAGGTGCTTGTCGGTGATCAGGTACTCGATGTGCATCACCTTGCGCGTCACCATGAGCAGGGTGATGACCATGGCAAAGCCGGAGAAGACGGCCCCGGCCACGAAGTAGGGCGGGAAGATGGTGGTGTGCCAGCCCGGGATCACGCTGGTGGCGAAGTCGAAAGAGACGATGGTGTGCACCGAGACCACCAGCGGCGTGGCCAGGCCCGCCATCAGCAGGCACGCCTTCTCGTAGCGCTGCCAGGTCCGGGCCGAGCCGTCCCAGCCCAGGCTGAGCCAGCCGTAGATGCGCTGCTTGAGGCCTCGGGTCCGATCTCGTAAGGTGCCGAAGTCGGGCACCATGCCCAGGTACCAGAAGAGCAGAGAGACCGTGAAGTAGGTCGAGATGGCGAACACGTCCCACACCAGCGGAGAGCGGAAGTTCACCCACAGCGAGCCCCGGGTGTTGGGATAGGGGCCCATCCAGAAGGCGAGCCAGGGGCGGCCCATGTGGATGAAGGGAAACAGGGCGGCGCACATGACCGCGAAGATGGTCATGGCCTCGGCGGCCCGCGCGATCGAGGTCCGCCAGCGCTGGCGCAGCAGCAACAGGATGGCCGAGATCAGGGTGCCGGCGTGGCCGATGCCGACCCAGAACACGAAGTTGGTGATGTCGAAGCCCCAGCCCACGGTGCGGTTGAGACCCCAGGTCCCGATGCCCACGGCGATGGTGTAGCCGATGGCCACCACGCCCACCCCCAAGGCCGAGGCGGCCACCAGGAAGGCCGCCCACCAGGCGGTGCCGGGCCGACCCTCGAGAGAGCCGGCCACGTCGTGGGTGATGGCCCCGTAGCCGGGATCGCCCAGGATCAGCGGCTGGCTGGCCGACAAGGAATGACCGATAGCGCTCATGCCTCCTCCCCATGGTGTCCGGTCGCGCCTTGACGGTTGCGCACCCGCGCGAGATAGGTGACCCGTGGCTCGACGCCCAGCTCGGCCAGGACCTGGAAGGCCCGGGGCTTCTTGCGTTGTGCGGCCAGCGCCCCCTCGGCCTGGTTCTGGTCGCCGAAGCTGATGGCGCGGGCCGGGCAGCTCTCCTGGCAAGCCGTCTCCACCGATGCCCATTCCTGACGCCCTTCCTTCTGGGCGGCGATGCGGGACGCCTGTAGTCGCTGCACGCAGAAGGTGCACTTCTCCATCACGCCCCGGGAACGCACCACCACGTCGGGATTCAGCACCAAACGCTCGACCGGATCGGTCAGCTTCTTCTCGTTGTTGAACCAGTTGAAGCGGCGCGTCTTGTAGGGGCAGTTGTTGGCGCAGTAGCGGGTGCCCACGCAGCGGTTGTAGACCTGCTGGTTGAGGCCGTCGGTGGAGTGCACGGTGGCCGCCACCGGACACACCGTCTCGCAGGGAGCGTGCCCGCACTGCTGGCAGAGCATGGGCTCGAAGAGCACGTCGGGGTTGTCGGCGTCGCCCACGTAGTAGCGGTCGATGCGCAGCCAGTGCATGTCGCGGTGCCGGCCCATCTCCTCCGCTCCCACGCTCGCGATGTTGTTCTCTGCCTGGCAGGCCACCACACAGGCGCTGCAGCCGGTGCAGGCGTCCAGATCGATGGCCATGTGCCACTGCGGCGAGGGCTGCGGCTTGGGACCGAAGAGATCGCGACCCTCCGGCAGGTGCTCGCCGTGGACCTTCTCCTGGTAGCTCGCCACCTGGTGAATCACCGGCCGGCCGGCGGTCTCCGACTGCACCTGCATCAGGGGCAGCGGAGATCGGCCGCCGCTGGGGCGAGCGCTGGCGGGAAGGCCGGACAGCAGCAGCCGGCCACCCTCCAGCTTCGCTAAACGGTAGGCGTTCTGGGCTGAGGCGGAGGGCGGCGCCTCCACCCCGGCCAGCTTCACCTCGTCGGTCCGGCCGTAGCCGACCGGGATCGCCAGCACCGACTCGTGCTGTCCGGGCATGATGCGCACGCCCATGGTCACCGAGGCCTTGCCCGCCTCCACGGTGATGAGGTCGCCGTCCTTCACGCCCAGCTTGGCGGCTCGCTTGGGGGCCACCCGCACGCAGGGCACCCAGGAGGCGCGGGTCAGCGGATCGGGCAGCTCGCGCAGCCAGGGGATGTGGGCGCGGCGGCCGTCCCGCAGCGCCACCTCGGCGATCAGCTCGGCCTCGAGGGCATCGTGACTCGGCGGCGTCGCCCGGGCCGCCGTGGCGAGCGCCTCCGTCACCGGGCCGGCCGAACCCGAGGGCAAAGCGCTCGCCGCCGCGACCGCCACCGCCCCACTCACCGAACCGCTGGCCACGGCCGCGGTCCAGAGGGCACCGAAGTCCGCCGCCTGCGCCCCTGGAAACACGTCCTTCCGCCACCTCTCCATCAGGTACAGGCGGTAGTCGGTGGTCGGCACACCCGACCAGTGCAGGAAGCTCTCGAAGGCCGAGCGGGTGGCGAACAGCGGCCTGGTCATGGGCTGGGAGAGCGTCAACACGCCGGGGCGCGGCTCGAAGTCCCCCCAGCTCTCGAGGCCATGATGGGCCGCCGCCACCACCCGGCAGGCGGCGGCGGTGGCGGTGGGCCGATCGGTGATGGCGACCGCGAGCGGCAGCTTGCCGAGCGCGGCCTTCAGGGCTTCCCCGTCGGGGCCTTGCTCGACCGGATCCAGGCCGAGCACGAAGAGGGCCCCCACGTCCCCGCTGGCGAGCGATGTCAGCAGGCCGGCCAACTCGCGGTCCAGGCCCCGGCGCAGCAGCGAGGGCCGGGTCAGGTCGACCGTCTTGCCCTCGTTGCCGAGCAGCCGGTTGAGGAGCGCCACCGCCAACTGCTCGCCGAGATCGTTGGCGCCGCTCACCACCAGGCCGTGGCCGCGGTGCTTCAGCAGCTCGCCGGCCAGAGCCTCCACCCGGCTGGCGAACTCACCTAGCGGGGCGAGGCCCTTGAGCGCGTCCGCCACCGCCTGCCCCCCCTGGCTCCGGTGCGCGACCTGGGACAGCAGCGAGAGCGCGATCAGCCGGCGCTCGGCCGAGGTGGCCAGCCAGCGCTCGTCGGCGTTGGCGCCGGTGAGCGAGAGCGAGCCCTCGATCTGGACGTGTCGCGGGGCGCCCTGCGACTCGGCAGCCCGCCGCCGTGCGGCCCAGCTCGCGGTGAAGGCCACCGGGTCGGGGCCGGTGCCCAAGGGATCGTCCCCCAGGCTCACCAGCAGGTCGGCCTTCGAGGCGTCAAACCAGGGAGCCAGCGCTCGTCCGCTCAGGATCTGGTACGCCTCACGCAAGGCCGAAGGCGCGCCGGGACCGGGATCGTGCTCGATCAGCGTGCCGTTGTACGCGGCCAAGAAGGACAGCACGGCTTGGCGCGCGCTGGGGCTGACCAGCGTGCTCGAAAGCACCACCACCTTCTTGCCGGCCGCCTGGACCTCGTCCAGCTTGGTCTTGACCGCCGCATCCAGCTCGGCCCAGGTGACGTCCTTCCCTCCCAGGCTGGGGCGCTGCAAGCGGTGGCCGTCGTAGAGAGCGCGCAGGTCCGCCTGCCCCACCGCGCACAGGCCGCCCTGGCTGAGCGCGTGGCCCTTGTGGCCCTCGAGCTTGACCGGCCGCCCGTCCCGCACCGTGGCCACCAGCCCGCAGGCCGCCGGGCAGGCGGTACAGGTGCCTGCGTAGTGGACAGCCACACCCGGGGTCACGTCCTCGGCTGGCACCAGCAGGGGGATGGCATGGCGCACCGGCAGCCGCTCACAGGCCGCCAGCGCGGTGGCGGAGATGCCGGCCAGCTTCAGGAAGTCGCGGCGCGCGAAGAAGGCGGGAGTGGCGCCGCCCTCATCGCTTCGCTCCGGACCTCGCGGAGCCAGGCTGGTGTCGAGGTCCATCCACGGGGTCTTGGTATCTCGTTCCCTCGTCATGACTCCTCGTCCTTCAGTGATGGCACACGGAGCAATCCGTGAGGCGGTTGGCCCGGGTGGCGGCCACCGGCGTCAGGCGCGACCCCTCGGGCGTGCCCTTGCGGTGGCAGTCCAGGCACCAGCCCATGGTGAGCGGCGCGAACTGGGAAACCCGGGCCGTGCTCTCCACCGGACCGTGGCAGGTCTGGCAGTCGAACTCCGCCGCCACGTGGATGCTGTGGTTGAAGTAGACGTGATCGGGGAGCTGGTGGATACGCACCCACTCGATAGGCTTGCCCTGTTCCATGGCCGCCTTGACCTTCTGGATCTCCGGGTGGTCCGGCAGCACCTGACGGTGGCAGTTCAGGCACAGGCCGGCCGGGGGGATCCCCGCATAGCGACCGCGCTCGGCCGCGTAGTGGCAGTACTGGCAGGGGATCTTGAGCCCGCCCGCGTGGACGGCGTGCGAGTACTTGATGGGTTGCTCGGGTGCGTAGCCCTGGTTGGTGGGCTCGCAGGCGGTGAGGCCGACCGCTGCCACACAGGCGGCGGCCAGCAGCGACCGGTGGACGAGGCGTTCTAGCATGGGCATTCCGCGTTCTTTCGGGCGTACAGCCACCAGTTCAAGGCCAGACACGTCAGGTAGTAGATGGCGAAACCGTAGAGGGCGTACTCGGGGGTCCCGCGCGCGATCTGGGCACCGATGACCTTGGGCACGATGAAGGACCCGTAGGCCCCCACCGCCGAGGTCCAGCCGAGCACGGGCCCGGCCAGCTCGGGCTTGAAGATGGCGGGGATCATCTGGAAGGTGGACCCGTTGCCGATCCCGGTGGTGATGAAGAGCAACAGGAACAGCAACAGGAAGGGGAAGAAATACTCTTCCGGGTGGGCGGCGGCGGCCGCCTTCTTCACGAAGTAGGCGACCCCCAGGGCAGCCGCGATCATCACCGCCGTGGCCCACTGGGTCACCCGGGCCCCCCGATACTTGTCGGACAAGAAGCCCCCGATGGGCCTCCACAGCGAGCCCACCAACGGTCCCAGCCAGGCGTACTTGAGAGGGTTAGGCGCGCTCGGGTTCAACCCGCCGCCGGGCAGGGTCCCGAACACGTCCTGGATCAGCTTCGGAAAGGCGGCCGAGTAGCCGATGAAGGAGCCGAAGGTCATCACGTAGAGCCAGGTCATGGCCCAGTTGTGCTTCTCGCCAAAGATCGCGAACTGCTTGCTGAGCCGCTCCTGCACCGGCCGCGGCGTGAGATAGCGCATGAGGGCCAGCGTGATCACGATGGTGAGCGGCAGCACCAGCCACATGTTCCAGTGCAGGCCGATGAGCAGGTAGAGCCCGAGGCCCGCGCCCGCAAAGCCCAGCAGGTTGAGCCACAGCAGCTTCCCCACCGCGGAGCCGGTGGAGGCCACGGCGTGGGCGGGCAGGGTGTTCATGCCGAACCAGGCCAAGAGCGCCAGGAAGGCGAGAATGGGCACCCACACCAGCCCCGAGTTCTGGATCCAGATGGTCCCCCCGCCAAAGCCGGCCGGCAGCGCCCGCCCCGGCCCCGACAGCGCCCCGAACAGGGCGAAGGTCATGACGAACGGCAACAGCACCTGCATCAAACTCACGCCCAGGTTGCCGATGCCCGCGTTGAGCCCCAGCGCCGTGCCCTGGATTCTCTTGGGGAAGAAGCCGCTGATGTTCGACATCGAGGACGCGAAGGCCCCGCCGCCGATGCCGGAGAGCGCCGCCAGCGCCACGAACCAGGCGTACGGCGTCTTCGGGTCCTGGAGCGCCACCCCGGTGCCCAGAGCCGGCAGCAACAAGAGGGCCGTGGTCACGGCCACGCTCACCCGGCCTCCGGAGATGGCCACCAGGAAGGAATGGGGGATGCGTAAGGTGGCGCCGGCCAGACCGGCCACCGCCGACAGGGTGTAGAGCTGGTCCTTGCTGAACCCAAAGCCCAGGTTCTGCATCTGGACGGTGATGATCGACCAGAACATCCAGACCGCGAACCCGCACAGCAGGCAAGGGATGGAGATCCACAGGTTT
This sequence comes from Vicinamibacteria bacterium, assembly GCA_035286745.1. Taxonomy (GTDB): domain Bacteria; phylum Acidobacteriota; class Vicinamibacteria; order Fen-336; family Fen-336; genus DATECU01. Next base: position 9,678 of record DATECU010000030.1, on the reverse strand, counting down.
CGGTACGCGATCGACTTGGCGGTCCCGGCCCAGAAGCGCTGATCCTCCGGCTCCCAGCGGGTGAGAGCCGATCCGGCTAACGGAGTCGTCGTACTCATGCTACCTCCGTACCCGACACCCGGTTGGGCACGCCACCGCTGTCCATCTGCTGCATCAGCTGGGGGGCGCGCTCGGTCATCATGCGGCGGATCACCCAGTGCATCCAGGTCAGCGAGACCAGCGAGAGCAGGAAGAAGAACATCCAGCAGGTGGTCCAAAGCCCGGTGGACTGGAGCATGTAGCCGAAGACGATGGGGCAGAAGAAGCCGCCCAGGCCCCCGATCACGCCCACGATGCCACCCACCACGCCCACTTCCTTGGGGAAGTACTCGGGGATGTGCTTGTAGACCGCCGCCTTGCCCACGCCCATCAAGATCCCCACCACGAACACGATGAAGGTGAAGATCCAGATGTTGGCCTGGAAGAAGATGTGGGTGGTGCCTCGAGCCAGCAGCTGCTTCTTCACCACCTTGTCGCCGGCCTTGACCGCCGGCTCCTGCCAGAAGGTGGACGTCGGCCAGACCAGGGTGCCGCTGTCCCGGACCACCTCCACCGGCTTGACCCGGAGCGCATAGCGCTTCTCCCCCACCACCACCTGCTCCGGCGTGGCTTGGGAGACGGTGCCGGCCGCAGCCGCCATCACACCTTCCCCGGGCGAGTAGATGTCCATGCGGGGCACCACCAGGAGCAGGCAGGAGATGGCCGATCCGCCGAGCACCCAGTACATGACGGAACGGGCGCCATAGCGATCCGACAGCCAGCCACCGAGGGCCCGGATCACGCCGGAGGGCAAGCTGAAGATCGACGCCAGCAGGCCCGCCATGGCCACGCTGGTGCCGTAGGCGCTCACGTAGTACGGGATCAGCCACTGGGCCAGCGCCACGAAGCCGCCGAACACCAGGAAGTAGTAGAGCCCGAAGCGCCAGACGCGCACGACCTTGAGCGGATGCAGGCGTTCGGCCAGGGTCAGCTCATGGCCGTGCTCGACCACCCGGGGGTAGGTGAAGATCCAGAAGGCCACGGTCATCAGCAGGAGAGCGCCGGCGTAGATCTTGGGCATGGCCCGCCAGGCGTCGAGGTTGTTGCCGCCCTGGGTGAGCCAGCGCAGGAGAAGAGGCGCGCCCAGAGAAGTCACCGCCGCCCCGGCGTTGCCGGCGCCGAAGATGCCGAGCGCCGTCCCCTGCTGGTGCCGCGGGAACCAGACCGAGGTGTAGGCGATCCCCACGGCGAATCCGGTACCGGCTATGCCAAACGCGAGTCCGCCCCACAGGAAGCCCCAGAAGCCGTCGGCGTAGGCGGTGGCCCAACAGGAGACCGCCGAGAACAGCATGACGCCGGCGAAAACGACGCGCCCTCCATACTTGTCGGTGAGCACGCCTACCGGCAGACGGAAGATCGACCCGGACAGGATCGGAATGCCGATCAGCCAGCCCAGATCGGCCTTGCTGAAGGCATAGGCGCGGTTGTCGACGAGGAAGGTGATCAGCACGCCGTACATCACCCAGACCGCGAAACACACCGTGAACGCCAGTGTGTTCATGGTCAGGACGCTGATCGCCTTGGCTCTCTCCCGCATGGCCTGTCTTCCCGCCTGGCGCTTGCGAAACCGTTAGTTGAGCGGCTGCTGGCCCCGCGGGCGGTTCCAGATCACCACCTGGTTGGGCCGCCACAGGTAGGGCACCGGTGCCACCAGGGCGTGCACCAAGCGGGTGTAGCTGAAGGCGGCGAAGAACACGAAGGCTCCCAGCACGTGGAGCTGGAGCGGCATGGGCAGCTCCACCATGCGCGCCACGTCGGGCTGGAACACGAAGATGGAGCGCAGGTAGGGCACCACCGCCTGAGTGAACCAGGCGCTGCCCCAGCGCAGCTCGGTGGCGACCCACAGTCCGGTCAGGATCTGGAACAGCAAGAGCCCGTAGACCACCACATCGGCCACCGTGGTGTTGGCGCGGAGGCGGGGGCTGGTGGCTCGACGAACCATCAGCCCGACAAGGCCGAGCAGGGTCAGGAAAGCCGCCACCAGGCCGGAGGCCTCGAACACGAACAGCCGGACTGGCACCCGGTTGAAGGCGGTCAGCTCCCGAGGCAACAGGAAGCCGATCAGGTGGCCGAAGAAGAGGGCGAGGATGCCCACGTGGAAGGGCACCGAGCCCCAGAACAGCTTCCGCGTCTCCAGGAACTGCGAGGAGAGGCTGGAGAAGGTGAAGGGGTCGCGGCGGTAGCGGGTGATCGAGACCACCAGGAACAGCACCATCGCCACATAGGGCAGGGCGCCGAACAGGATAGTGTTGAGCACCGGCGGGAAGCGGAGTGCGTTGAATGCGCTAAGCATGAGCGGTAGCCCCCTTCTCCTCGGCAAGCATCGCGGGGATGCTCCGGCCGGCGGGTTGGTCCACGGGAGCTTCGGTCGCGGAGTCCGACAGGCAACCAGGCAGGGCCTTGACGATCGCCGACCAGCAGTCCTGCGAGTCGGCTAGGGCCTCACCCATCTTCCGAAGCGCAGGCAGAAGCGCGTCCTCGATCAGGGTGAGTGCGCTCTCCTCGTCGGCGCCCGCCAGCAGGCGCAGCACCGTGGGCAGATGGTCGGGCAGCTCTTGCCCGGCATCGACACCGCGCTCCCGCAGCTCCCGGGAGAGGTGGGCCAGGAACTCCCCGCGCTGATAGGTCTCGCCGAAGAGCTGGTAGCCCACGTGCAGAGTGCACACCGGGTTCAGATCGAAGAGCCCCGTATAGCGTTCTTCGGCCTCGCCCCGAGTCGTGGTCTCCAGCCACACCGCCAGGTCCCACAGCGTGCGGGCCAGGGCAATGTGGTCCCCCGCCAGACGATCGGCAGCCTGGCGGGACAAGGCGGGCGTGTCGGGGCCCGGGTACTCCAGCACGCTGCCGAGCAGCGTCAGGCTCTCGCGGTCGATGGACATCAGAGCCCCCGTTCCGGGCGCTTGCGGAAGCCCATGCCGGCGAAGCCCTTGACCGCCAGCGGCTCGTCCAGCATCTCGATGGCCTCCTCGCGGTGCATGGGCGGAATCACGAAGCGATCGTCCAGCGGTGCGATGGAGGTCAGGTGGTAGATGGCTTCGGCCTGCTCGGGATTGCTCCCCGCCTCGGCCAACAGGGCCTTGGCCTTCTCCATGGGGACGTCGCCGGTGGTCACCGCCCGGCGGTAGTGGCGCACCGCCAACTGCTTGCGCAGCGCGTAGCGCACCACGCCCTCGTTGCCGGCACCGAACAGGCTGGCCATGTACTTGAGCGGCAGCCGATAGCGGTCGATGCCGCCCAGGAAGTCGTCGATGGTGGTGTCGTAGCCGCGCTCCCCCATCTGCGCCATCACCGGCAGGATCGGCGGCACGTAGAACAGCATGGGCAGGGTGCGATGCTCGGCGTGCAGCGGCAAGGCCAGGCCCCATTCGATCACCCACTTGTAGACGGGCGAGCGCTGGGCCGAGGCGATCACGTCCTCCTTGATGCCGTTCTTCCTGGCGCCCGCGATCACCTCCGGGTCCCGGGGATCGAGCAGCATGCTGCGCTGGGCCTCGACCAGATCCTGATCGCGGACGTTCAGCACCTCGGGCAGCTTGTCGGCGTCGTAGAACACCATCCCCAGGTAGCGAATGCGCCCAACGCACGAGTGGAAGCAGGCGGGGGCCTGTCCGGTCTCCAGGCGGGGGTAGCAGAGGATGCACTTCTCGCTCTTGCCGGTCGACCAGTTGAAGTAGGTCTTCTTGTAGGGGCAGGCGGTGACGCAGAAGCGCCAGGCCCGGCAGCGCTCCTGGCTCAGGAGCACGATCCCGTCCTCGCCCCGCTTGTACAGCGCGCCCGAGGGACAGGCGGCCACGCAGCCGGGGTTCAGGCAGTGGTTGCAGATGCGCGGCAGGTAGAAGAACACCAGCCGCTGGGTCTCGAACAGCGCCTCACGTTCGGCGTCGCTGACCGCTTCCAGGTTGGGATCGTTGGCCGCGTAGATGGGCGAGCCGCCCAGGTCGTCGTCCCAGTTGGGTCCGGCCTCGATGTCCATGGGCTCGCCGGTGATCATGGAGATGGGCCGGGCGGTGGGCTGGTCGGCGCCTTCCGGCGAGTCGAACAGGTCCTGATACCGGTAGGTGAAGGGCTCGTAGTAGTCGTCGATGGTGGGCAGGTTCGGGTTGTGGAAGACGGTGATGGCGCCCCGGACCTTGCCGACCGCCCGCAGCTCGACCCCGCCCTCGACCTTCTGCCAGCCGCCCTTGTACTTCTCCTGGTCCTCCCAGGCCGTGGGATAGCCCGTGCCGGGCTTGGTCTCCACGTTGTTCCACCACATGTACTCGGCGCCCTTGCGGTCGGTCCACACGTTCTTGCAGGCGATGGAGCAAGTGTGGCAGCCGATGCACTTGTCGAGGTGGAAGACCATCGAGACTTGCGCGCGAACATCCATTTGGCGATCTCCCCTTAGAACTCGGCCTTGGCCAACTTGCGAATGCGCACGAAGGTGTCGCGGTTCACGCCGGTCGGGCCCCAGTAGTTGAAGTGGAAGGTGAACTGGCCGTAGCCGCCCACCATCAGGACCGGCTTCAGGCGCACCCGGGTCAAGCTGTTGTGGCCACCGGCGCGCCGGCCGCCCCGGAGCGGCGACTTGGGAACGCTGATGGTGCGCTCGGGCGAGTGGTAGTAGATGCAGACGCCTCGCGGGATGCGGGCCGAGACCACGGCCCGGGTGCAAACCACCCCGTGGTCGTTATGCGCCTCCACCCAGTCGTTGTCCACGATGCCGATCTTCAGGGCGTCCTGGTCGTTGATCCACATCGGCTCCATCCCCCGGGACAGGGTGAGCATGCGGTGGTTGTCGTAGTAGGTGGAGTGGATGTGCCACTTCCCGTGAGGCGTCAGGTAGTTGAGCAGCAGCCCGTCGTCGACGCTCTGCCGCAGGTCGCCGTATTGCGCGGGCAGCGGCGAGGGCTTGTAGGTGGGCAGGTGCTCGCCGAAATCCAGGTAGCCCGGATGGTCCAGGTACAGGTGCTGGCGGCCGGTCAGCGTCCGCCAGGGCAGCAGACGATCGACTTGGGTGGTGAAGGCCGAGTAGGACCGGCCGTCGGTCATGAGGCCCGACCAACAGGGGCTGTTCAGCAGGCGGCGGGGCTGGGACTGCAGGTCCTTGTAGGTGACGCGCTGGCTGCGTGAGCCCTCGGCCAGGTCAGCCAGCACCAGGCCCGTCTTCTCCTCCAGGTACTTGTAGCCCTTGTACGCCACCTCACCGTTGGTCTCCGGCGCCAGGTGCAGGATGACGTCGGCTGCCTGGTGGGCCTCGTAAAGCGCGGGCAACAACTGACCCTCCACCACCGTGGTGGTCCGGGTGGCGATCAGCTCCTCATACTCGTCCTTGACGTCGAGGCGGACGCCGTGGGCGCCGATGCCGTCACGGATGCCGGGACCCAGGGCCACGAACTTCTGATAGAGCTTCTTGTAGTCGCGGGTGACGATCTTGAAGCCCGGCATGGTCTTGCCCGGGATGGCCTCGCACTCCCCGTTGATCCAGTCCTTGATCTCGGCCTGGGCGATCTCAGCGGGCGTGTCGTGGGCCAGGGGCGAGGCCACGAGGTCCTCGACCGGCTCCGGGAAGTGCCGCATCGACAGCTCCGACGTCTTGAGCATCAGGCCCCGGAAGATGTTCCAGTCGGACTGCGATTCCCAGGCCGGGGGCACCGCCTCGGCCAGCGGGTGGATGAAGGAGTGCATGTCGGTGGAGTTGAGGTCCGCCTTCTCGTACCAGGTGGCCGCCGGCAGCACGACGTCGGAGTAGAGAGCCGAGGTGTCCATGCGGAAGTTGATGTCCACCACCAGGTCCAGCTTGCCCTCGGGAGCGTCCCGCCAGACCACATCCTTGGTGGTGCCTTGCGCCTTCTCGGTGGCGATGGCGTTGGTGTGGGTCCCCAGGTAGTGCTTCAGGAAGTACTCGTGGCCCTTGGCGCTGGACATGAGCGCGTTGCCCCGCCAGATGTACCAAACGCGCGGCCAGTTCTCCGGGGCGTCCGGATCCTCCACCGCGAACTTGACCTCGCGTTTTTTCAGGCGATCGACCACGTTCTGCACGATCTCGTCTTCGGTCTTGGCTCCGGCCGCCCGCGCCTCCTTCACGATCTCGATCGAGGAGCGATCGAACTGGGGGTAGAAGGGCAGCCAGCCGTTGCGAACCGCCTTGATCTGCAGGTCGATGGTGTGACCCTGGGCCAGCGAGGCCTGGTCGGGGACCGGGTGGTACTCGGTGAACTCGGCCTCGTAGCGCCACTGATCGCAATGGACGTAGTGCCAGGAGGGCGCGTTCTGTAGGCGCGGGGTCATGCCCCAGTCGCGGGCGAAGGTGATGGCGGCCCAGGGCGCCACCGGGGCCAGCTTCTCCTGGCCCACGTAGTGGTTGAGGCCGCCGCCGTTCTTGCCCACGCTGCCGGTGAGCATCAGGGCCACCATGCCGGCGCGGTACATCAGGTTGTTGTGGTACCAGTGGTTGATGCCGGCGCCGATGATGATGCAGCACTTGCCGCCGGTGATCTCGGCGGTATGCGCCCACTCTCGCGCGAAAGCCGCCACCGTCTTGCGATCCACGCCCGTCCACTTCTCCTGCCAGGCGGGGGTGTAGGAGAAGTCCGGGTCGTCGTAGCTCGCCGGGTACTCGCCGGAGAGGCCGCGGGAGACGCCGTAGCGTCCCATCAACAGGTCGAAGACGGTGGTGACCAGCACTTCCTTGCCGTCGGCGGTCTTCAGCTTCTTGGCCGGAACCCCGCGCAGGGCCACGTTGTCCGACTCGTACTGCTCGAACTCCACCAGGCAGACCTGGTCCTTGACGTCCAAGAGGGTGATCGCCGGATCCACCGGGTCACCGGTCTTGGCGTCCTCCAGCTTCAGGTTCCACTTGCCGCCGGTCTTGCCCCAGCGGTGGCCGACGCTGCCGCCCAGCATCTTGGGCTGCCCACTCTTGCTGTCCCAGACCAGGAACTTCCAGGCTCCGTTCTCCTCGTCCCCGTACGCCTTCAGCTTGTTGGCCCGGATCAGGCGGCCCGCCCGATAGCCGCGGGGGGACTGCTCCAGCTCCACCAGGTAGGGGCAGTCGGTATACTGCTTGATGTAGCTGTCGAAGGTCTCCGTCTTGCGGTCGACGTAGTACTCCTTCAGGATCACGTGGGTGACCGCCATCCAGAAGGCTCCGTCCTGGCCGGCGTGGAGGGGGATCCACTGGTCGGCGTACTTGCTGACCTGGGAGAAGTCGGGAGCCAGGACCACCAGCTTGGTTCCGTTATGCCGGCACTCCGAGATGTAGTGGCAGTCCGGGGTGCGCGTCATGTTGGGGTTCGACCCCATGATGGCGATCATCTTGGAGTGGTACCAGTCCGCCGACTCCGCCACGTCCGTCTGCTCGCCCCAGGCCTCCGGGGAGGCGGGCGGCAGGTCGCAGTACCAGTCGTAGAACGACAGGTTCACTCCGCCCATCAGCTGCAGGAAGCGGGCGCCGGCCGCGTAGCTGAGCTGCGACATGGCCGGGATGGGCGAGAAGCCGTTGACGCGGTCGGGACCGTACTTCTTGACGGTGTATACGTTAGCCGCGGCCAACAGCTCCATGGCCTCGTCCATCTTCACCCGCCGGAAGCCGCCCTTGCCGCGGGCGCGCTGGTAGCGGGTCCGGAGCTGGGGATCGGCCTGGATCGAAGACCAGGCCTCGACCGGATCCTCGTGCCGGGCCCGCGCCTCACGCCAGATGTCGAGCAGCGCCCCGCGCATGTAGGGGTACTTCACCCGAATCGGGCTGTACAGGTACCAGGAGTAGGAGATGCCGCGCTGACAACCGCGAGGCTCGTAGGGCGGAAGACTGCGATCGATCAGGGGATAGTCGAGGGCCTGCATCTCCCAGGTGACGATCCCCTCCTTCACGTAGATGTTCCAGGAGCAGCCACCCGTGCAGTTCACGCCGTGGGTCGAGCGCACGACCTTGTCGTGCTGCCAGCGGTTCCGGTAGAACTCCTCCCAGGCCCGGGTCTGCGGGCTGATGAGGTCCTTGATCCACTTCACGCGATCCTCCCGTTCTTTCCGGTGAGAGCTGTGCGCACGCCCCGCAGGCGCCGAGACCAGGCGGCGTTGAGCGCAACCAAGACGGCGATGGTCCCCAGGAAGGCGATCACCGGCAGGCTGAGGGTGTCGTCGGCCGGCGCGGTGGCGCGGTTGGCGTTGTAGAAGAAGGCACGGAGGGCCACCACCTCGTCCGGGGCCAGCGGGTGCTCCACGCCGAAGACCTTGTTCATGACCGGGAAGGCCGGGCTCTTGAGCGCCGCGTCCAGCCCCTGGTCCCCCAGCCGGGCGTAGACCTGGGTCAGGTCCTTGGCCAGGAGTCCGCCGCCGATCCGCGACCCCGCACCCTTCACCGTATGGCAGGCCAGGCAGGGCGCGCCGGCGTTCTTGAGCGCTTGCTCCCCCAGGAAGAGAGCCGTTCCGCGGCTAACGGCAGCGTTCAGCTCGTCGGCCGCCATCTGCACCACCGGCGTGAAGCTGCCAGCCAGGTTGCAGGGAGTGACCGAGCAACGCTGGATCAGCCCCACCAGCCCCTTGGCCTCGGCGTCGGTCAGCCCCAGATCCGGCATGCGCACGCCGTTGAACTGAGCCAGGAGCTGCTTGGCGGCGGGGTCGGTGTCGAGCATGGTGCTCGGCGTCTTGATGAAACCCTGGAGCCAGGTACCCGACCGCCGATCGGTCGCCCCCTTGAGATCCGGACCCACCCGCACTCCACTGCCCACGGTGTGGCACGAGCCACACTTGCGGGCGAAGAGATCGATGTTGGGATCGGGTTCCCCGGCGGGCGCCTGGGCGCGGGCTGCGGCGGGAAGGGCGACGGCGGATGCGAGGAGCAGACAGAGTATCAATCGACTTCGCACGCGGACCTCCTGCTTGGCTCGTCCCCCTAGCAGGGACTGTGCCGGCTCGCGCCTTCTGCCGGATGTCATAGATTCCACTGGGGTTGTGGGCGTGGCCACGGTTGGCGCGTCGGTGTTGGCCTCTCAGGAACGAGAGTCTGCGTCGGGTCGGTCAGCAGACCTGAGAGAAGGGCGAGAACGGCGAGCGTTGTCGTCTAAGCGCCGCCAGGCACGATCAGCGCGGTGACGCGCTGTTGGCAGCGGCGGCATGCCTGGCGAGCCGAAGCATTCCCGTCTTCCGGGCCTGACGCTCCAGGCCCACCAGCGCGGCGCGTGCCCGGTCCTCTTCCGGTGTCCGGAGCTCGACCGCGGCGGTAGCGACCCTTGCCTCGAGGGCGAGCCCGGTCAAGCTCGCCCGATCCGCCTCGGCGCCCACGCGGCTCAGGGCGCCGAGAGCCTCGGCGGTCTTGCCGCTGGCGGCATCCACGCTGGCCTTCGCCATGCTGGCGCGCAGCACCACCGAACGATCGCGGCAATCTGCCAGGAGGGAGGCTGCGCGCAGCGTAGCCTCTGTCGCCTCGTCCGCCAGCCCCCTGCCCAGCAAGGCCAAGGCCCGCAGGCTCTCGGCCTGGGCCTCGGTGACCGGCCAATCGCTGAGCCGGGCCGCGCTGGCCACCTCCGCCGCAACCCTGTCCGCCTCTTCGACCCGCCCCTCCTCGAGGAGCACGCGGGCCAGGCCCAATCGAACCGCATGGACCTCGTCGTGCTGGTTGAG
>DATECU010000029.1:0-5114 GCA_035286745.1 Vicinamibacteria bacterium | reverse complement strand
AGTGACACACCACCGCCGCGGCCCGAGGGCAGCGCCCGCGAGCCCCAATGCGGCGCTGAGCTCTTCAAGACCGACCCCGAAGGAGCCGGCACGTCCGTTTGGTTTTGCCTACCTTGAGGCTGTCGCCCCGGGGTGTCAATGAAAAAGGAGGACATGCCGCCGAACCGACCGGTAGGTGGCGGTCACGACAACTCGCTGTGTGTTGCCCGGTCCCCTCGCTGGACCCCGTCCGGCGCCCGAGCGACCCCCTCCGGCCGGGGGCCGCTCCCGCGCCGCTCGCTTCCCGCCTCCCTCTCCGTTGCTGACTGCCGAATGCTGAGTGCTGACCGCTCTCCCTCCGTCGGCCGTCCCCTTGGACCTCGCCTGCCCCGCTCCTGTGCCATCCTAGGCGGTCGGCAACTCGGGCAAGGGGTCTCCTGGTGGCAGCGGCGTCTCTTTTCGGCGATCTCGACTTGCGGCTCGACCCCTGGGAGGTGGAGTACGGCTCCGAGCTGCCCATGGGCTCGCCGCAGGAGGTGCGGGATGACGGGGCGGTCGATCCCGAGGTCGAAGTTGCGACCGCCGACTGGCGGCCCCTCACGCCGGGGGGCGATCTCGTGACACCCCTGCGGCTCACCTTCGTCGACGGCGTCCGCCGGGTGGAGGCGCGGGTGATCGGGCGGCAGGGCGCCCGCCTCTTCCACGGCGCCTTCGGCAGCTTCGGCGTGGGCTCGGTCGAGGCGGGGCCTTCCGGAGCCGCGGTGGGTGAGGTCCGGGTGGCGCGGGTGTTGGCTCTCGACTCCGGCCAGTCTTTGCCCGGGCCGATCCAGGTCGGGCCCGCTCTCACCTACCGAGTGGTCAGCTCCGCGAAATCCGACGTGAACGCACCGCTGGCCCGCCTCCAGGAGGAGATGCGGCTGGCCGAGGAGCGTCTGGCGCGCGAGCTGGCTGACCGCGAGGGCGCTCTGGTGATCGCCGACGGTCCGCTCACCTTCGGCGACCCCGTCCGCGGCGGTGCCCTCGGCTACATCAAGCGCCTGTTCGAGCTGTACCTGGACGGTTCGCTGCTCCCCATCCTGGCCGCGCTACCCGCCGGCAGCCGCTCGCCGGTGTTCGCCCTGCGCGCGAGCCGCCGCTTCGCCCGTTACTCCTGGTTCGTGCGTTTGGCGCCGATTGGCCCCGCCGACTCCGACCTGGCCGGCATCGTGCGCCTCGAAGTCGCCGAATCGGTGGGCCTCGCGGTCGCCCGCCGTTTGGCGGACGCCACCGCCCGCGTCCTGCCGCGCTTCGCGCCCAGCCGCGGCCGCGATCCGCGCGCACCCCAGAACCTCTTGCCCATCGGCGCCCTGGAGTCCCACCTGCGCCGCCGGCTGGGCGATCCCCGCCTGATCCGCCGCCGCCTTGCCGACCTCATCGCCCGGGAGACCATGAATGCCTGAAACCGCCGGCCTCGTCCTCGGCACCGTCGACGCCACGCCCCTCGAGTTCTGGATCGGCGTCTTCGAGGGGCAGCAGGTCCAGCTCGACGACCTGGTGGTGGTGGAGACAAAGGCGCCCGGCGGCCAGCGCATCCGCTTCTACGGCATGGTGGACATGGTGCGGAAGCGCTACGAGGGCACCTCCTTCGACACCGACGCCTTCCGGGTCGCCGCGGGCACGCTGCCGGTCGACGTCTCCTACGCAGCCCACGTCCAAGTGACCCGGGTCGATCCTGAGGTCTTCATCCCCCCGCATCCGGGCGATCAAGCCGAGGTGGTGCGCGGCCAGGAGTTCCAGAAGGCCCTCTCGTTCGACGCCATGGAACGGCGGGTGGCCATCGGCCTCACCCGCACCGGCCAGGAGCCGGTCTACGCCAACGTGGAGTTCCTGGACGGCACCCGGGGCGCCCACCTTTCGATCAGCGGCATCTCGGGGGTGGCCACCAAGACCTCCTACGCCAGCTTCCTCCTCTACTCGCTCTTCCACTCCCAGGCCCTGGGTCAGGACGTCACCAACGCCAAGGCCATCATCTTCAACGTCAAGGGCGAGGACCTGTTGTGGCTGGACCAGCCTAACGCACTCTTGAACGAGGTGGCGCGGGCCCAGTACGCCCGTCTGGGCTTGCCGGCGGGGCCGTTTCAGAGCGTGGCCCTCTATGCCCCGGTCAAGAAGGGCACCGCCACCCCCATTCCCGACACCGGCGGGAGGCAGCAGGGGGTGGCGCCTTACGTGTGGACGCTGCGCGAGTTCGGCCGCGAGCGGCTGTTGCGCTTCTGCTTTGCCGAGGGCGACGACCCGCGAGCCCAGATCTCGTTCATCATCGACCGGGTGGAGAGCGCCCTGGAGCGGGCGGCCCGCGACGGGAACGCGGGGGACCCATCGCTGACGCTCCAAGGCGTGAGCCTGCGCAGCTTCGAGGAGCTGGTGGACATCCTGGAGAGCCCCGTGCTCGACAACCTGGTGCCCCGCGACACCGCGGCCGGGACGCTGGGCGCCTTCCGGCGTCGCCTTCACGCCGCCGCTGCCCGCATGGGCCACCTGGTCCGAGGCGACGATGCGGCTCGCGGCAAGGGCATCGCCTGGGAGGCCCAGCAGGTCACGGTGGTCGACATCCACAAGCTGCACTCGGCGGCCCAGATGTTCGTGGTGGGCGTGCTGCTGAAGCGTCTGATGGATCAGAAGGAGGCCCAGGGCACCTCGCGGCCGCTGCTCTTCGTGGTGCTGGACGAGCTGAACAAGTACGCCCCCCGCGAGGGCTGGAGCCCCATTCGTGAGGTGCTGCTGGACATCGCCGAACGTGGCCGGTCCCTGGGCGTGTGCTTGTTCGGTGCGCAGCAGACGGCGAGCGAGGTGGAGCGACGGGTGGTGGCCAACGCTTCCCTCAAGGTGGTGGGCCGGCTGGACGCGGCGGAGTCGGAGCGGGGGGAGTATGGCTTCCTCACCAAGGTGGCCCGCCTGCGTTCGACGCTCCTCCAGCCCGGCAGCATGATCGTGGCCCAGCCGGAGATCCCCACCCCCATCCTGCTCGGCTTCCCGTTCCCGGCCTGGGCCACCCGCCAGAGCGAGGTGGCGGCGACGACCGGGCCGGCCAGCGACCCGTTCCGCAGGGTGCGGGCCTGATGCGCATCGTCCACACCAGCGACTGGCACGCGGGCCGGGTGTTCAAGCGCCTGGATCGACTCCCGGAGCTGGCGGACGTCCTGGAGCACCTGGGGGACTGGCTGGAGCGGGAGCGAACCGACCTGCTCCTGATGTCCGGCGACGTCTTCGACGGTGGGGCGCCGCCTGCCGAGGCCGAGCGCCTGGTGTTCGGCTTCTTCAAGCGGGTGGGACGGGCGGGCGTCCACACGGTGGTGATCGGCGGCAACCACGACAGCCCAGCCCGGTTGGAAGCCTGGGGCGGACTGGCCGAGCTGGTCAACGTCGCGGTGGTGGCGCGACCCCGGGCCGCCGATCGCGGCGGCCTGTTGCGGATCGAGACCCGCTCGGGCGAGACGGCGCTGGTTGCCGCCGTGCCCTTCGCCTCGCCACGCGACCTGGTCTCCGGCCTGCAGATGGCGGAGGACGACACCAAGGCCAAGCAGGCCTATGCGGACACCTTCAAGCGCATGGTCGAGAACGTCACCACGCCCTTTCACGTTGACGCCGTGAACCTGCTGCTCCTCCACACCCACCTCGAAGGTGCCGCCTTCTCCGGCTCCGAGCGCACGGTGCACCTGGGGGACGAGTGGGCGGCGGCCCCTCAGGCATTGCCGGCGACCGCCCACTACATCGCGTTAGGTCACATCCATCGGCCGCAGAGGGTCAAGGTGGCTCCCGCGCCGGCCTACTACGCGGGCTCGCCCTTGCAGCTCGACTTCGGGGAGGCGGGCGAGGAGAAGTCCTTCGTGTCGATCGAGGCTCGGCCCCGCCAGCCCGTGCGCTGCGACCGCGTGCCCTACCAGGGCGGGCGGCCCCTGCTGCGGGTGCGCCACACGCTCCCCGAGATCGAGGTCGAGGCTTCTCGTTTGGCGGGTAGCGGCTGGCTCTGGGTGAGCGTGCCCCTGGAGACGCCGGACCTGGACATCGGCAGCAAGGTGCGAAAGCTGCTGCCGAATGCGTTGCGGGTGGAGGTCGAGTTGCCCAAGGCCGAGGCGGCGATCGATCCCGATCGACCGCGAGCCGGCGCTTCCCACCTCGAGCTGTTCGAGGCCTACTCCCGCCGGCAACACCAGGCCCCGCCCTCGCCGGACCTGGTGGCGGCGTTTCAAGCCCTGCGCGCCGAGTGCGAGACGTAAGGTGCGGCCGCTTCGCCTCCAGATCGAGAACTTCACCGCCTTCAAGGGCAAGCAGCCGCCGCTCGACCTCGAGCCCTTCGACCTGCTGGCCATCGCCGGCCCCACCGGCTCCGGCAAGTCCAGCCTGCTCGACGCCATGATCTTCGCTCTCTACGGGAAGGTGCCGCGGATGGGCAAGGGTGTCACCGAGATGATCTCGCTCGGCCGGGATCGCATGTCGGTGGTCCTCGACTTCCGTTCGGGCAGCCGCGTCTATCGGGTGAGCCGAGTGGCCCGCCGGGGCCGAAGCGGCGAGGCTCAGCTCGAGGAGCTGACGAACGGCGACGAACGGCCCCTTGCCGACGGCGTCAAGAGAGTAGACGAAGAGATCCAGGGCCTCCTGGGCCTGGGCTACGAGGCCTTCACCCAGGCGGTGATCCTGCCCCAGGGCGAGTTCGCGAAGTTCTTGAAGAGCCAGGCCGCCGAACGGCAGAAGATCCTGCGCGACCTGCTTCGGCTCCAGGTCTTCGATCGGATGCGGAAGCGGGCCACCGAAGAGGCAGGCCAGGTCAAGGCGCAGATCGAGGCCAAGGACGCGATCCTGACCAAGGAGTATGCGACGGCCACGCCCGAGGCCATCGCGGAGAGGGAGTCACGGCGGGCGGCCTGTGCCGCGACTAACGCAGCCACGCGCCGCCAGGTGGAGGAGAACGAGCAGTCGCTGGGAAGCGTTCGTCTTCGCCACGGCAAGACGCGTGAGCTGGGCGAGAAGAGGTCGCGGCTGGCCGAGCTGGTCGCGGCGGACGCGGCGCAGGGCAGGCTCACCCTCGAGCTCGAATCGGCGCGGCGGGCGGCGGTTGTGCTGCCGCGGGTCGAGGCGGTAGAGGCGGCGGAGACGGC
>DATECU010000028.1:0-9681 GCA_035286745.1 Vicinamibacteria bacterium | reverse complement strand
TCCGGCCCCGGACTGGGCGCCACTCTTCGCCGAGGCCGGACTCGACCCCGCCCGCTTCCGTTCGGTGGAGCCCCTGTGGACGCCGCCCTTCTACTGCGACACCCGCGCGGCCTGGGAGGGCAGCTACCCCGATCGGGCCGACATCGCGCTTCGGCTCGAGGCGGCCGCCTACCGAGGGCAGCCGGTGGCGTTCAGCACCATCGCTCCCTGGACCTGGGCCACGCGGATGGTCCCCTGGGAGAAGCCCGCCGGCCTGCGAGCGGCCCAGATCCTCACCATCACCATCTTCATCGCCATGATTCTGGCCAGCGCCCTGCTGGCGCGGCGCCACCTGCGTCAGGGCCGTGGCGATCGGCGGGGCGCCGTGCGTTTGGCGGCCTACGCCTTCGTTCTGGGGGCCGTCGGCTGGGCGCTGCCGGCCCATCATCTCGCCAATCCCACGGCGGAGATGTACGTGCTGGCCGGCGGTCTGGGCAGCTGCTTGCTGGTGGCGGCGCTGATCTGGCTCTTCTATCTCGCCGTGGAACCCTGGGTGAGGCGGTCGTGGCCTCAGACGATTGTCTCCTGGACCCGGCTCCTGGCTGGGGGCTATCGGGATCCGCTGGTGGGCCGCGACGTGCTCTTGGGTGCGGCCGCCGGAGCCCTGCTGGCCGTCATCGGCCAGCTCTCGGACCTCGCCATCGTGGTCAGTGGTCTGCCGCTGGCCTCTCCCTGGATCGCCAACCTCGACACCTATCTGGGCCTGAAGCGGGTGCTGGCGGTCACCGTGGAGGCGCAGATTCGGAACGCCATCGCCAGCATTGGCCTGCTCCTGATCCTGCTTCTGCTGCGAGCCATCCTGCGCCGGCTCTGGCTGGCTGGCGTGGTCCTGGTTCTGCTGCTCAGTGTGCAGAACGTGCTGTTCGGCGAAGCTCCGTTCTGGGTGGGCCTGGCGGTCACGCTGCCGGTGTTCATCCTGCCGGCGCTGGTCCTGATCAGGGCGGGGCTCCTAGGGACCATCGTCATGTTTTGGACCGCCAACCTGCTGGGGACCCTGCCGCTCACGCCTCACCTGGGACACTGGACGTCGCCGCCGACCATCTTCGCCATGCTGCTGATGGCGGCGCTGGGCGCCTACGGCTTCCGTGCGTCCCAGAACGGCGCCCGCGCAACGCCAGCGTAGATCGGGGCGGGCCGGAAATCCGGGATCACCTCGAGGTCCAGCCGCAAGCCTCGCAGGCGGGGGCGGCGGCATGGATGACGCTTCCGCAAGACGGACACTGGATGTTGGCGGCCGCCTCCAGCGGCACCTCCGAAACGCCGGCCTGAGCTCCCGCCTCACCGCGGCCCAGGCTGCTCTGATGGGTCAGGTAGAGATCGAGCGGGTTCTCCGCGCGCAGTTCCGTGGACCCACAGTCGGCGCAGACCCGCGCCCAGAGTTGGGCGAGCAGGGAGCCCGCCGGAGCCTGCTCGGACACCCGCACGCTGGGTGCGATCCGCTCCGACCCGCACTCCTTGCACCGGAAGTCCATGCCCTGGGACGGATGCTAGCACCTGGGGACACGAGTGGCCAGAGAGGCCGGGGTACGGGGGTACGGGGGCACGGGCACGGCGGCGCAGTTCTGCGGTCCCGCCCCAGTCAGCGAGTCCCGGCCCTGTCCAGGCCGGCCACGATCGCCTTCTCGAAGAGGTCGCGCAGCCGCGCGCGCTGCCTATCCGGTAGGCGCAGGACGGCGGCCTTCACCAGCCGGCACATCGCCGCGTCTTCCTGTGGCGTGGTGGGCCGCCGAGCGCGCACCCGCTCCAGGTAGGTTCCCAAGCGGGCTCGCTCTCCCGCGGAAACCGCGGCGTAGAGCGCGGCGTTGAGGTTCCGGAACTCCCGGGCTTCGGCGGCACTCAGCGTGGGAAGGCCCCGACCGGCCTGGAAGTAGGCGCGGCGGAAGGCCTCCGGAGGATCGAGCATTCCGGCTGCGCTGCGGCTCATGAGCGCTTCCACCACCCTGGGCGTCAGGTGCGGTGATTCCTGGGTGACGGTAGCGATCGCGCGCTGAAGGGGGTCCGGGGCCGGGGAGGGCTCGGGCGCGGGGACCGCCGGTTCGACCGAGCGGCTGGGAAAGAGCGATCGCCAGCGAGGGTAGGTCCACCAGCCACCGGCCACCAAGGCGACGGCGGCCAGGGTTGCCGCGCCTATCCCCACCCAGCGACCCCAGGCGCGGGGGGTGCGGGTGGCGGACCGGGTCGTTGTCGCCGGTCGAGGACCTGTGGGGCGGGCGGACCCCAGCACCTCCGCCAGCGGCACCCAACGCGTCGACCCGGGGGGCTGGACGAGATCCTGGTCGCCAATCAGGCGCCGTTGGCGCCAGGATTGGAGCGCCATCCGGTCCAGGTGGATGACGCTCCCGTCAGGCAAGCGAACCTTGTGGCCTTGCGGCATCGGATCTACCCTCAGGGTGGCCGGCCTCTTCCGGCCCGCGTGAACGAACAGCCTAACTCTACGCCCTTTCTGGTGTTCGGGAAAGCCGCCCGCTGGGAGTTGACCCAGCCTCCCAGCCTCCCAGAAGAGGTGGTCGGTCGCTGGGTCTCTATGCTAGGCTACAGGTCATCCGCTTCAATCAAGCGTGGACGCCCGGATCGTGGGGGCCGTGTTCTCTGGGAGGGCCTTCCCCCGCGTGGCGCCGGAGGCTCCTGACTGAGCGTTTGGCGGAAGCGAAGGGGGGCGGGAGGTTGAGCATGATGAGATCGCGCAGTGTGCTAGCTGTTTTGGCGTTGTCGTTCTTGGCGGGGGTGTCGGCGGCGGACACCCCGTTCGTGGCCAGCTTGTCAGGGGCGCTCGAGGTCCCCCCCAGCGGCTCGACGGCAACCGGCTTTGGGCGAGTCACCCTGAACGGAGCGGAGACACAGATCACGGTCTCCCTCCAGTTCGCGGGTTTGGGCAGCAACCAGACCGCGGCTCACATTCACGGCCCCGCGGCTCCCGGCGCGAACGGGCCGGTGGTCTTCACGATCGGCTCTGTGGGCACGCCGTCCGGCACCTTCACCGCTCTGACCTTCGCGGCCACCCCCACCCAGGTGGCGAATCTCAAGGCCGGCCTCTTGTACTTCAACGTTCACTCGGCCGGTCTTCCCGGCGGGGAGATCCGCGGTCAGATCTTCCGCGACACGCCTTTCGAAGCTCTGCTCACCAGCGACGAGGAGGTCCCGACCAATGCGTCTACCGCCGTGGGCTTCGGGCGGGTGAGCTTGAACCAGGCCGAGACCTCGATGTACGTCAGCTTGCGCTACGATAACCTCACCGCAGCCCAGACCGCGGCCCACATCCACGGAGCGGCAGCGGTGGGGTCGAACGGCCCCGCGATCTTCAGCCTGGGAGCCCCCGGCGGAACCTCAGGTCAGATCGTCGATGCCCTCTTCGCGCCGACGGCGCAGCAGGTGGCCGACCTCAAGGCCGGCCTGCACTACTTCAACGTGCACTCGACCAGCTTGCCCGGGGGCGAGATCCGCGGACAGATCCTCCGCGCGCCGTTCGATGCGCCGCTATCAGGGACTCAGGAAGCTCCGCCCAACGCATCGACGGCGACCGGCTTCGGTCGCGCCGCCCTGAACGCCACCGAGACCCGGATCGCCGTGTCCGTTCGGTACGACGCCTTGACCAGCGCTTTGACCGCCGCCCACATCCATGGGCCGGCGGCTCCGGGAAGCACCGGCCCGGTGCTCTGCACACTAGGCCTGTCCGGAGGAACCGCCGGCTTCGGCGACAACCTGGTGTGCCCCGCCACCGCCGGAGTTGCCGGCGACCTGAAGGCGGGTCTGCTGTACGTGAACGTCCACTCGAGCACCTTCCCCGGCGGCGAGATTCGAGGTCAGCTCGACATGGTGTTCAGGAACGGCTTCGAGTAGTCGAATCCGAAGCCAAGGGGTGTGGCGGTTGCGGCAACGCCGCCGCCCACCGACGGTAGGCCCGGCGGGCGTAGGCGAGGCGCTCGCCGGGAGTCGGATAGCGCCTGCGAAACCAGCGGATCAACGACCGCGATTCTGCGACCTCGTCTTCGCCCAAGGGTATCGCCAGCGCCTCACGGAACTCCTGCTCGCCGAGCACGCGCTCGGCCAGAGCCCGCACCCGAGCCAGGGCCTCGGGCCCCGGAGGCACCAGGGGCCTCACCGGTCTTCGCTCCGCAGCGCCTCGAGGAGGCGAATGTCCTCGAGGTCCTTCGGCCGGCCGCCGAAGCGCTTGGTCAGGATCAGGTCGTCGAGCGCCGGCAGGGCGATGCCGACGCCGGGGGCGACCTCCAGAGTCTGCCGGCGTGGCCAGACCTCGTCGAACGCGACCCGCAAACCGTCGACCGTGGGGACGGAACGAGCGACCAGCACGTCGACGTGCTCGTCGTTCTCCACGGCGTAGCGACCGCGCGCGCGGGCTTCCTCCGGCGTGTGGGTCGGCAGCAGACCCAGCGGCTCGACCGCCGCGTTGAAGCTGGCCAGGTCGTCGATGTGGAGCCAGAAGTCGTAGTCCCCCGTTAGGACCGGTATGCCGAGCACAACCAACGCGCGGCGGCCGATGAGCAGCGCGCGGGCGCCGCTCTCAGCTACGGCACGGAAGAACTCGACCTCATCGAAGTCCGATCCCCTCACGCCGTCATTGTATACGCGGGGTTCCCGCCCCCCGCGTCCCCAGGAGCCGAGGCCGGACGGCCGGTCTTCGGCCATGAGCCAATTGGACCAGGTGAGCTGGGGCCCCGCCAGCCTATACTTCCCCGGACTCGATGTCGGCTGTGCAGCGAGTCCCGACCGGAAGGTGCGTCGCCAATGCACCCGTGAGGTGACCCATCGCCTCTGACTGCACGCCTTAGGAGCCCCCAGATGTTCGACACCTTCGACGCCGCTGCCGCCTTCATCGCCGATCGCTCGGTCGTCATGGTGGACCTGAAGTTCTGCGACCTGCCCGGCCGATGGCGCCACGTCACCCTTCCCTCCGCTCGCTTCACGCCGGCTCTGCTCGAGTCCGGCGTCGGCGTAGACGGCTCGTCCCTGGGCCTCAAGTCGGTGAAGTCGGGGGACATGGTGCTGGTGCCCGATCTCTCCACCGGTTTCCTCGATCACTTTTGGGAAGTCCCCACCTTGAGCTTCCTCTGCCGTGCCCTGGAGGCCGACACCCGCGCCCCCTTCCCCGACGACCCGCGCACCGTGGCCTTCCGCGCCGAGGAGGCGCTCAGGGCGACCGGAGTCGGCGACCGCAGCCTGTGGGGGCCCGAGTTCGAGTTCTACGTCTTCAACGGCGTGTCCTACCAGAACGCCATGAACGTTGCCGCCTATCGCGTCGAGTCGACCGAGGCCGACTGGAAGAGCCACGAGCTCGGCAGCGGCTACACCATCCCCCGGGGCGGCGGCTATCACGCCATTCCGCCCCAGGACCACCTGTTCGACCTGCGGACCCGGATCAGCCTGGACCTTGAGGCCATGGGGGTACCGGTCAAGTACCACCACCACGAGGTGGGCGGTCCGGGGCAGTGTGAGATCGAGATCCCGCTTCTGCCGCTGGTGCGCGCCGCCGACGCCACTCTCCTGGCCAAGTACGTGACCCGGATGGTCGCCCGCCAGCGAGGCATGACGGCGACCTTCATGCCCAAGCCCCTCTACGGCGAGGCCGGCTCCGGCATGCACTGCCATCAGCAGGTCTGGCTGGGCGATCGCAACGTCTTCTATGACGCCGCCGGCTACGGCCGGCTGAGTCAGGCCGCCCGCTTCTACATGGGAGGGGTGCTGGCTCACGGGGCCGCGGTGATGGCTCTCACCAACCCTTCGACCAACTCCTACCGGCGTCTGGTGCCGGGCTTCGAGGCGCCGGTCAGCGCCATCTACTCCCTGGGCAACCGCAGCGCCGCCATCCGCATACCGCGCTATGCGAACCGTCCGGAATCGGCCCGCTTCGAGTTCCGTCCGCCGGACGCCACCTGCAATCCCTATCTGGCCATGGCGGCACAATTGCTGGCGGGACTGGACGGAATCAGGCGCCGGCTGGACCCGAGCGACCTCGGCTTCGGGCCGGTGGACGAGGACGTCTTCGGCTGGCCCGCCGAGAGGAGGGCACAAATCCAGGCATTGCCCACCTCGCTGGACCAGGCGCTCGACGCTTTGGAGCGCGACCATGCCTTCCTGCTCGAGGGTTCTGCCTTCACCGAGGACCTGGTGCATCGATGGGTGAGCAAGAAGCGAGCCGAGGACCGAGAGGTGCGCAACCGTCCCCATCCCTACGAAATCGAGCTGTACTACGACCTGTGACCCCCAATCCCGACGCCCTCGTCGAGCCCCCCGGAGGCGGTCGCGATCGTTCGATGGCCGCGGCGGCCAATCGCTGCGCCTAGCGCAGACGTTCGACAGCGAAGCGGGCTGGTTCGTAGGTCCAGAACTGCAAGCGGGTGAGAGCGTCCTGAACCGCGCCGGTGCCGTCGGGGAACAGGCTCAGTCCCTCCACCCGCACCTCGGAGGGATAGCCGGAGGCCACCAGGCGCGCCAGCGCGGTCAGGTACTCGGCGGCGTTCAAGGTGCGACCGCCCACCGTCACCGTGGAGCGGATGAAGCTGCCGTCGCGACCCGCCGAGGAGGCCGCGGCTCGTACCAGATCGGGGCGGGACAGGGAGAGCGTGCCCAGAGAGGCCGGAGCTTCGGCTCGTGGGCCTAACACCGACACGGCTCCTGCCGTGGCCGGGGCCGCCGCTCCCGAGCCGGCCGCGGCCACCGTCTCTTCCAGCGCGATCAGCGCCCGGGCCAGGCTGAGGCGGCGGTCGCCGGTCTCCACGAAGAGAGGCAGCGTGGACGCGGCGGCCAGGTTCGACGCCGCCAGCGCAAGCTCCTGGGCGGTGATCGCTCCCTCAGGGATGGCGGCGTCGAAGATCTGGCGCTGGGTGCGAACTCTCACCTCGGGCCGCGCCGCCAGGTAGGCCACGATGGTCTCGTAGGCGCGCCAGTAGGCCTCGTTTCGCGAGTCCGGGACGCCGGAAGCCCGCATGTTCTGGATGGACCCGCCCACGAACTCGCTGTCGTGGACCAGGAGCGCGCCAAAGTGCAGGCCATCGGACCGTGTCGCGAGAGCGGAGGCCAACGCAGCCACGGCGGCCGCGCCCTGGGTCCCGTCCTTCGGGTCGTAGGCGTCGGGCTCGACGGTGAGGTCCGCGTGCTCGGGCCGGTTCAGGGCGCCCATGAACCAGGCCTCGGCCGAGCTGGCGCCCACGTTTGAGGCCAGGCCCACCATCATGCGGGCCCCGTGCTCCTCCGCTACCAACAGCACCGGCGCCCTTACGAAGCGGCCGGTGGCCAGCGGCGTGAGACCGTATAACGTCCGGAGACCCAGCAAGCCGCCCAGGCTCGGAAGCAGAGCGCCGGTGGCCGGGTCCACGTCGTGGCTCTCGTACTCGCGGACCGCGGCCACCGCAGCGTCCCAGCTCTTGCCCTGCACCAGCTCGATGGGGTTCGGATGCGGCGGCCGGTTGGCGCCGTGGTGGCCAATGCCCATGCCGGCCGCCTCCAACTCGGCAAACAGGCCGGGATCGCGCTCTGCCACCATGCGCGCCGCCAGCCAGGTGAAGGTGTAGTCGGCCCGGAAACCGTGCTTGCGCATCAGGATCAGGTGGCGACGAATGGCCGGGGCCACTCGATCGGCGGTCGCGTCCTGGTAGTAGTTGACGTTCAGGGTGATGGTGAAGACGGTGTCGGCAGAGGCCGAAGCCGCCAGCAGAAGGCCCAGCGCGAGGGCCGCGCTTCGCAGCCCGCCCTTCATCGGCGCACCAGCACGGGGTCGGGACCCACCGGTACCGCGGTGGCGGAGGCTGTCTCCTCACGCCCGCTCGCGCCATCCATGACCCGCAGGCTCCCCGGCCAGAGAGCCGACAGGTCAACGTTCGCAGATCCGGCGGCACGCCAGGCCAGCAGCAACTCCTCCTTCTCAGTGCCGCTGCGGGTCCCCCGCAGTAAACGGTAGGCGGAGGTGCCACTTCCCAGCTCGACCGACCCTAGCAGGTCCACCACCTGGGAAGAACTGGCGTGGAGCGCCGAGGCCAACGCCGGGAACGAGTAGGGGTAGGGGTCGCCTGCCTGGTAGTGGAAGGACGAAACCCCGGGATGGCGGGCCTCCCAGTCCAGGAAGCTCGCCGCCACCTCGTCAAACGACGCATAGCGAGCCTGGCCCGCCCTCACGAACGGGTCCAGCCAGGTGAACAGGCGCTCGATCTCGGCTCGAGTCTCCGCCGGCGACTGGTTGTCGTGGGTCAAGAAGCCGAACAGCCAGCGCTTCGCGACGCCTCCTGTGCGCGCCTCACGCTCCCGCTCCAGCAACACCTGCAAGAACTCGACTTGCAGGTGGGCGACCGTGGCGTCCTGAAAGGTGCCCGGTTGCGGTCCGTGGGGTTTGGCTTCGGTGATCTGTGGACAATGGAAGACGATCAAGTAGTCGCGATTGCTGAGATCCTCTTCCAGGCCCGCCGCCCCCGGCCGCCAGGGATTGAACGGCGGATGGCCCAGGAGGTCGCTGGCGATCTCGTGGCGGCCTCCTCCGAGGATGGAGAAGCCAAACGACTGCATCAGGGTGTCGAAGGTGCCGCCCTCGAAGCCGAACGGCGTGGCGCCCTGGATGGCATGCTCCGGGACCAGGGTGCGCAGGGCATCGCTGTGGTCCTGCCACAGCGAGCGTATCCGGTCGGCGGTCTGCTGGGCCGTTGGGAGCTGGGGCCAGTCGTGAGGTCCACGACGGTAGACGCTGTGCATGTGCACGCCCACGTGATGGCCGGCGGCGATCCAGGCCCGCACCAGCGGCGCATCGCCTTCTTCGCGCGAGTATTCCCAGAACTCGCCGTTGCCGTGGATGCTCAGGCGGGCTCCATGGGCCTCGGCGATGGCGCGCACCGCTTCCACGTCGTCACGCCGCTTGCGATACGCCTCGCGGGTGCTCTGCGGCTCCAGGTGGATCTTGAACACGATGTCGATGGGCGGCTGCTCCTCGGCCAGAAGCGCCGTGGGCACGACCAGGAGCCAGGCAAGGGCGAAACGCGCTGTCATGGACGACCTCCCTCTCGAAAGCTTGGACCAGCTTGGGCGGATTGCGGTTGAGGGGGCCCCGCCGGGCGTGAGCCGCGTCACACTCCCGGGTCACCGCGGCTTGCGACCCAAGTGGGGGGCGGCCATACTCGCGGTCGAGCCGGAACGCCCTGCGGGCACGGTTCTTGACCCGGGAGGGAATGATGCACCTAGCGATGATCATGATGGCGCTGCTGGCGGAGCCCCCCGCGCAGGTTCCCGGGGCGGCGAGCCCGACCCGGATCGAGGCCAACACCAAGGCCGACGACATCCGTCGGCTGCTCGAGGTCAGTGGTGCAGGCCGCATGGGCCAGCAGGTGATGGACGCCATGCTGCCCGCCCACAAGAAGGCCTTCCCGCAGGTCCCGGAGGCGTTCTGGGAGGGGTTCCGGGCCGAGGCTCGGGGCGACGACCTGATAGCACTGGTGGTACCCGTCTACGACAAACACCTGACCCACGCGGAGATCCGCGGCTTGATCGAGTTTTACCAGGGGCCGCTGGGCCAGCGGCTGATCGAGGTGCAGCCCCAGATCGTCCAGGAGTCGATGGCGGCGGGTCAGAAGTGGGGCGAAGGGCTGGCCCGCAAGATCCTGAAGCGGCTCCAGGAGAAGGGCTACGCCAGCTCGGGCAATGCGGGGT
>DATECU010000027.1:0-3721 GCA_035286745.1 Vicinamibacteria bacterium | reverse complement strand
CGCTGCGCCCAACGGAGGCCCCCGGTGGGTAGCAGGAGGCCGAGCCGCACCCGCCGGAGCAGGAGATCGTCCAGGTGGTTGACGGCTTCGGCCCGGGCGGCCCAGCGCAGCTCCGCCCACAGGGTGTGGGTTCCGGGGATGACGACGAGCTCCTCGGGCGGGGAGGCGACGGCGACGCTGGCGGCATCGGGTCCGTAGCGCGCCAGCAAGCGATCGCGGACCGGAGTTGGCAGGGCGGCCAGCGGCTCGACGGCGCCCGGGGGACGGAACAGCGGCCGGGCGGCGCCGGAGGCGACGCCGCCGACGGTGCGCCCCAACGCTCGCAGGGCATCCTGCGCGATCAGACGGAAGGTGGTGAGCTTGCCCCCGGTGACGGTGAGCAGCCCGGACTCGTTCCACACCACATGGTCTCGCGACTCGCAGGTCGGGTCCCGGTGGGTCGAGCCCACGACCGGCCGCACGCCGGCGAAGGTGGACACCAGGTCGTCGGGACCGAGGTCGAGAGACGGAAACCACGCGCGCACCAGCTCCATGAGGTAGGTGAGCTCCTGAACGCTGATTCGTGGCTCCTGGTCGAGCGGCTGGCGATGATCCAGGTCGGTGGTGCCCACCAGGGTGGCTCCCTCCCAGGGGGCAATCACCACCGGCCGGCGGTCGGCGGGATGGAAGACGGTGAGGGCCTGAGCGACCGGCAGTCGCCAGGCGGGGAAAACCAGGTGGCTCCCCCGCAGCGGTCGGATCCGGGCAGTGGCGCCTAGCGGTTCGCGAAGCCGGTCGGACCAGGGCCCGGCGGCGTTGACCACGGCTCGGGCCGGCACCTGGTGGCTGCGGCCGGTCACCGCATCGCGCGCGACCACGCCCGCCACCCGACCGGCGGCGCGAAGCAGGCCCACCACCGTCACCGCGTTCATGGCCTCGGCTCCGTCGGCTCTGGCTTCTTGCAGCAGGCGCAGCGTAAGGCGCGCGTCATCGGTGTGGGCGTCCTGGAAGTGATGGCCGCCGGTGACGGTCGACACCAAATGCGGAGCCTGGCTTCGGAAGGCGCCGTTGGCCAGATAGGAGTGCCGCCCGGCGCCGCCCAGATGGTCGTAGACGGAAAGGCCGAGAGTCAGCAGTACCCGGTCCCGAGCCCCACCCGGCTGGGTGGGGCAAAGAAAGCCGAGCGGCTCCACCAAGCCCGGGGCTTCCACCAGCAAGCGCTGGCGCTCGCGGGCTGCGGCTGCGGTGAGGCGGAGCTTCCCCTGCTTCAGGTAGCGCAGGCCGCCGTGGACCAGCTTCGAGGAGCGGCTGGAGGCGCCCCAGGCGAAATCCCTCTGCTCCAGGAGCAGGGCCTTCAGACCTCGTTGCGCCGCTTCGAGCAGGATGCCGGCCCCGGTGATGCCGCCTCCCACCACCACCAGGTCCCAGGGTTCGCTGAGCCTGCGTGCGGCCTGGTCGCGCCAGCCGTGCATCCACATAGGGTTAGGCGACCAGTGCACCCGGGTTCATGATCCCGTCCGGATCGAAGACCCGGGCCGCGGACCCGAGCGCCGCCACGCCCAGCGGGCCAATCTCGCGGGCCAGGAAGGGAAGGTGATCCCTACCCACGCCGTGCTGATGGCTGATGGTGCCCCCCTGGGCCAGAATCGCCTCACTGGCGGAGGTCTTGAGCGCTCGCCAGCGGGAGAGCATCTCCTCCGGGTCGGCTGTCCGGCGAAAGAGGTAGGTGGTGTAGAGGCTGGCCCCGTCGGGGTAGACGTGGGAGAGATGGCTCATCACGAACACGGTCTCACCCTGCTGCCGCAGACCGTCGCGGAGGCTGGTCTCGACCGCGCCGAGGAGCGATGGGATGCGGCCCCACGGCGCCGCCGTCTCCAGGGTGTCCAGCGCGTAGCCTCGTTCCCAGAGCGCGTTGCGAAGGTAGGGAGCGCGAAACCGCTGATCGCGCCAGCCCTTCTCGAACAGACGTCCCAGAGATACGCCGCCTCCCGTCACCGCCAGCCGCACCGCCTCCTCGCGCCCAACGCTCACCGTGCGGCGAGAGCCGGCGAGACCCAGCAGGAGCAGACACTTCTCCGGCCCGGCTCCTCGCCAGCGGAGATAGCGATCGAGCAAGACCAGCCGCCGGCCGCCTGCCGAGAGCCGCAGGCTGGTCTCCGTCTCTTCCGGAGTGCTGAGGCGGAGCATCGACAGAGAGAGTCGAGCCTGCGCCAGCCGGCGAAGCGCTTCCAGGGCTGTCGTCCACTCGGGAAAGAAGACGGAATGGACCTCTTCGGTCTCCGGCACAGGGGTTATGCGGACGGTGGCCTGGGTCAGGATGCCGAAGCGGCCTTCCGAGCCCAGGATGAAGGAGCGCAGGTCGGGACCCGCGGCCGAGGCCGGCAAGGGTGGTAGGTCGAGGCGTCCCGCGGGCGCCTCGATCCGCCCGCCGGCGAAGAGCCTCTCGATGCGGCCGTACCCCAGGGACTCCTGGCCGCAAGAGCGGGTGGCTACCCAGCCGCCCAGGGTCGAATACTCGAAGGACTGGGGGAAGTGGCCTAACGTAAAGCCGCGGGCCCGGAGCTGGGCCTCCAGGTCGGGGCCGGCGATGCCGGCGCCGAACACGGCCAGGCGGCTTCTGCCGTCGAAGTCGAGCAGGCTGCTCATGCGGGCCAGGCTGACGGTCAGCACGGGACGGGGGCCAGGCGGCACCGCCAGGTGGCCGACCACGCTGGTGCCCCCGCCGTAGGGGATCAGGCGAGCGCCAACGCTGGCGGCGAAGGCGAGCAGTTCCCGCACCTCCGCCTCGCTCTCTGGAAACGCCACCCCATCGGGGAAGGCCGGCAGGCGCCCGCTGCGGAGGGCAATCCAGTCCGGCAGGCTCTGACCCGCCGCATAACGCATGCGGGGCGCCGGCTCGGTCGTCACCAGGGGGTGAGCCGGCAGCCGGGACGCTGGCACCGCTGCCACCACCTCCGGCCAGGGGGCGTCGGGACCAGGCTGTCCTGGACCGAGATGGCCCGCCAACTGCGTAAGCGCGGCCTCGGGGACCTGGGCCACCACGCTCTCCTCGCCCCATCCGTTCCAGCGCCTCATGGCTGGCGGGCCAGGCGCCGCTCGACCCGGCGCCACAGGCCGGCGCTCTCCTCCATGGCGTCCCGGGTCACTCGCTCAGCCTGCCGGGCCGCGCCCAGGCGGGCGGCGCGCGCCAGCGCTGCGTAGAACGATTGAGAAAGACGCCGCCCTTCGGCGTGGGCGAAGTAGAGGCCAGCCACCTCCTCGTAGAAGCCGGCGAAGCCGTTCAGGATCAGGCTGTGGATGGGGTTCCCGGAGGCCGCCGCCAGGGATCGGTGCAAGGACCAGTCGAAGCGGGCAAAGCCAGCGGCGGTGAGGGCGAGCTGGGGAGCCTCCTCCAAGCAGGCGAGGACTTGGGCGGGAGATCGGTCGACAGCAGCCCGGGCGTAGGCGGGCGCCAGGGCGGTCCTCACCTCCAGCAGGTTGCGGATGAAGTCGTCGGGAAGGCGCTTCCCGTGTCGGACCAGCGCGGAGAGGACGTTTAGCCCGCCGTGGGCCCAGTAGTCGTTGACCACGGTGCCCTTGCCGTGGCGGATGCCGATCCAGCCATCGCGGTGGAGCCGCTGCAGCGCTTCGCGGAGCGTGGGCCGGGTGACCCCGAGAGCTGCTGCCAGCTCGCGTTCTGCGGGGAGGGTCGAGCCGGTCGGGTGGCGCCCGTCCAGGATGGCCTGAATCAGGCTCTTCTCGG
>DATECU010000026.1:0-8556 GCA_035286745.1 Vicinamibacteria bacterium | reverse complement strand
CCTTGAGCCCCGCTCTGGGTCCGGCGGCCCAGTGGAGACGCCCCCAGGGCCAGGAGCGCCGCAGGCGGGCCGCCGGCCAGGGGCTCTGGTCGAGGAGGCGCTCAAGAGCGGCCCGCATCCGTTCGGCGGAAGGAGCGCCCTCGGTCTCCGCCACCAGGATGGCGTTGTTGATGCCGCCCGCATAGCGACTGGCCAGGCCGACGAGCACCAGGTCGGCGCCCCGGAGCGGCAGCCGGCGCTTCCCCCTCACCCGGGCCCTCGCCCAGGCGTTCTGCGCCCGCCGCGAGCCCGGCTAGGCAGCGGCGCCACGGCAGGAGATGTAGCGAGCCAGGGTGGAGACGGTGGCGATGTTCTCGTCCACCAGGTCCTCGTCGGGAACCCAGAACCCAAACTCCGTCTCGATGAAGAGCAGCACCTTGAGGAACGCCAAGGAATCCACACCCGCCGCTTCCAGCGGGTCCTCCGTCCCCACCGCCCGCCCCGCGGGGAGACCGAGACCGGTGTTCACGAAGTCGAGGAGTCGCGCGCAGACGTCCTCAGGTTGGAGCTTCAGCGCCGGAGAGCCGCTCATGACGAGGGAAGCTACCCTCGGGGGACGTTGGAGTCAACCGCGGTGGAAGGAGCCGTCGTCGGATGCGACAGCGATCGGAAGTCAGCGCCATCAGCCACGGCGGGCTGCGTGGCTGGAGACGCGGCGGAAGGGGGAGCGGTCAGTCGTCGATCGCTGTCAGCGTGGCGAGGGGCTGGACTTGGCAGGGGCCGGCGAGCCGAAGAGCCGGGAGCGCTCGCTGCCGTCTTCCAGGTCGAAGAGGCCCGCCGGCACCGCCCGCTCCTCCATCTCCGCCAGTTCCACCTCGGTCACCGCTCCGTTGCGAAGGGCGTCGCGGAAGATCAGGCGCTTGAACCGCAGGCGGTGGCTCGGGTCCCACTCGGCGAACTCCACCACGCTGGCCAGCTTCCCGCTGGCCAGCTTGTACTCGGCTCGCACGGGGCGGGTCTCCGGGGTGCGCACGAAGTAGCGCACGCGCGGATAGGGGGCCTTGCCCTTGGCCCGGAGGTCGAAGACCTTGAGCGACCCGGGCCCGGCCTCCTCCTCGGCAAACGAAACGACCTCGTAGTCCCGCGAATAGTGAATCCCCAGCAGGTCGTCCAGGGAAGCGCTGCCCTTCAGCTTGTACGAGGGAGCCAGCTTCACCGGCTTCTTGGCTCCCGGCGACAGGAACCAGAGCGTACCGGAGAGGCGCACCAGGTACTTGCCGCGCTCCTTGGGACTCAGGAAGCGCACCAGCGTCCGGTCCTCGCCCGAGCGCCACACCTCCAGGCCGACCGTCTTCCGGTCGGCCGTCACCCGCAGGACCGCGCGAAAGGCAAGAGGCGCCGCCGCCGCCAGGTCGCTGCGGCGCAGCAGGTCCTCTGGCGTCTCGGCCCAGGTACTGCCCCCCGGCACACCCAGCAGGACCAAGGGCAGTACAAAGCGGAGGATCACCGAGCGGCCGGGTGCCCGGCTAGACATGGCCTAACGCCTCCACGATGCGGAGCCTCACCGCCCGCAGCACCGGCAGCGTGGCGGCCACCGCCAGCACCCCGAGCATGAGCGCCGTCACCAGGACGAAGTCCGAGGCTGCCAGCACCAACCGGAGATCGATTCCGGAAGCGGCACCCGGCGGCGGGGGCATCTTGATGTGGGCCGCGTTGATCGCAGCGGCCAGGCCCAGGCCGAGGGCGTTGCCCAGGCCGGCGCCGATCAGCCCCAGCCACAGCGCCTCCAGGATCACGATCGCCGCCACCTGGCCCCGGCTGGTGCCCAGGGCCAGCAGGGTGCCGATCTCGCGCACCCGCTCCAGGATGGCCATCAGCAAGGTGTTGGACGCCGCTAGGCACACCAGCACGAAGACGATTCCGCCCAGGAACCAGAAGATGCCGGAGTAGAGCGCCTTCACCTGGCCGTAGAAGCTGGCGCGGCTCTCCCAATCCGCGACCGCGAGGCCCGGCTGGCCGGCGAGCCGGTCGCGAACCCGGGCGGCCACCTCCTGGGTTCGTTTGGTATCGTCGAGCGCGACCAGCAGGGACGACACGCGGTCCGTCCCCAGCAAGCGCTGGGCGCTGGCCAGATGCGTCTTGAAGAAGCGGGCGTCCAGGTCCTGCAAGCCGGTGCTGATCAGTCCGACGACCGTCATGTCGTAGGCGTTCAGGGTGCTGTCGGCGGTCAAGGCGGTGAGCGTCACCACCTCTCCCGGCTGCACCCCGAGCGCCCGCGCCAGGCCCACGCCCAGGACCACCCCGTCTTCACCCTCGGCAGGCGGGAGGTCGCTCAGGTAGGCGCCGACCCTGAGCTTGAGCTCGAAGCTCATCCGCCGTTCCCGCTCCGGCTCGACTCCCAGGCCCATGACCGCCACCGTGCGGTCGCCCTTGCTGGCCAGCCCCGTCAAACGGATGACGCCTTCGGATGCCAGCACGTGGGGCAACCCCTCGATCCGGGCCCGGACCCCCTCCCACTCGGCGAGACCGGGAAAGCCCGAGCGCTCCAGGGGCGAGGCCGCCAGGTCCTGGGCCGGCCCCACCTCCAGGTGCCCCAGCCCTCCTCGCACGATGGCCTCCTGCAAGCCGCCGAACGAGTAACGAACGAAGCCGGCGGTCAGCAGGATGGCGACCGAGCCGGCGGCGATCAGCAAGAGAGAGAGAGCGGTGCGGCGCCGGTTCCGCGCCAGGTTGCGGAGGGCGATCTGGGCGAACTTCAAAGCGCCCCCCGGGTCTCGTCCGCAACCACCTCGCCGTCCTTGAGGCGCACCGTGCGCGGCGCCCGCTCGATGATCGAAGGATCGTGAGTGGCGAACAGAAAGGTGGTCCCGCGTTCGGCGTTCATCCGCGCCAGCAGATCGACGATGGCGACTCCGGTCTTGGAGTCCAGGTTGGCGGTGGGCTCGTCGGCCAGGATCACCAGGGGATCGTGAACCAGGGCTCGCGCCAGCGACACCCGCTGCCGCTCTCCGCCCGAGAGCTGGTCGGGCCGGTGTTTGAGACGATCGCCCAGACCGACCGAGGCCAACGCCCCTTCGGTTCGGCGCTTCCGCTCGGCAGCGGGCACCCCGTCGATCCAGAGCGGGTACTCCACGTTCTCGTAGGCGGAGAGCACCGGGATCAGGTTGAAGGACTGGAACACGAAGCCCAGCTTTCGCCGGCGAATCAGCGTGCGGTCGCCCTGGCTGGCCGCTCCCAGGTCGACTCCGTCGAGAACCACGCGCCCGGCCTCCGGTTCGTCGAGACAGCCCAGCAGGTTGAAGAGCGTGGTCTTGCCGCTGCCCGAAGGCCCCGCCACCACCACGAACTCGCCGCGCTGGACCACCAGGTCGACACCCCGCAGGGCCTCGATCCGCACGGCCCCCAGCGAGTAGCTCTTGCGGAGACCGAGGGCGTGGAAGAGGGGGGAATCAGGAGCAGTCAAGGCGCGCCAAGGATACCCGATATTGTGAGGTATGCGCCGAGGGTGGCCGTCATCACCAGGACGCCGTCTCGCTCCACGCGCACGTCGTAGAGGCCCAGCGGTGGCGAACTGCCCGCGCTTCGCACCTGGGCCACCAGGGGCTCACCGGTGGGCAGCTCGGTGAAGGCAAAGCGGGCCGCCCTCACGCTGACCAGGTAGCCGATTCGCGGGCCGGCGGCCCCGCTCGATTCCCGTCGGACCAGGGCCTCGAAGACGGCCGCCGCCTGGGCCGCCAGCTCGATGGAGACCAGCGCCGGCACCCGACCCTCCGCGGCGAAGGGGCTGTCCGCCGGAATCCGCCCCTGACAGGAGACCCCGTCGGGCATCGAGTCCAGAATCCGCTCCAGGAGTAGCATGGGGCCCCGGTGTGGGATCAGGTCCCGGGGATGCGGGAAGCCCGTGGGCGCGGTCACGCCCCCAGCTCCGAGGTCACCACCGCCCCGCTGGCCACCACCTCCCCGTGCGCCCTGGTCTCGAACAGCGAAAGCCCCTCGGCGCTGGGCCTTCCCACCCGCAGCTCCAGCACCTCCCCGGGACCCACCAGACGCCGGAGCTTGAGAGAGCGCACGGCGATGAGCCCACGCTGCCAGCCCTGAGAAGCCAGCACGCCCAACACCATGCCTAACTGGGCGATGCCCGGGAGGATGGGCTGGCCCGCGAAGTGACCTCGGAAGCAGGGGCTGTCGGGCTCCACCTGCAAGCGCGCCCACAGGCCGGCGGAATCCGCTCCCTGCTCCAGGATGCGAATCCCGGCGGGAAGCCAGGCCCCCACCTAACGTCCGCGAAGCCGAAGCGCGTCCTGCAGCTCCGAGGTCTTGAACAGGCGGGTGTCCCCGAAGTCGCTGCTCCGCCGGGCCTTCAGCACGTGGAGGGAGCGAGCGGTCAGATAGGCGAAGTTCTCCTTGAAGTCGGCGCCCTTGATGTCGTCGTGCATGCGCCTCAGCCCCTCGAGCTGGGCCTCCAGGTAGGGGGTCGCCGCGGGCTTGAGACCGGGAGCCGGCAGCTTGGGCTTCTCCGGCCGGGGGGTGCGGCGGGGCAGGTGAAGGGCCGCCAGCCGCTGCAACTCGAGCTGAGCGGCGCTTTGTGCCTGGGTCTTGGGCTTGGCCTCCTGACCCAGCAAGGCGGGAATCCGCTTCATGTTGGACTCGTTGATCTTCCCCGACTCCGGCACCCAACCCAGGTTCAGAATCGTCATGTGCGCCGAGACGTTCTCGGCCAGGCTCTCGACAAAGGGCTTCACCGCCGTGTCGTACGACGACTTGACCCCGTCGAAGCGGTTCAAGACGTAGTGGACCACGAAGCTGTCCACCGCCGCCGCCACCGCCCGAAACACCGGGTGGTCCCCCAGCGCGTGATGGAGGTCGGCAACAAAGGCGTCCAGGTTGTGCACCGAGGAGTCGTAGACGTCCTCCACCCGATCGATGAGGTCGTTGACCAGCCGGGGGGTGAGCCCGCCCAGGTCCCGGTAGACGGGCGAGCCGACGGCGAACAGCACCCGGAGCTTGCGGAACAGGATGGCCTTTACGATGTCGGCGGCGGCCAAGGTTGCTGCGGGGTGGTTGGGGGTGAAGATCAGGATGCCGCTGTTCGAGTAGGGCAGGAACTCGATGACACTGGGGTCGAGCCCCGCCTTGAGGTCCAGCACCACGAAGCTCGCAGGCAGAGCGTTGATGGCGTCGATCAACTGCTCTCGCCGGGCTTGGGTGAAGTTGGTGATGTCCTCGATCAGGTGCTTGGGGGAGGCTATGAAACCGAAGTTCCGATGAAGACCGCCGGGGTCCAGTTTGGGGTCCAGTGGCGTCACGCAATCGCCCAGCGGCACGCCCTTCTTGAAGAAGTGATAGAGGTCCCGCAAGACCGGGGTGTCGATGCAGCTGCGCAGCGACGAGGTGCCGGTGTCGAGGTCGAGCAGGACGGTCTTGCCGTAGCGGGCGAGGCCGAGCGCGTAGTTCAAGGCGATGGTGGTCTTGCCCACCCCACCCTTGCCCGATGACACGGGAATGATGCGCTTCTCGAAGCTCATGAGGCAGCGGATCGTCTAGCGCGAGCGCACAAGCTCGAAGGTCCCGGTGGCGGTCTTGCAGTCGGCGTCGGAGCAGATCCGGCCCTGAACCTTCTGGCCATCCCACCTTCCGGCGTAGTAGCGGGTGCTGGCCCCGCTGCGCAACGAGTAGCGCAGGCTGCCCCGCTGCGGCTGCTCCACCGACAGCAGGGGCACGGTGAGGCTGAGCGCCCGCTCGTAGGTCAGACTGCCGCCGCTCTTGGTGAAGTTCAGGGTGACGTAGCGGGTCTCGCCGGAGTCGCGTTCGACGCCCGACCAGGTGCCCTCCAGGCGGAAGGCCTCCACTTTGGGCGGGGCCGAGGGAGCGGGCTGGGCGCCGCCCGCCGGCACCGGCACCGGCGCCACCGGCGGCAGGACCGAGGCAGGCACCCGCAGCACCGCCGCTCGCGCCGCCTCTCGGACCGCCGGCTTGGCCTTGGCCACCGCCTCCCGGGTCAGGCCGGCCTTGCTCCCCTTCTTGACCGCGTCGTAGAGGTCGATCAGGGCCTTGCCTTCGGGCGCCAGGCTGGTGGCGTGTTTGGGTCGCTCGCTGCGGGCCAGCGCCATGGCCAGGTCGCGGGCCACCGCGCCCCACCAGAGCGCCAGGCGCACCGCCGTCGCCGGCCCACCCCGGCCCCGGCCGTCCGTCCAGTCTTCGTTATACGCGGCGGCGTCCTCGTCGCTCACCTCCAGGAGAGGACTCCCGCTGCCCCCCAGGACCACCGCCGGGCTGGCGTCCAGCCGCACCGTGATATCGGGGGCCGCTCCCGCCCGCAGGGCGTCCACGGCCCCGTTCAGCCGGTTCTGGGCCTCCAGGGCCCGCTCCGCCGCCGAACGACCGCCGGAGGCCGAGAGCACGAAGGCGGGTCCCAGACCGGTGCTGAGCAGCGCGTGGTCATGAGCGCTTCCGTCGAAGAACGGCTCGGCCACGAAGCGGAAGGTCAGCGGGTCGGGCAAGCCACCGAGTGCCAGAGTGGCCTGACCCAGGTGCTCCGAAGCGGGTACCTTGAGCTCCACCGAAGCCTGGGGGTTCTCGGCGGCCCGCGGCACGATGGCCTTGATCTCGGTGTCCGAAGCCTGGAGCACCAGCGCCACCGCGCCGCCGATCTTCAGTAGATTGGCGGAGGCCCGCAGGTGGAACCCGCGTCCTTTGATCACCACCACATCCCCTGGGCCAGCGGACTGGGGCTCGATTGCAGTGAGCAGCGGCAGGTGACCAATGGCAAAAGGTGCCGTGTTCGAGGTCAGGGTACCCATGCTCACCACCACCGGTAGGGCGGTTCCGATGGGCTCGGTCAGCGCCGGCACCCGCACCCTCACGGCGTTAGGCTTGACCTCCAGGACCTGGGCCTCGACGGTCCCGAAGTGGACCTTGACCCCCACCCCCCAGCCGCCTCCGGCGAGCGTGATCTCCTCGTCGGGCATCGCCACGCTCGGCGAGAGGCCGTGGATGCGGGGGGCCGCCGTCAACAGCAGCTCGAAGGGTGCCGAGTCCTTGCCGTCCACGCTCACCACCACCGGCACCGGCTCCTCCCGCCCCGGAGCCGAGCCGACCTCGGGCACCTCCACCTGAAGCTGGGTGGGCGACACCCGAAGCACACGGCCCGGCTTGTCGCCCTTGAACCGCACCAGGTTCCCCGCGGCATCAGCGGCGAAGTTCTTCCCGGTGAGCGTGACCGTGTCGCCGGGCCGGACCTGGCGGGGCTCGGCCGCATCGATCCGGGGGCCGCGCAACAGGAACCACCAGGCGGCAACGCCACCTCCGCCGAGCACAACGACCACCAGTGCGGCCAACGCCACCAGACGGCCAGCCCCCGATCTCGCCGGGCGGCGAGCGGGCGGGGCGGGCGCGGGCCGGCGGACGGGACCTGGCGTGGGTGCAGCGGGCCTGGGAGCGCTGGGCGCCGGGGACGGAGGCCGCGGAGCCGCCTGTGGTGGTGGGGCTGGTGGCGAGACCGGCGCCGGGGGCGGCGGGGCCTGGGGTATCACCGGCGGCTGAGCCCGGGGCAGCTGGGGAGCCGGGGCGTCGGCAACCTCCCACTTGACCGGCGGAGGTGCCGGCGGAGCGGAGCGGGCCGGCGGAGCCGAGGCTGGTCCCTCGACCAGGAAACTGGCGTCGCTGGCGCCCACCTCGAACGCGGGCTCCTCTTGCCCGGGCTGCCCGGCCGCGGCGTCCTCCAGGAGGAACTCGTCGAAGGCCGGACCGGGTGGCGGGGGCTCTAGTTGGGAGGAGGCCGGCTCGTCTTCGAAGAAGAACTCCTGCGCCTCGGCCGGGGCTTCTGCCACTACGGGCGCCTGGACGGCCGCGGCGGCGGATTCGGCCGGCTCAACCTCGGCAAAGAACCACTCCGCCGCGGTTTCGGTTGCCGTCTCGGCCGGTGCGACCACCGGGGCGACAGCCACCGGCTCCTCGGGCGCTTCCTCGATAACCCAGACCTCTTCTTCCGGGGCTTCGGCGGCCTGGGCAGCGGCCGGTGCCGGGCCACGGAACTGCAAGAGCACGCTTTCCGCGGCCCCGGGGCTGCCGAGCCACAAGAAGTCGCCGTCTCTGAGCGGGGCTTTCTCCGTGACCCGATCGTCATTGACGAAGACGCCTAGCGGGCTGTGAGTGTCATGGACGGTGGCCCCGCCCACCTCGAGCCACACTCGAGCGTGGATCGGACTCACTCCCGGCAGGTTCAGACAGAGCTGGCAGTCCGGGTCCGAACCGATGAAGACCTCCTCGACGGCGTCCTCGAAGGCGTGGCTGCGCCCCTTCAGGGGTCCTCCGAGAACGGTGAGGCTCGCGGTGTGGGGGGCGTCGGCCATGAGGTTCCCTTATTTCGAGCCCTGGAGAAGCAGGCGTGGCGATTCTAGGCCCCGGTTTGGGGCGGGTCAAGGCCGAGGCCCACCTGCCAGCGATTCCGCATCTTCTCGGAGGACAGTGTGCCGACTGGGTTTCGAGGGACTGAGCATTCGCTTGAGGCCACTGGTCCAGGGCGACGCAATCCGCGGGCTGGCCAGGGCCAAGGCCTGGGCCGAACACGGTGGGGCG
>DATECU010000025.1:0-13178 GCA_035286745.1 Vicinamibacteria bacterium | reverse complement strand
GCGTGATCTCCACGTCCATTCCGCGCCCCGTGCGCGCCGGCATCTCAGAGGTGCAGCAGGCGAGACCGGCGGCACCCATGTCCTGGATGCCCACCACCGCCCCGGTCCTCAGCACCTCGAGGCAGGCTTCGAGCAGCACCTTCTCCATGAAGGGATCGCCCACCTGCACGGTCGGCCGCTTCTCCTCGCTGCCCTCACCAAACTCGGCGGAGGCCATGGTGGCGCCGTGGATTCCGTCCCGTCCAGTCTTGGCGCCGACATAGAAGACGGTGTTGCCGACCCCGTCGGCGCGGCCCTTGAAGATCCGATCGGCCCTCACGATGCCCAGGCAGAAGGCGTTCACCAGCGGGTTCTGGCGGTAGCAGTCCTCGAAGACCACCTCGCCGCCTACCGTGGGGCAGCCGAAGGCGTTCCCATATCCGCCGATCCCCGCCACCACGCCGCCGATGAGCTGTCGGCTCTTGGCATCGCCGGGCGGGCCGAAGCGCAGGCTGTTCAGGATGGCGATGGGCCGGGCGCCCATGGTGAAAATGTCGCGCAGGATGCCGCCGACGCCGGTGGCGGCGCCCTGGTAGGGCTAGATGTAGGAGGGGTGGTTGTGGGATTCGATCTTGAAGACGGCAGCCAGGCCGTCGCCGATGTCCACCGCGCCGGCGTTCTCTCCCGGTCCCTGCAAGACCCGCGGGCCCTGGGTGGGGAGCGTCTTCAGGTGGATCTTGCTGCTCTTGTACGAGCAGTGCTCCGACCACATGACGGAGAAGAGCCCCAGCTCGGTCAGATTGGGTTCCCGGCCCAGGCAGCCGGCGATGCGGCCGTACTCGTCCTGGGTGAGGTTGTGCTGCGCCAGTAGCTCGGGCGTCATGGTCTCCTTCCCAAACCACGATTGTACCGGAGGCGCCTTCCCAACTGCCGCACCGCAGGCGCGCGAGCGGCACGAGCGGCACCAGCGGCACCGCCCCGGCTGCGCGCCGGCGGCGCACCTCCGCTAGAATGGCGGGCGGCGGGTGTCGGCATGAAGCGCTTCGTCATCATCGCGGGAAGTCTGGCCACCACGGGCTTTCTGGTGATGCTGGCCCTGCTGCTGGGCAACGCGGGCTTCAACGCCCGGCGCTTCACCCAGCATGAGAACCGGCTCAAGAAGCTCTTGCCCCATGAGCCCACGCTGCAACAAATCGTCAAGGGCCTACACGATGAAGGCACTCCGCTCCTGGCTTCCGCCTCTAACGGGGAGGACCTGCGGCGACTGGCCCAAGAGAGGGGCAGGCTCCGGCAGGCGGAGATCATCGAGAAGGGACGCCGGTACCCGGAAGTCCGGGTCTTCCTGGCCGGGGACATGATCTACTTCATCTACTTCGATGCTGGCGGCATCATGAAGGACTTCGCATGCGTCAGCCGTTGAGGCCGTGGTGAGAGCGGGGGCCTGGCCCTGGATCAGGGCGGCGGCGCTGCTGATGAACGGGCTCTTGCTGGCTGCCGGCCTGTGGGTTGAGCTGCGACCGCGCTACCGGGTGGACGCCTGGACCGGCGGTGCGCTGGTGGCGCTGGCGGCGGTGAACGCCGCAGCCCTGCTGATCGCCGGCGGTTCGCCGTCGGCGGCTCGGCTGCGCCGGAGGGTGCAGCGGATCGCGCTCTTCACCAACGTGCTGCTCATGGCGGTGGCGGTGGCCTTCGCCTCCGGCTCCCTTCACGCCGCCGGCGGAGGCTCGTTGGAGTCTGCCGCGCCTTTCGCGCTCATGGTCCCACCGCTGCTGTCCGGGGTGGCGATCCTGCTGTCGCGACGGGATGCGGGATAGCGGGGCGCCGGCTGCCCTCGACCCTGACGGCCTCTGACGGCCTTTCTTCGCTGACGCTCCCCGATCGACTCCGTGTAGACTCCGCCATCCGATGCCTCCGAAGAAGCGAGCCCCGAGACCGAAGTCCCCCGAGTCTTCGGGGCCGGCCTGGCTGGTGATTCTGGAGGACATCCGCTCCCAGAACCGCGTCATCATCGAGGCCCTGGAGGCGCATCGCCAGGAGACGCGACGCAGCCTGCAGGATTTCCGCGATGAGGTGCGCGCCGACGTATCCGTTCTTCGCTCCATCGCGCAGGGTCACAGCACCGACATCCGCGACCTGAAGACGGGTCTAGCCCGCGTCGAGACCAAGGTTGACCACCTCGACACCAGGCTTGGGAGCGTGGAGACCAAGGTCGACCACCTCGACGTCAGGCTTGGGAGCGTGGAGACCAAGCTCGGGAGTGTCGAGACCAAGGTTGACCACCTCGACACCAGGCTCGGGAGCGTGGAGACCAAGGTCGACCACCTCGACGCCGGACTGGGACGGGTTGAGGCCAAGGTCGATCGGCTGGTCCCCCTCCAGGAGCGCGTGGAAACCCTCGAACGTCGTCGCGCCTAAACCCCTGAGCGTGCCGGAGGGGCCGGCCTCGGCCGCCTCCGGGCCGATCGCCGGCCTTCCGGCCTGCGGCCGCCGCCTTACGCCGCGACCACCGAACGAATCAAGGCCTCGAACAGCCTGCGGCCGTCGGCCGAGCCCAACTCGGCTTCGCAGGCCCGCTCCGGGTGCGGCATCAGTCCCACCACGTTCCGGGCCCGGTTGCAGACGCCGGCGATGGCGCGGGCGGAGCCGTTGGGGTTGGCGGCGGCGTCCAGTCGGCCATCCGCCGACACATAACGGAATACGATCTGCCCCTCGCCCTCCAGGCGGTCCAGCTCGCCATCCGGCAGGTAGAAGTTGCCGTCGCCGTGGGCGATCGGCATGGTCAGCACCTCACCTGTCCGAAGCCCGCCGGTAACCGGAGTGTCGGTGTGTTCCACCCGGACCTGCACGGGCTGCGACAGGAATTTGACGCTGGCGTTGCGCAGCATGGCCCCGGGAAGCAGCCCCGCCTCCTGCAGGATCTGGAAGCCGTTGCAGATGCCCAGCACCGGCCGGCCGGTGGCCGCGAACTCTCGAACCGCGCCCATGACCGGGCTGAAGCGAGCGATGGCGCCGGTCCGCAAGTAGTCGCCGTAGGAGAAGCCGCCGGGAAGCACCACTGCGTCGAGGCCGGAGAGGTCGGAGTCCTTGTGCCAAACGAAGTCGGCCTCTTGGCTCAGCACGTGCTTCACCACGTGGTAGGCGTCGTGGTCGCAGTTGGAGCCCGGGAACACCACCACGCCGACTCTCACGACTCAATCTCCACGCGGTAGGCTTCGATCACTGGGTTGGCCAGCACCCGGTGGGCGATCTCCTCCGCCGTCTTTCGGGCCAGCTCGGCGCTGTCGACCTGCCCGAGGTCCAGCTCGAAGAACTTCCCCTGCCTCACTCCCGCCACCGACGCGTAACCCATGCCGTGCAGCGCATCGTGGATGGTGTGGCCCTGGGGATCGAAGACCGACTTCTTGAGGGTGACGTAGACCCGTGCCTTCATGACGCTTGGACCTCGCTTGCCGAAATCACCTTGCGCACCGGGATCGGGAACTCGATGCCGGCCTCCGCCAGCCGGCGGTGAATCTCCTCGTGGACCTCGCTTCGTGCCAGGCCCTCGTCGGTGTAGTCCCGGGCCCAGAAGACCAGCAGCCACACCACCGCGAACTCGGCAAAGCGCGTCACCAACGCCGCTGGCGGCCGGTTCAGGGCCACGTGGGAGGAGGCGAGCGCCGAGTCGGTGAGGATCTTCCGCACCAGCGAGAAGTCGCTGTCATGGGGCACGCTCACTTCCAGCCTGACCGTCAGCTGCCGATCCGGCCAAGTGAGGTTGGTGAGCCGCTCCTTCACCAGCGCGCTGTTGGGCACCACCAGGATGGTCTCGTCCAGGGTTCGGATGTGGGTGGCGCGAATGCCGATCGCCTGCACGTCGCCCACCTCCCCGGTGGCCAGCCGCACCCGGTCTCCCACCTTGAAGGGCCGGTCCAGCATCAGGGTGAAGCCGGCGAACATGTTGGCCAGGGTGTCCTGGGCGGCCAGGCCCACGGCCAACGAACCCACGCCCAACGAGACCACCAGAGAGGCGACATTCACCCCGAAGTGCTGGAGGACGGTGATGGCCCCGATCACGGCGATGAACACCTTGCCCACCTTGCCGAAGAGGGGTCCGAACTCCCTGGCCAGACCCTCGGCCGTGGGGTGGCGGGATTCGGTGGTGTACCAGCTCAGGAAGATGCCGTAGGCGCGGGCCACCCCCAGGGTCACCAAGAGCGCGGCCAGCACGAACATGACGCGGTCGCTGCGATCGACCCAGCGGGTGGCCACCGGCAGGCGGTGGACGGCGGCCCAGACCCCGACCAGGAACAGGCTGTAGGTCAGAGGGCGCTTGAGGGCCCCGATCAGCCTGTCGTCGAGGCTGGTGGCGGTGCGGCGGGCGGCGCGCGTCAAGACCTGCGCGAACAGGTACGACAGCAGCCGCGCGGCCAGGTAGGATCCGAGCAGAATCGCCAGGCTCAGCAGCGTCTCCCGGACCCGGGGATCGACCAGCAGCTTCACGCCAGGACCTTGGCCTCCGGCGCTGGGGTCGGGTTCTGGCGCGACGAGGCGGACTCGGGAAAGACTCTCCGGAAGATGACGTCGACGTGGCCCAGGTAGCGGTCCAGGTTGAAGACCTCATCAAGTGCGGCCTGGCTCATCGCCGAGCGGATCTGCGGATCGTCGGACACCCGCTGCCGGAAGTCGGCCTCGCTCTTCCAGGCCTCCATGGCGTGGTCCTGGACGATGCGATAGGCGTCCTCGCGGCTCATGCCGGTAGCCGTCAGCTCCAGGAGCAACTGGCCGGAGAAGACGAGTCCCCGGGAGGAGTCGAGGTTTCGGCGCATA
This sequence comes from Vicinamibacteria bacterium, assembly GCA_035286745.1. GTDB lineage: Bacteria > Acidobacteriota > Vicinamibacteria > Fen-336 > Fen-336 > DATECU01. The sequence goes on along the minus strand of DATECU010000025.1, from coordinate 8,390 downwards.
CGTTCCACGTTCACGCTCAGGCCCTTCATGATGCTGGTGAAGCGGCGCAGCATGTGGTCGAGGGCCAGGAAGCTGTCGGGGACGATCACCCGTTCCACCGAGGAGTGGCTGATGTCGCGCTCGTGCCAGAGGGCCACGTTCTCCAGGGCCGCCACCGCGTTGCCGCGCACCAAACGGGCTAGCCCGGTGATCTGCTCCGAGCCTACCGGGTTGCGCTTGTGGGGCATGGCCGAGCTGCCCTTCTGCTTGTCGCCGAACGGCTCTTCCAGCTCGCGGACCTCGGTCTTCTGCAGGGCCCGGATCTCGGTGGCGAAGGTCTCCAGGCTGGCGGCCAGGATGGCCAGGGTGGTCAGCACCTGGGCGTGGCGATCTCGCTGCAGGACCTGCGAGGCGATGGGCGATGGCGTAAGGCCCAGGCGCAGGCAGACCGCTTCCTCGACCTCGGGTGGCAGGTGCGAGAAGGTGCCTACCGCGCCCGACAGCTTGCCCACGGCGATGGCGGCGCGGGCCGCCTGGAGGCGCGCCTGATCGCGGCTCAACTGGTCGAACCAGAGGGCGAGCTTGAGGCCGAAGGTCATGGGCTCGGCGTGGACGCCGTGGGTGCGCCCGATCATGGGAACGTCCTTGAACTCGAAGGCGCGGGCTCGCACCACGTCCTTGAGGGCGGCGAGATCCTGGAGGATAAGGTCGCAGGCGTCGCGCATCAGCATGGCGAGCGCGGTGTCCACCACGTCGGACGAGGTGAGGCCGTAGTGGATCCAGCGGCCCTCGGGCCCCACGCTCTCGGCCACACAGGACACGAACGCGATCACGTCGTGCTGGACTTCCTTCTCGATGGCCTCGATGCGGGCGACCTCAAAGCGGGCCTTGCGCCGGATGGCGTCCAGCGCCTGCCGGGGCACCACACCGCGCTCGCTCAGCACCTCGGTCGCCGCCAGCTCCACCTGGAGCCAGCTCCCGAAGCGGTTCTCGTCCGACCAGATGCGGGCCATTTCCGGCCGCGAATAGCGCGGGATCATGGAGCGGGCAGTCTACCACGCGGGCTCTGCGGTGGGCCCGATCGCCGCCGGTTCGGCCATGGCCCACGGTCCTCGCAGGCCGCCCTGGTGGCCGCGAACCGATAGAATGTCCCGACCATGAGGGTTGATCGGCCTGGTCCGGACGCCGGCGGGCAGGTCCGGATGTTCGCTCGGGCGATAGGCGTGGCGGTTCTGCCAGCGGCGGCGGCATGGGCAGCCTCGGCCACCGTCGCGCAGCAGCCGCGTTTCACGGAGACAGTCGAGGTCGAGCGGGTTCTGGTGGACGCCCGGGTGGTGGACCGAAGAGGCCAGCCCATTCGGGGGCTGACGGCCAGGGACTTCCGCGTCGAAGTGGATGGCCAGCCGGCTCGCCTCGAGTCGGTGCACTGGGTTTCGGCCGGCGATCCCTACCCGGAAGGACTCGATCGCGAAGCCGCCGGCGTGCCCAAGTCGGTTGCCGGCCGCCTCATCGTGTTCTTCTTCCAGAAGAGCCTCGACCCCTCCCGCATCGGCGGTCTGATCAAGATGCAGCGCCGCGCCGCCCGGCTCCTGGACACGCTGGGCGAGGAGGACCGGGTCGCGGTCGTCTCCTTCGACAGCCACCTGAAGCTCTGGGTCGACTTCACGAACCAGCGGCCCCGCGTGCGACAGATCATTGAGCGCTTCGTCCTCCACCAGGACCAACCGCAGCCCATCCGCGCTTTCTACTTCCCCTCGCTCGCCGAGCACTTCGACGCGGCGGCCGCGAAACAAGCCGCCACGCCGGAGAGGGGCCTGGAGGTGCTGGCGCGAGCCCTCACGCCCCTACCCGGGCCCAAGGCGCTGGTCTTCCTCGGCTGGGGGCTCGGCGAGATGCGGGGCCGGTTCGGCGTCCGCATGATCGACGACTATGAGCCGGCCCGACGGGCGTTGATCGCGTCTCGGACCTCCGTCTTCGCCCTCGACGTCACCGGCGCCGACGCGCACTCGTTAGAGGTCGGCCTGGAGCTGACCGCCCAGGATACCGGGGGCTTCTACGCCAAGACCCACCTCTTCGACCACGCCGCCTTCACCCGGCTGGAGGGGGCTCTGGCCGGCCACTACGTTCTCGCCATCGTGAGGCCGCCGGGCGAGAGGCCGGGATCGCACCGGCTATCGGTCAAGGTATCGGGGCACCAGGGCGAGGTCCTGGCCGGGGCATCGTACGAGAACTGAGGGCGCTATCTCTTCCGGAAGGCGTGCTCGAAGCTCAAGTAGAGCAGCAGCCCGTTGTCCCCCTTGCTGGGCCCGATGCCGATGGGCACCGCCACCCCGGGCACGATCTGCAAGCCGTTCGACAGGTTGTGGGCCCAGCGGATTCCGGGACTGAGATAGGCGCTCTCGCTCCACTCCGTCCGTCCCTTGTCGGTGACCGACTGGGCGCGGCTCCACACCGCCTCCAGCATCAGGTTGAAGCGCGGGCTCACGATCGCGATCGCGCTCTGGCCCAGGCTGAAGGCCGAGGCCGCGGCCTCGGCACTCAAGGCGTTTTGCGCCGAGGGGGTGTGGGTGAAGCCGGCGTTGGTGTGCAGCGTCAGCCGGCTTGACGCCGCCCAACTGAGAGGCAGACCCGCCTGGATCCCGGCACCACCCGTGCCCAGGCCCTTCTGGGAGCTTCCCGAGGGCACAAGCAGCGAGAGCCGAGGCGTCACCGCCAGCCTCGCCGCGCCATCGCCCAGCACCTGGTAGCGATAGTTGAGGGCGACATCGCCCACGCCGGTGCTCCCCGCTGAGCCGGTGTCCTGTATGGGCAGCGTCAGCGAGACCTGGTGACGCAGGCCGCGGAAGGGCCATTCCTGGGTGAAGGCGTAGACCCATCCGGCGCCGTCGAAGGACCGCTCAAAGAAGCTGATGTGCTGAACCACGCCCGCCTCCTGGTTGTACGCCTCTTCCAGCAGGAAGCTATTGTCTTGAATGCCCGGCGTTTCCCCTGCCCCCGGCTGTTGGCCGAAGCCGCAGGTGGCCACCAGGAGCATCCCAACGGTAATGAAACCAGTTTTCATAATGGCGGATCATACACCAAGTGGCGCGAACAACCACCGCCTCAGCCGGGGATCAGGGTGAGACCCGTCGCGACGAAGTGACGGAAGTCGCTGACGCGCGTGACCAGTGGGACGTCGTGGTCGAGACAGCTCTGCGCGATCCGGGTGTCGGCCAGCTTCGCCTTGTGGCCGGCGGCGGCGATGCGCGCGCGCAGCCGACCGGCACGCTCCCAGAATCCGGCCTCCAGGGTCAGGACAGGAATCAGGATGCCATCGAGCGGCGGCGGCAGTCTGGGGTCGCTCAGGACCTCGGACAGGACCACAGGAGGCAGGCAAGCCTGGCTCTGGCAAGCGCGACATCGACCGCCTGCACATCCGGTCCTGCGGAGCCGCCCAGGTAGTGAACGAGCGAGCTGGTGTCGAGAGCGATCACTGGTGCCGGTCCCTGCGCAGTGCGGCGAGATCGATGGCGAGGTGCACCTTCCCTCGCAGGCGACGCAACTCCTCGTAGGCGCTGCGCGATGCCACTAGCTCCAGGCCCCGGCGCACAGTGGCCGTGATGCCCTCACCGGTCGAGCGCCGGGCGCGCTTCAGCAGGTCGGTGGGCACTTCAATGGTGACCTTCTGGGTCGGCCGCATGAGGCATCGTTACCAGTACCGGGACCAGCTTTGGATATGGTCCGCCGGCGCCGCCCGGGTTCCCCGGACCGACCTCGGCGCCCTTCCCGTCCGACTCGTGGCAAGATCGGGGGGCAAGGGAGAACGCCATGGCCATCACCCGACCCCAGCTTGAGCGCTTCGCCTCCTCTCAGCGCGCCCGATACGAGGAGCTGCTGGCGGACCTTGTCGGAGTCCGCAGCGTCTCCGCCGATCCCGCCCACCAGTCCGACATCGAGCGCTGCGCCGAACTCGGCGCAGCCACCATCCGTGCCTTCGGCGGCCGCGCCGAGCTTCACCGGGTTCCCGGCGGGAACCCTATCGTGCTGGGATCGTTTGACGCCGGGCCCGGGCGCCCCACCGTCACCGTCTACAACCACCTCGACGTGCAGCCGGCCTCCAGGGAGACCGAGCCCTGGCGGACCGAGCCCTTCACCTTGAGCCAGCAGGGGGACACCTACTTCGGCCGCGGCACCACCGACGACAAGGGCCCCGCGCTGGCCGCCCTGTTCGGCGCCCGCGCTGCCCTCGATGCCGGTGTCCCCATCAACATCAAGTTCCTGTGGGAGCTTGAGGAGGAGGTGGGCTCGCCTCACTTCGCCGACACCTTGAAGAAGATCGGCCCCGCCGCCGCCACCGACGCCGTGGTCGTCTCCGACACCGTCTGGGTGTCGCGCGGCCGCCCTTCGCTGTCGGCAGGCCTGCGCGGCCTGCAGCGGATCACCTTCCACCTGGAGACCGCCGAGACCGACCAGCACTCGGGCACCACCGGCGGCGCCGCGCGTAATCCGGTAGGCGAGCTGGCTCAACTGGTCGGGGAGATCATGGACGCGCGCACCGGCCGGGTGAAGATCCCGGGCTTCTACGAGGACGTCGAGAAGCTCACCAAGCAGCAGCTCGCGGACTTCCGGGCTGCCGGCTTCAGCGTGAAGGGCTTTGTGAAGGACCACGGCTTCAAGTCGATCCGCACCAAGGACCCGCTCCAGGTCATGAAGAGCCTGTGGGCGATGCCGACCTTCGAGGTGCACGGCCTGGTGGGCGGCTACACCGGTCCTGGCGTCAAGACCATCGTGCCCCCGCGGGCCGAGCTCAAAGCCTCGGTTCGCCTGGTCCCCAACATGAAGGGCGAGAAGATCGTCAGGCTCGTCAAGGCGTTCGTGAAGAAGCGGAACCCCGACGTGCGGGTGGTGGCGGGTTCCTGCGCTGCGCCCTACAAGGGCCTAACGACTGGTCCCCACGTCGAGGCGACCAGGCGCTCCCTCAGCTTCGCCTTCGGCAAGGACCCCGTCTTCGTCCGGGAGGGCGGGACCATCGGGGCCGTGCTCTCGATGGAGCAGATCCTGAAGTGCCCCATCGTCTTCATGGGCCTCTCGCTCCCGGACCACGGCTACCACGCGCCGAACGAGAACTTCGACTGGGGTCAGGCCGGCGGCGGCATGATGGCATTCGCGAAGTTCTTCGAGGAGGTCGCCGCCCAGGCGCGCTGAGGTCCCGCGCGCCGTACGTGGGGTCCGCGCTCCGCCCTGGTCGCGGGGCCGGCCGGCCGGGGCCTGCCGACTTCTCTTGCGCCGATCGCCTGCTTTCGATAACCCCCGGGGTGGCACACGGTTCGCGTCAAACGGACCGTCGGGCCTCCGCCTCCAGTGCCATCGCGAGATCGCGCACTCCACGCTCGATCTCGGCCCCGTCCACTGCGGCGAAGCCCATGAGCAGGCCCTCGGCGACGGGCCGTCCTCGGCTGAAACGTCCGAGCGGTGTGACCTCCACCTGGCGCGCTGCGGCCGCTGTGGCGACCGACTCGCTTTCCAGTCCGGGAGCCAGCCAGCCCGCCGTCTGCAGGCCCGCCTCGATCTCCGAGATCTCCAGCAAGCCCCTCAGGTGTCGCCGCGCGCCCTCCAGCAGTGCCTGAAGCCGCTCCGCGTACACCTGACGCATGCGCCGGAGGTGCCGCGCGAAATGCCCGGCCGCCATGAAATCGCTGAGCACCGCCTGCTCGATCACCGGTGGGTGGCGACTATGCAGTCCACGCCAGTTCGAGTGCCATAGCTCCCGCGGACTCGTTCTGCGTGGACGCCGCGCGGGCAGTGACGCGGTGAGGAGTCCATCGGGCCCAACCTAATGCGACATGGAGCCACGGACGCGAGAGAAGGCAAGGTTGTACGAGCGCGTCCGCGTGCTCGCGACGCGGTGAGTCGCTCCGCGAACCCGGACAGCAGGGTCCCGCCGGGAAGGACGGTCCTTCGGGAGTGTCGACCCTCACGCCTTCTCCCCAGGCGTCGCGGCCGACACCGGCCTGTCGGAGGATGCGCGAGAGCAATTCTCGACCGATGTCGCCCTGATGGGGATTGGGGATTCGCAGTGTGACGGAGCCTCTCGCCATGAATTGGTGCTTGCCGCCGGAGTAGGGCCCCTCGAAGCCCAGGGCCCGAAGGGCTCGGACCAGTTCGGTGCGGCGAACGGGCCCGAACGGAGGCATGGCCTATGCGATCGCCCTGATCGTCAACTCATGCCCATCCACGACGGGCACCGGGAGGTTGCGCGAGACGCGGAACAGGATCCACTCCTCCAGAACCTCCCCTAATTCCTCGCGACAGCCCTCGAGCGTCGGGGCGTCTGCGTACACGCCGTCGAAGCCGGGAATCTCGCCGTAGTAGGAGCCGTCGTCGGGCAGGATCTCGCCACGATGGCGAGCTCATAGCCCTTGAGGCAGGAGCAGGCCTGCTCGCGCGAGGAGCCGCAGCCGAAGTTCTTGCCCGCCACCACCTCGGCGTTGTCCGCGAACGCGAACTGCGGCGTCTCGGTCGGCAGCACGGTCGCCATGTAGCGGCCGGGGCATGCGCAGCGTCCGAAGTTCGGCGTTTCGGGTCCAGGGGCTCGGGGGGCGGGAGCCCCCCGCTTCATAGCGGCGACCGCCGAGGCCGCCGCCACCTCGGGCGAGCAGAGGTAGACCTCGGAGTTCGGGTTGCCCATGCGGCCCTTGAAGTTGCCGTTGGTCGTGGAAAGCGCCACCTCGCCGTCGCCTAGCGCGCTCTCGTGAACGCCGAGGCAGGGGCCGCAGCCGGAGTTCATGGCCACGGCGCCCGCCTTCATCAGATCGGACACGTAGCCCTTCTCCATCGCCTCCTGGAGGATACGGCCGGAGGCGGGGAAGACCAGCATGCGCGTCCCCTTGGCGACCCCCGAGGGAGCACTCAAGACGATCGTGGCCTTCGCCAACACGGCGGGGGGCACGCTGCTCGTCGGCGTGGAGGACAAGAGCAGACACGTGCGCGGCGTGCGTGATCCGCTCGATCTGGAAGAGCGCCTGGCCAACCTGATCAGCGATCTCGTCGTGCCTCGGCTGGTGCCGGACCTGGAGCTCCTCCCCTGGCGTAACAGCCAGATCCTGGCAGTGCAGGTGTACCCCAGCCCGAGCCGCCCGCACTTCCTGAGGCGCGAAGGGCTGGATGGCGGCGTCTACGTGCGGGTCGGTTCCACCAATCGGCGGGCTGACCGCGAGCTGGTCGAGGAGCTCCGCCGCTACGCCCGGGGCGAGGCCTTCGACGAGCAGCCGCTGCCCGAGCTCGGCTCGGAAGACCTGGACTTCCGAGCCGCTTCCGAGTCGTTCGCGCCCCTGCGCAAGCTCGGTCGCGCCGACATCGAGACCCTGCGCCTGGTCACGGTCCACCAGGGACGCAAGGTACCAACGGTCGGGGGAATGCTCCTCTTCGGCCGGGATCGCGAGCGTCACTTCCCGGACGCCTGGGTCCAGGCCGGACGATTTCAGGGCACCGACAAAAGCCGCATGGTCGACCGCACCGAGATCCGTTCCTTCCCGGTGCGCGCCATCGAGGAGGCCATCGCCTTCGTCCAGAAGCACGCGCTCCACGGCGCCGAGATCGGCCCCGTGCACCGCAAGGAGCGCTGGAGCCTGCCGCCACTTGCGGTGCGCGAGGCGTTGATCAATGCCGTAGCGCACGCCGACTACGCGCAGCGCGGCGCCCCCATCCGCGTGTCGATCTTCGACGACAGGCTCGAGGTCGAAAGCCCGGGGCTTCTGCCCTTCGGCCTGACGGTGGACGACCTGCAGCGCGGCATCTCCAAGCTGCGCAACCGCGTCATCGGCCGCGTCTTCAACGAGCTAGGGCTGATCGAGCAGTGGGGCAGCGGCATCCAACGCACGACCGCAGCCTGCCGCGACGCCGGCCTCGCGCCACCTGTCTTCGAGGAGATATCCACGCGCTTCCGGGTCACCCTCTCCACCGAGCGCATCGGGCGGCCGGCCCTCGACGAGGTCGACCAGGCCATCCTCGACGCCCTCGCCGGCGGCGAAGGGCGCCTGACGAGCGAGATCGCCGTGGTGATCGACCTGACCCCGCGCGCCACCCGCACGCGCCTGGCCCGGCTCGTCGAGCGCGGGCTGGTGCGCGAGCTCGGCACCGGCCCCCAGGATCCAAAGCGGCGCTACTTCAGGGCGGAGTAGGAGGAACAGGGGGAGAAGGCATGCCCGCATGGCCGTCCGTGGAGGCAGTCTGCCTGAGACCCCCAGGCCTTGGCGGCCGCCTCCACGATCCACCGCATTTCCATGCCACCTGCGGCGATCACGAGATCGCCGTTGCGATCCGGGACGGGGAGGTCCTGTGGGGGACGTTCCCGAAAAGAGCGCTGGCTCACGTAGCGGAGTGGCGGGGATCCGGCCTACTTCCGCTCGTTCATGCTGAATCCGGATCTGCAC
>DATECU010000024.1:0-3019 GCA_035286745.1 Vicinamibacteria bacterium | reverse complement strand
CGCCCCACCGTGTTCGGCCCAGGCCTTGGCCCTGGCCAGCCCGCGGATTGCGTCGCCCTGGACCAGTGGCCTCAAGCGAATGCTCAGTCCCTCGAAACCCAGTCGGCACACTGTCCTCCGAGAAGATGCGGAATCGCTGGGCCCCGAGGCCCCGAGGCCCCGAGGCCCCGACGCTCACTCCAGGCTCACCAGCACCTGGCCCGCCTCCACCTTCACCGGGTAGGTGGTGAGTCGCAGGTTCGGATCGTCGGGACAAACGCCGGTGACGACATCGAAGGCCCAGGCGTGGCGGGGGCAGAACACCGTGCAGCCCTCGAGGATGCCCTGGCCCAGGGGGCCGCCGCGGTGGGGGCACGAATTGGAGGTGGCGTAGATCCTCCCCGCCACGTTGTAGAGGACCAGTTTCCGCCCGTCGACCGTCACCTCGCGGCAGGAACCGGCGGGCAACTCGGACACAGCACTGGCCAGCACGAAGTCGGCCACCCGGGGCCTCCCGAACTCAAGGGATAGTGGCAGTGTATCATGCGCTCCGGACGTTCGCGGAGGTCGCCATGAGCTCTCGCCGCACCTTCCTTCGGGGTTTGACGACCGGCGCCGCGGTGCTGGCCGGCTTTCGCAACCAGGCACTGGACGTGGTGCTGGCCGCCGGCCAGGCCGTGAAGGTCAGAAGCCCCGAGGAGGTGGCCCGAGACGAGGACTACTGGCGCGAGATCCAGAGCGCCTTCACCGTCGATCGCAACCTCATCAACCTCAACAACGGCGGCGTTTCCCCCTCCCCGCGGGTGGTGCAGGAGGCCATGCGCCGGGCCCTGGAGATCTCGAACGACGCTCCCGTCTACAGCATGTGGCAGATCCTGGAGCCGCGCATCGAGTCGGTGCGAAAGGGTTTGGCCGCAGCGTTTGGCTGCGATCCGGAGGAGATGGCCATCACCAGGAACGCCAGCGAGTCGCTCGAGACCTGCATCCTGGGGCTCGACCTCTCGCCCGGCGACGAGATCCTCACCACCACCCACGACTACCCGCGGATGATCGCCACCTGGCGACAGCGGGAGCGGCGCCAGGGCCTGGTGCTGAAGACCATCCCCTTCCCAGTGCCGGCGCCGAGCGCCGCCGATCTGGTCCAGCGCTTCGAGCGGGCCATCACACCCAAGACCAAGGTCATCCTGGTCTGCCACATCACCAACCTGACCGGTCAGATCTTCCCGGTGAAGGAGATCTGCCGCCTGGGGCGCGAGCGCGGCATCGAAGTGATCGTGGACGGGGCCCACGCCTTCGCCCACTTCCCTTTCGCCTGGAAGGACCTGGATTGCGACTACTACGGCACCAGCCTCCACAAGTGGCTGTTTGCGCCTCACGGTACCGGGTTCCTCTTCGTGCGCAAGTCGAAGATCGCGAAGCTCTGGCCGCTGATGGCGGCTCCCGCGGACATGGCCGAAAACATCCGCAAGTTCGAGGAGATCGGGACCCACCCGGCGGCTAACCACAACGCCATCGCCGAGGCCCTGAGCTTCCACCACGGCATCGGCATCGAACGCAAGGCGGCGCGCCTGCGCCAGCTTCGAGACCGTTGGATGAGGCGACTCGAGGGCCAGCCGGGGGTGCGCCTCTTCACCAGCTTCGATCCTGCCATGTCCTGCGCCATCGGCACCGTGGGTCTCGCGGGTGTCGACACCGCCAAGCTGGCGAGCCACCTGTGGGACAAGCGGCGGATCATCGTGACCCCCATCGTCCACGACGAGTTCCAGGGGCTCAGGGTGACGCCGAGTGTCTACACCACCCCGGCCGAGATCGACGTCTTCGCCGAGGAGATGGAGAAGGTGATCAGACAGGGGCTCGCGTAGCTCCTACTAGCGCGGCCGGGAACCGGGCAATCAGCTCTCAGCGTTCAGCAGTCAGCTGCGGCAGGGTGCGCCGCGCTCCAACCTCTCGCCGCTCGTCGTAGCTGAAAGCTGATCGCTGAGAGCTGACGGCTGCCATCCGTGATATGGCCGAGCGTTCGTCGGTAGGGTTAGTCGCTGTTCCCGAAGGGAAGGGCGGCCTGCACCGTGGACGAGCAGATCCGGTTGCGGCCCGCCGCCTTGGCCGCGTAGAGGCGTTCGTCGGCCCGCTGGATCAGCTCCTCCTCGGAGCCGGCGTCCCCGGGGCAGGAGGCTACCCCCAAAGACACGGTGACGATGCCCACGCCCGCCAGCGGGTGGGTGTTCAGGTACTGAAGCAAGCGTTCGGCGGCACCCACCGCCCCTCCTAGATCGGTATCCGCCAAGAGCAGCGCGAACTCCTCGCCGCCCAGGCGGGCGGCCAGGTCGGGTTCCCGGCGGCCCATGCGCAGGGCGGCCGCCACGTGGCGGATGGCGGCGTCTCCGGCCGGGTGGCCGAAGCTGTCGTTGATCTTCTTCAGGTGGTCGATGTCGGCCAGCACCAGGGAGACCGCGCTGCCCGCGCGCAGGGAGCGGGCCAGCTCGATGCGCAGGGTCTCCGTGAAACGCCGGCGGTTGGAGAGCTGGGTCAGCTCGTCGGTGGATGCGAGCTGGGAGAGGGCGGCGAACAGGCGGGCGTTTTCCACCCCCAGCGCCACCTGCTGGGCCACGTCGTAGAGGAACTCCACCAGCGCTGCCTCGAAGCCGCGGCGACGCTTCAGGGAGGCCAGTACGATCGCCCCCAGCACTTCTTCGCGCGGAGCCAGCGGGATGGCGAGCAGGCTGGACGCCCCGTGGAAGGGGGGCAGCCGGGCGCAGGCGGTGCCCTCGAAGAGCAGCGGCGTGCGCTCCAGGGCCAGGGGTGCGAAGGGCCCGCTGCGCAGGTCGAGCCGCGACTGACGAATGGCGCTGTCTTCGCCGGGGCCGGCGCCGGCTTCCGCCACCGGCACCAGCACCTGGCTCCGGGGCTGTGCCAGGTAGATCACCACCCGGTCGGCCCCGGACAGCCCCAGGATCTCCGGCGCCACCGCCTGCAAGAGCGAATCGGGCTCGTGGCGGGTCACCGCAAAACGAGTGATTCGGGCCACCGCGGCGGTGCGGGC
>DATECU010000023.1:0-3411 GCA_035286745.1 Vicinamibacteria bacterium | reverse complement strand
GCCCCCGAACCCGAAGCGCGGCGCCCGAAGTGAATTCGGTCGCCGCTCTGACGCGGGGGCTCCCGCCCCCCGCCCCCCGGACCCGAAACGCACCGTCCCGGCTGCTACGCCTAGCGGGCCGTCCCCGCAGCCCCTTGTTGTCAGGTGAGACACCGAAGGGCGGGCAACGGTTCCGCGACGGGGTGGCCGTTGCTGCCGTAGCTGAGTGCTGAGTGCTGAGTGCTGACCGCTGACCGCTTCCGCTCTAGCCCCAGTGCTTGGGCCAGTTCCGGCGCGGTGGGTCGGGGAGTTGGCGGGCACGCTCGATCGCGCCCTGGTGCGTCTCCAGGCAGCGAGCGGGGGAGTGCTCGCGCCGAACGAACTCACGGGCCGCGCTGCCCAGTCGGGCGCGTGCGGCGGGGTTTTCGGCCAGGCGGAGAAGGGCGCGGGTGACCTCGCCCTCCTCGTCGGCCACGTCGGCCCGCACCACCGCGGCCTCCGGCACCTCGGCGAAGTTGCCGAGGTCCGACATCACCACCGGTCGGCCCTGAGCCAAGAGGCGCAGCAGGGCCGCCGAGGTCTCCCGCGCCGTGGGATAGCGCAGATGGACCGCCAGGTCGACCGCCTCCATGTGAGCCCCCAGCTCCTCGAAGGGCACCCGGCCGGTGACCACCGACCGCCCCGAAAGCCCCACCCGCTCCAGCAAGGCATCGAGGGCTCCGCGGTCGGGGACCGGTCCGACCAGGAGCAGGCGCAGGCGCGGCAGCGCGCTGGCCAGCCGCGCCACCGCCCGGGCCAGCGTCGCCAGGCGCTTCTCGCGGGTGAGCAGGCCGAAGCTGCCCACCACGAAGTCGTCCGGGGCCAGCCGGTAGCGCTCGCGCAGCCTGCCTGCGGCGCCCGGGGGGACCGGCAGTGCCTGGACGGCCATGGCCAACCGAGTCACCGGCGCCCCCGGCACTTCCTCATCGATGGCGGCGGCCATGAATGAGTTATGCACTGCGGTCAGCCGCGAGACCTCGACCGGAATCCGAAACAGCGGGTAGGCGTAGGGCAGGAGGTCGCCCAGAGTGCCGAGCTGCGCCTCGGCCAGGCGATCGGCCGCGGCCGGGTAGCTGTAAGCTACCTCTTCGGCATAGGCTGCGAGCGAGACCTGGGCGCCATCACGTTTGGCGGCGCTGGCCGGATCGGCGGCGTAGGCCCGCACTTCGGGAGAATCCAGAAACCGCTTGGCCCGCGAGTGGTGCAACACCAGGTCGTGGAGCACCAGGAGCCCGGGGAGGGGGGCCAGCAAATCGTAGAGGAACCCGTGCTCCGGCCCATTCCCCATCTGGTAGACGACCAGATCGTAGGCTCGATCCCGGTGGCGGGACAGCAGCTCCCGCGCCCGGAACACGCCGCAGCCTTCGGGCAGGCGCGAGGGTTCGACGACCTCCTGATCGTGGAAGACGTCGATCTGGTGGCACGGCGCCAGCAGCGCCAGCACCTCGGCGCTGTAGTCGGCGATGCCGGTTCCGGCCGGCGGAAGGGGAGAGACGAAGGCGAGACGCATCAGGCGCGAAGGTAATCGGCCTGCCAGTTCTTGATCCGCTTCTTGATCACGCCCTGGTCGTGGATGTTCTCCGTCAGGACCGCCCGGGTCAAGGCGGGCAGCTCCTCGTCGGCGGCAAAGCGGAGGGCGATCAACTGGCGGGTGGTGAGCTCGGCGATTTGGGGGTGGAGGTCGGCCGGCAGCAGCGCCTTGAGCCGGAGGCGCATCTCCAGGCGGATCACCCGGTTCTGCACGGTCAGGGCGAACACGCGGGCGTAGAAGAAGAGGCCCAAGAGGGCCAGGGCCAACAGAGCCGACATGCCGCTTTCCAGGCCTGGTGCGCGGTAGGTGCGATAGAGCCCGAACAGCAGGTTCAGCACCAGGATGCCGAACACCCCTACGTGGAAGAGGGGGACGATCCGGGTGTGGTGGTCGAAGGTCTGGGGTTTTCGCTTAGCCAAGGCTCGCTCCTTTTCTTTGTTCTGGTGATGGCCGGGGAGCAGGAGAAGCCCGCCGGAGTCAACGCCTAGCGATGAGGGCGTACTCCTGGGGGCCGTAGATGAGCGCGTTCAGCCGCGCCAGGTTCTCGTTCAGGACCTCGGCCACCGCTTCCGGGAGGCCCTCTCGGGGCACCTCCCGGAGACGGGTGGCGGCGTCCACCGGCGAGCGCATCTCGATCCGGACCTCGGCGAAGCCGGCGGCGGCGGCGAGGAAGCGCAGGGTTTCGGGGTGCAGCGGCCGCTCATGGGTGAGGTCGCGGTTGTAGATCTCGAGGAAGGCCAGCACCGATCGGGGGTTCACGGTCTCCAGCAACAGCAGGCCTCCCGGCCGCAGCACCCGATGCGCCTGGCGAAGCAGGGATTGCAGCACCGCAGGCGGTAGGTGCTCGGCCACCTGGGCGGCGAACACGCCACCCAGCGAAGCCGCGCCCTGGGCGGCCATGGTCGCCAGCAGATCGCCCTGGCTCACCTGCAGGCCCTTGCTGCGGCACTCCAGCACCGCGGCGGCGTTGCTCTCGACCCCACGGGCCTCGATGCGCTGTTCCCGCAGCAGCTCCAGGAACTCCCCGCGCCCGCAGCCCAGGTCGACCACCGGCGCCAGCCCCTGGAAGAGGTCGGCGTAGTCGGCCAGTCGCTCCCTCACCTCCGCCGGTGAGCCGCGAAACCGGTTCTCGAAGGCCGTGTAGACCGAATCCTCGGCGGCGCTTCTGGCCGCTTCCGCAACCGCCGGGGCGGGGGCGCCGGCGGCCAGCGTCGCCCGCACCGCTCTGGCCTCCTCGGCCACCGTCTCCAGCCGGTCCTTGAGCGCCAGCAGGCCGTCCAGCCGGCGGGCCAGCGACTCCTGCCGGCGGTCGAACGCCTCCAGGATCAGCTCGGCCCGGGTGGTGGCCAGGCCGGACGCCGCCCGGTCGCGAAGGTCCATCAGCGGCTGCACCTGCTGCAAGTAGCGAATGAGGGCAGCGGCCAGGTTCCGCAGGTGGCCCAGCGCCCGACTCGTCTCGACCACGTAACCATTGAGGAACTGGATCAGGGTGGCGTCGAACTCCGCCGAGCGTCCCAGGGTGGGGGCCAGCCAGGCCCACAACCGGCGCTTCAGCGGGGCCCAGAGGCCCCCCAGATGGGGTGGCGGCGTGGGCTGGCAAAGGGCGTTAAGCCGAGCCAGTTGCTGCGGCAGCTCGGGGAGGCGTTCGAAGGGGAGGGGGAACGCCGCCAGCGCGTCCAGCGCCGAGAGGGCGGAGGCGTAGGCGGCCTCCTGTTCCTCCAGCCGCGCCTTCAGCGCCGTGAGGTCCGGGTTCTCGTCCAAGCTACCGTCCGACCACGCCTTCCAGGGGCGACGATGCCGAGGCGTACATCTTGCGCGGGATGCGGCCCGCCAGGTAGGCTTCGCGCCCCGCCTCCCCCCCC
>DATECU010000022.1:0-7397 GCA_035286745.1 Vicinamibacteria bacterium | reverse complement strand
GAAGCCTGCCACTCGAAGAAACCGCTGGCGGGGACCAGACAGCGCCCGGTCCGGAAGCAGTCGCGGAAGCCGGGCAGGCGTTCGGCGGTCTCCGCCCGGGCGTTGATGAGCAGGCGGGCCTTGGCGCCGGCCGGGGCGCTGAAGCCCCAGGTGAGAGACGCCGCCTCCCGCCGCCCATCAGTCGTCGCCCGCACGACCGCCACCGGCTGGCCGGGAGCGATGTTGTAGCGAGGGGTCAGGGACGGGGCAGCATCGAGAGCGAAGGCCTCGGCCAACTCCTCGCCGGAAGCCGTCAAGGCGAAGCGCCCGCACATCAGCTCTGATCCCGCCCGCTCGGGCCCTTGCTGTCCCTGGTGGCTTCCTCTGGCCGTGGCTCGGCGTTAGTGACCCACCGGCTCATCGGCGTAGTCGTCGGCGTCCGCATCGGGTTCCAGCGGAAGCCCGGCCAGCTGCGCGCGCACCAGCTCCTGGTGCTGACTCTCTTCTTCCCGCAGCTCCTCGAACAGGCGGGTGACCTCCGCGTCCTTCAGGTGGGGCAAGGCCCACTGGAAGAAGTCGTGCGCCTTGCGTTCGGCGTCCAGAGCCACCTCCATCGCCTGCCGGACCGACATGAAGGCCCGCGCCGCGTCGTAGTCGGGAGCCTCCACGTCCCACAGCATGCTGCGTTTGACGGCGCGAGGCTGGCCGGGGAAGGCCGCCTGCCGTCGCTCCGAGAGCTGCCGGCCGTGTTTGGCCTCGTTCTCCGCCATGCGGCGGAAGAAGCTCGCGGCCTCCTGGGTGTGGTGGATCTCCATCTGGTCTGCGAACTCCAGGTAGCGCTCCCGCGCCTCCTCCTCCATCAGGATCGCCAAGTCGAGTGCGTCCTTGAGAGAGAGGGTCGCGAAGTCGACGGTCTTGGCCATGGGGACACCATCTTTCGGGGGAGGGGGTGAGTCAAGCGTAGCCTGACTGGGCTTCCGGCTCAACGCCGCCCCCTGGTGCCCTGGTGCCCTGGTGCTGCGTCGTGGGGGGCTCGGCTCGGTCTCGATCGCTAGCCCGCTGGTACCGGCGGGCGCGGGCGTCGCTGCGCGGGCTTGGGCGCCTGGGCGACTCGGTACTCTTCGAGGTCAGCCTCGGTCACGCTGAGGCGGGAGGCCAGCTGGCCGTCGGCGCTGGCCAGGATCTCACGCTGGAGGATTCGAAAGCAGACGTCCGGAGCATCCTGATAGCGGACCCGATGGGCCAGGAAGGCCTCGTTGGTGATGCTCATCGTGACGTCGCGATGATCGCCTCCGGCGTCCCTGACCCGCAGCGCGTACTCGCGGGTGGCGCCTTTCACCGAGAAGCCGAGGTATTCGACGTGGGCGCTAGTCACCGCTGCCAACTCCTCCCATGGGCTCGTGGAGGGGCCGGAAGGGGCCCACGCGGCTCAATGCGGAATGGTACCACGATCCAAGGCAGCCCTCGCCTGACGCAAGGCGCTCGTCGACCTGGTGTCGTCGGCAGAGGGCCGACCACCTAATGATAGGAGGGGGGCGCCGGTGCGCTCACCGGCCGTAGAGCTTCTTCCGGCAGTCGGGGCAAATGCCGTGCGAGAACTCGGCCTCCGAGCGATCCCGGACGTAGACCTCCACCTGGCTCCAGTAGCCCTGATCGTCGCGAACCTTCTTGCACGAGGCGCAGATCGGAATCAGCCCGCGCAGCGTCTTGACGCTGGCCAGCGCCTCCTGCAATTCAACGATCATCCGCTCGCGCTCTTCGGTCCTGTGCCGCGACTCGGAGATGTCGTCGAACAGGGCCAGGACGAACAGCATCTGGCCGGTCGAGTCCTCGATCCTCTCCACCGTCAAGCTCCCCCAGAAGAGCTCGCCGCTCTTCCTGCGGTATCTGGCCTCGACCTTGAACGACGAACGCCTTCCCTCAAGGAACTCCTGGCCGATGGCCACGTGCCGGTCCAGATCCGCGGGGGCGACCAGGCCACTCAAGGTCATCTCGGTGAGCTCCTCGCGCGTATAGCCCAGGATGTCGCACAGCGCCCGATTGGCCCGGGCGAAGCGTGAGTCGGAGCCGATGATCGCCATTCCCATGGGTGCTTCCTCGAACAGCTGCTGGAAGCTCTCGCGGCTCCTGCGGAGGGTCTCTTCGGATCGGATTCGTTCCGTCACGTCGGTGAGAACCGCGAGCACGGCCTTCCACTCCCCGAAGGCGATGCGGTGCGAGACCACCTCCACGTCGATGAGGGTGCCGCCCCTCGTTTGGTGCCGCTCCAGGGTCGGGACCCCGGCGTCGTTCTTGGCGTGGTCGAGCGGAAGCGGACGGGCCCCCTCGGCCCGGAGAGCCTCGACGGTCCGATCGAGGAACTCGTCGCGGGAGTAGCCGTAGTGGGAGAGGGCCGCCTCGTTGACGGCGAGGAAGCGGAGGCTTTCGGCATCGAAGACCCAGGTCGGCAGGGGGCCCCGGTCGAAGAGCAAGCGGTGCGTTTCCTCCGATTCGCGAAGGCTCCGCCTGGCTTCATCGAGTCTGCGGAAGGTGCTGCGACGCGCAGCGAGGATCATCGCCGCCACCGCCGCGGAGCTCAGGAGGGCGATTCCGAATCGACGCGAACCGAGCGGGAAGCCCAGGGCGGCCATGACCGCGAACCAGCCGAGCCAGGCTATGGCGGCCAGCGACAGCAGTGCACCGAACGAGAGCAGGACGGAGCCTGCGCCGATCAACACCAGAACCAGCATCAGGGTCTGGATGGGGTCGGCCAGCACGGCGAGGTGGATCAGGATGATGGCGATGGCGACCAAGGCATAGCCGACGGCGAACGGATTGGCCCAACGCTCGGGGAGGGTTCTATGGCCCAAGAAGGCCCGAAAAGCGACGGCCACGACGACCGACACGGCGTCGACAAGGACCAACGGTCGCTCGATCGGCGATCCCAGCGCGTGCACGACGGCCAGGACGGATTGCAGGACGGCCAGGCCCGAGGTCAGGCCAGGCAGGGCATCCCGCACCACCCGGTCCTCCGCGGCGCCGAGCGCCGTCAGGCCCTCCGCGGTCGCGAGCTGCTTCACCACGCCTCCCAACCGACGCGGGTTGGACCCGGGGCGAAGGGTGAGGCGAAAGCCACCGCGCTCAGCCCAGGCACCAGAACATGATACGCGGACCAGGGCCGGTTGGGCCCGGCGGTGGACAGGCGATCATCGGCTTCACTCCCAGCGCCAGGTCGGGCGTCGGGGGCTCAAGACAGGGAGCGATTGGAGGTCGTCAGCGAATCCGCGGGCGAGTCGCCGCCCGGCGCGGATGGATCATGGCCTGTGGATGTTGATTGGATTGGTGACCCGCGAAGGACTCGAACCTTCAACCCAGAGATTAAGAGTCTCTTGCTCTACCATTGAGCTAGCGGGCCACGACGAGAACCGACTTTATACAACAGGACCCGGCGGCCGCGCAAGGCCGGCGCGGGGGGGCGGGGGGGGCGACGGCGAGCCCCGCGCGACGCGCGCCACGATCCTCCGGGGGCGTTCTTGCGGCACGCCCCCACGACGCGAGCGAGCCCGGCGTCCGGCTTCACTGCGGAGCTTCGGATCAGCCTCGGCCTCGACCGACGGCGCATGGGCCTGGGCGAGCGCCCTACTGACACAGGTCGGTGGTGAGTGCGGATTCCGGACAGGACGGAGGCGTGCCCCAGCTCTGGTTGAACGATGTATCGCCGCAGTAGGCGAAGTAGTCGGTGGAGGCGTACCGGGCAAAAAGCTGCCCGTTGCGGTCGAAGTACTCGTCTGAACCGCCCAGCCGGGGCTCCCAGGCACTGAGCGAACGATAGCGCTTCGGGCACTGAGCGGCGGTAACGCGGAAGACGCCGCAGCGCGAACGATAGTGGTTCAGGCGCTCTTCGTAGGTGGGGCACCGGCCACCTGGGAAGGCGGCGCAGAACTGCTCAATGGGGGCTTGACAACTGCCGCTGGCAAGCGGGTTCGTCGCCGCCGTCGGAGTCCGAGCAGGGGCGTCGGTTTGCGGCGAGTGGGTCTGCTGCGAGCCACAGGCCCAGGCAACAGCGAAGACGAGAAATGGACTAAGATGCCTCATGGATCTCCGCATCCTCCATTCATCAAGCCGCACGCGCTTTCCGAGCAGCGCGCTGCTGCTCGACGGGATGGGCGTGTAGTCGGCGCGAGCGTGGCACGGTCGCGGCGCGCCGTCAAGAGCGCTGCATAGCCCCTTGGCTTGGTTGCGCCCCGGAATCGCGATCATCCCTTCCCTCAGGGGAGAGGCTTCACGGTCATGCGATCGACTCGCACACCCTGGGCGGCGGGCTCGCCGAGGCGACTCCAGGTTGGCGCCCGTATCTCCACCTCGATCGGCTGGCCCCTCCTCGCCGAAGCGGAGAACCTGTAGCTCTCAAGCTCGCGGCCCAGTCGAACGCGCCTATCGACACCGCCGCTCGCCTTCACCACCACCTCGCTCTGAAGGAGCGGCGATGGAAAGGGCGTGCCCATCACCAGCGTGACCTCATAGCTGGCGGCGGGTTGGGTGGGGAAGAGGCGCAGCCAGGCGTGGCCCAGGGTCCAGCGGTGCGGGCCGGAAGGGGGGTCTTCCCCGGGGAGCACCTCGTACTGGTTCCACTCCAGGCGGTGGAGGTAGAGCATGGGGTCGACGCCACGCGGATGCAGGAAACCACGCACCGCGCCGTAGTCGTCTCCCGCCAGTTGGAGCTCGTCGGTCCGCGGCGGTGGTAGCTCGCGCCATGCCATCTCGAGGGCCAGCCAGGGATCGTTGTCCCAGCTCAAGCGATGGGCCTTGGCGAGCGCCGCCGCCGCCAGATCGCTCCGGCCTTGCTCGCGCAAGAGGCGGGGCAAGGCCAGGGTCGCGCGCCAGTTGGCGGGTGTCGCGAGCGTGGCGCCTTGCCGGTAGGCGGAGACCGCCTCGGCGGGCCGACCGCAGAAGGCGAGCGCCCGGCCGTGGTCGAACCAGGGTCGAGCCGAGCGGGGCGCTCGAGCCGCAGCCGCCTCCACCAGGCGGTGGGCAGCCTCCCAGTCGCCGCTGGTCACCGCCGCCCGCGTCGAACGCATGGCGAGCGCGGCCTCAAGGCCCTGGCGGGCGGGGACGACGTAGGGTCGGATCTCCATCACGCTCACCGCGAGGCCGGCCAGCAGGCCGAGCCAGGCGCGCCGCCGCCGCTGGCCCAGGGCCAACAGACCCGCGGGCACGCCGGCGAAGGCGAAGGGCACGAAAGCGCTCCGGTAGCGGATCTCGTTGTGGAAGACAACCACCACCATGAACAGGTAGTAGCCGACCCAGAGGACGATCAGCCGTCGCGGAGGCGAGGCCCGGCCGCCGAGCAAGAAGGCCGCGAAGAGGGGTAACGCGCCTAACAGTAGCACGTCGTCCAGCAACACTGAACCCAGGTGCCGCCAGCCCTCGAGCGAACGCTCGATGCCGAGCAGGTTCTGGAGGCCCTCGGGCCGGAAGAAGTGGCGGAAGTTCAAGGCCACCTTCTCCCGGAAGCGATCCGGCCAGCGCTCAATCCCGCGCAGCGCGAAGTGGAGGGCGGCGGCTCGTTTGGCGGCAGGAGTAGGCTGGGAATGGACGTACTGTTCTTGCCGGCGGTAGCGGTCCCGGTCGACGAAGTTGTTGGCCCACCACAGGTTCTCGAAGGCGGCCGACTCCACCAGCACGGGGTCGCCGATGAGGAAGACGTTGCGAGCGGTCCAGGGGGCGATCGCGGTGGCGCCGCCGGCGAAGAGCAGCGCCGCTGCCACGACGCTCTCCCTGAGGCGGCGGCGCCGCAGCCGGGCCAGGGCGGCGAGGCCGAGGAAGCCGGTCGACACCGAACGCGTCAGGGAAGCGAAGCCCAGCACCGCGCCCGCCAGGTAGGCGAGAGCGCGTCGAGGCCTGGCCTGTTCGCGCCCGGCCAGGGCCAGGCCCACCGTGAAGAGCACGGTGTGCAGGTTCTCGGTCATGGTCCAGGTCGGCATCTCGATGGCGGGCCAGTAGAGGGCGTAGAGCACGCCGGCCCAAGTTCCGGCCCGGCCGGCCGCGGCCTGGCGTCCCAGGGCGGCTACCGCCACCGCGGTTAGCGAGTCGAGCAGGCACTGGGTGAGGCGCAGGGCCAGAAGATAGGGGCCGAAGATGCGGAAGAAGAGCCCGCTCAGGATGTGGTAGAGCGGGGCGATGGTCCAGTGGCCGTCCCAGGTCCGCCACTCCTCGCTGGTCAGGACGTAGGCGACGGGATGGGGGTGAGCGGCGATGCGCAGGGCGTTGCCGAAGTAGGTGTACTGGTGGGTGTAGAGGAGCGGCTGCTCGGCCAGGAACAGGAAGAGCAAGCGGGCGGAGAGGGCCAGGGCGAAGACGCCCAGCACCCAGGGCTTGAGCAGAAGGCGTGCCGAACGAATCAAAGCAGGAGCCCGCCGTCGACGCCGACCACGGCGCCGTTCACGAAGCCGGCGAGGTCGGAGGCGAGGTAGAGGAACACGCTGGCCACCTCGCGGGCGCGGCCGGCCCGGCCGGCGTGGATGCGCGGCAAGACAGCGGGCGGAATCGGGCAGGCGGGGTCGTCGCCGATCAGGCCGGGGACCACGGCGTTAGACGTCACGCGATGGGGGCCCAGCTCTCGATCCCAGGTGCGGCAGAGGGCGATCAGGGAGCCGCCGCTCGCCGCCTGGTCGGCGGCGCCCGGAAGGCCGTAGCGGGCGGCCATGGGGACCAGGCAGAGGATGCGGGCAGGACCGGGGTGGCGCAGCGGCTCTTCGGCGGCGTGGACCCATGCCTGGGCGGCGGCCGGCGCAGCCTCCATCATCAGCAGGATGTGGAGCCCGCCAAAGCGCCCGATGACTTCGGCAACCACCCTGGCCGGCAGCCGCGGATCGTCCGGATCTCCGGGGAACGGCAGCGTCTCTCCGGCGGCCGCAGCCAGGGTCGCCGCCAGGTCCGGGGTGGAGACCGGATCCCGATCGACGACAGCAACCCGGGCGCCGGCCTCCGCCGGGATTTGGGCGGTGGCCGATCCGATGGCCGAAGCGGCGCCGACCACCACGGCGGCGCGGTTCCGGAGAGTGAGCAGATCCTCCATGGTCGGGGGAACCCTAGCTCAGGACGCGCGGTGCGAGCAAGGCGGGAGCAGCGGAGGGTAGGATAGCGGCGGAGGATGGACCCATGGACACGCCCCTCGGCGGCGCGCTGGTGGCGCTCTTGCTCGGCCTGCTCTTGGGGCTGGAGCGGGAGAGGTCGGCCGACGGAGGGGCCGAGCTGTTCGCCGGCATCCGGACCTTTCCGCTGATCTCCCTCTGCGGCTACTTGGGGGCGGCGGCGTCCCACCACGGTCTCCCGCTGGCCTTTCCGGCGGTGTTGCTCGCCCTGGGCGCGCTGGTGGTCGCCTCCTACGTGCAGCCAGGTCGAGAGGCGGGCGGGGCGACCACCGAGGTGGCGGCGAT
>DATECU010000021.1:0-3105 GCA_035286745.1 Vicinamibacteria bacterium | reverse complement strand
AATCCCGCGTGGCGGGGTGAGCGTGGGGGTCGCGGCGCTGCTAACCCTGGCGCTTCTTCCTGCACACTCGGGACAAAGGGCCAAGAAGCCCGCGGCCGAGCCGGCCCCGGCGGTCACCGAGCTGGTCTGGCCGCTGCCGCCCGCTGCCCCTCGCATCCGCTGGGCCGGGCAAATCACCGACTTCAACGAAGTCAAGGGAAAAGCCAAGAAGAAGCGGAGCTGGATTGATCGCATTGCGGGCGTTAAGGAGGCCGCGGAGCCGGAGGCCCGCTTGCAGAAGCCCTACGGCATCGCGGTGGACTCGCGCGGGCGCCTCTACGTCGCCGACGGGTTGCAACGGGTGGTCTTCGTGCTCGACCCCGCCGCCCAGCGCGTGGAGGTACGCGGGGGCTCGGCGCGGGTGGCCCTGGCTCTGCCCATCGGCGTGGCCGTGGACGCCGAGGACCGCCTCTTCGTCTCCGATTCCTTCAACCACACCATCACCTGTTTTACCCCCGAGGGGAAGGTGCTGGCGCAATTCGGCCGGGAAGAGCTGGGGCGGCCGGGCGGCATCGCCCTCGACCGCGAGCGCCACCGCCTGTACGTCGCCGACGCCAAGGCAAACCGCGTGGCCGTCTTCGACACTGAAAACTTCAAGCTGGAGCGCTACGTGGGCGGCCCCAGCACGCCCGGGGCGGGCGAGCCGGGTCGCTTCGCCGCTCCCACCAACGTGGCCGTGGACGCCAGGGGGAACCTCTACGTCACCGACACCTGGAACCACCGCGTGCAAATCTTCGACCGCCGCGGGCGCTTTCTGCGCGCCTTCGGCAGTCATGGGACGCGGCCGGGGAACTTCGTGCGGCCCAAGGGTATTGCCGTGGACTCCGAGGGGCACATCTACGTGGTGGATGCCGAGTTCAACAATTTCCAGGTTTTCACGCCCGAAGGCCAGCCGCTGATGGCGGTGGGCAGCCTGGGCTCCGGCCCCGGACAGTTCACCCTCATCGCCGGCATCGGCATTGACTCGCAGGACCGCATTTACACCACGGAGCAGGAAGGCGGGCGGGTGCAGATCTTCCAGTATCTGCGTCAACCGGATTCCATTGCCCGGAAGGAGGTGAACCCCGAAAGCAAATAAACGGTTCGTACTGTTGGTTCAGAAACTCCTCTTCCCAAGGAGGCAACAACGATGAACAAGAGCAGAGCCGCCATCTTGATCCTGGCAATCGCGGTGGCGGCGACTCTCGCGTTCGCACAGAACCAGAAGAGTACGGTGATTGGCACGGCGCACGACATCAACAGTGCCGGGTGTTTTGCGTGCCACGCACCGCACAGTGGCTCTACGGCTACCGGATTGGCCGATACCCTGGCCAATCAGGGGACGGGCCGGATCCTGTTGTGGGACCGGGCGTTCACTACGGTGACGTTCGGCACCTACGACTCGCCCACCATGGACAACACCGCTGCCGAAGTGGGCGCCGGCACCCCGGCCGCCACGGAGCCACGTCTCTACTCGTTCCTGTGCTTGAGCTGCCACGACGGCGTCACCACGCCGGCCCTGATCGGCCCTTCCACGGTCAGTACCAGCAGTGGCCTACCGGTCGCGGTCGGGAACGTTGCCAACTCGTACGGGTTGCAAAACGACCACCCGATCAACATGACCTATGATCCGGCCGCGGAGCCGGTTCTGGGCCTGAACCCGGTCGCCACAGTGACAGCGGCGGGGCTGATGTTGTACGGGACGAACACGGTGCAGTGTGGAAGCTGCCACAACGTCCACAACAACACCAACGTGCCGTTCCTGCGCATCTCGAACGCGAACTCGGCCCTGTGCACTACCTGCCACTTGTAACCGGCAGGTAGCGCACGCGTGAGGAGGGGCGCGCCAGCGCCCCTCCTCACAATTTACCGCAGGGAGCGAAGGTGAGGAGAGTGATCGAGCTTGGCCGGCGGCTCGGGGCGGCCGCGCTGCTACTGGCGGCGGCCTGGCCTCTCTGCGCCCAAGGGCAGGAGAAACCACTCAACCTGACGGGTGTGTTCACCACCGGCTTCTATTCGGCCCAGAACCAGAACGGCCGCGAGGCCAACATCGCCACTGTCCCCGCCATCGTCAACCTGGACCTGTTCGGTTTCATCGGGAACCCCGGCTTCATCAGCTATCGCCTGCAACCGCAGTTGAGCGCGGGCGCGCAGGCCCCGGAGGCAGGCTTCTTGAGCGGCAACGGGGTCACGCTGAGCGCCACCTTTCTCGGCCGGCGCAGCTTCCCCCTCACCCTCACCTACTCCAACCTCCAGCACGAGCAGGTCAGCTACGGCAGCCTGACGCGCATCTCCGGCCTGCGCTCGGTCAGCCACGACCGCAGCTTCGGGCTGGACTGGCAGGTGCGCGCGCCCGACTGGCCGCAGCTTTCCTTCGACCTCAACACCGCCAGCAATGCGCTGGAGCCCGAAGACCCCATCATCCCCGACTACAGCTCCCGCAGCCGTCGCTACGGCTTCGGCCTCCATGACCGCCGCTGGGGCTGGACGCTGGACAGCGGTGTCCACTGGGACCGCTTTTCTTCCGATTTCGCCAATCCCCTGGAGCCCGACCTCATCACCACCACGCTCGACCGGGACTCTTCCAACTATCAGTTCACAGCGCAACGGCCGCTCTGGAGCCGCAGCCAATTGGTGCTCACCGGCGGCCTGCTCGACAGTCAGAACACCTTCAACGACCGCCCCTTCGACCAGCAAGTGCGCTACGCCAATGCGCTGCTCACCTTTGCGTGGGGCGAGCGCTGGCGGGGCGGTTTCCGGAGCGGCTACAGCTCGAACCTGCTGGGCACGGAAATCCAAGAGGCGCTCGGTCAACTGGCGGGCTCGGGAGGCTCGGGGGGACCCAATTCCGGGGCGCTGGTTTTTGTTCCCTTCCAAACCCGGGTGTCCAGCCTCTCGGTCGGGGGCGACCTCCACTACCAGGCCCACCGCGACTGGAGCTTCTTCGGCGGCCTCAGCCAGAACAACGTCAGCACTCCCGACGGCACGGTGGCCGCCGCCGAGGCCGACTACTTGAACACCACTGGTGGCGCAAGCTTCCACCGGACTTTCTCCTGGGCCACGCTCAACGGCCAGTACAGCCTCAAC
>DATECU010000020.1:0-8845 GCA_035286745.1 Vicinamibacteria bacterium | reverse complement strand
CGGCATCAACAGGATAACCCCCAACATCCAACGCGCCCGCGAGGCCCCTCAGCCCTCGCCAGCCGCCGCTTCCGCGACCGCCTCGGCTCCGGCGACGCCTATCCCGGTCGCGCCGTTCGAGGACAGAGAACGGGCGGTGATCGAGACCCTGGCCGGGGCGCCGGTGCTGCTGACCGGCCCCAGTGCGCAGACCCGGGTGCCGGCGGTCGAGGAGGTCCAGACCATCCTGGTGGTGGACGACCACGAGCAGGTGCTCCGCCTCATCGAGGAGATTCTGGCCGCCCGGAAGTACCGTGTCATCACCGCCCGCGGCGGTCGTGAGGCGCTGGCCAAGGTTCGGGAGGCGGTGCCCGACATGGTCATCACCGACGGCATGCTGCCCGAGGTGCACGGCTTCGAGATCTGCCGCCAGCTCAAGACCAGCGAGCGCTTCCGCCACATCCCGGTGATCCTGATGTCGGGCGTGCATACCGGATGGCGCTTCGCCGCCGACGTGAAGGAGAAGTACGGCGCCGACGAGTACCTGGAGAAACCCTTCGACACCGCCGACTTCCTGCGCCGGGTGGAGACGCTCCTAAACCGCATTCCTGCCGGCGTCTCCCCCGCCTCCGAAGCCGCCGCCCGACAGCACCTGAAGGAGGGCGTCATCGCCCTGAAGCAGGAGCGGCTGGACGACGCCATCAAGGCCTTCACCTCCGGACTCGCCATCGACCAGTTCGGCGAGCTGCTCCACTACTACCTGGCGATGACCTACGAGAAGCGGGACATGGTCTTCCACGCCATCGACCACTACGAGAAGGCCATCCAGTTCAACTCCGATTTCTACGACGCCATCACCGCTCTGGCCAACCTATACCAACGCCAGGAGTTCTGGAGGAAAGCGGTGGAGATGTGGGAGCTGGCGCTGGGGGCGACCAAAGACCAGGCGGTCCGCGCCCGCATCAAGGACCACATCCTGGGGTTGTTGTAGGGACGGAAGCAGTCAGCGGACAGCGCTCAGCGTTCAGCCACGACAGGCGGCAGCCGCTCTCCCTGACTTCCGTGGCTGACTGCTGAGCGCTGAATGCCGACCGCTTCGGCCAACAAGCCGACTGCAGTTCGGCGCAGCCGCTCCCCAGCCTCGGATCCCCTCCGTAGCTGACTGCTGACCGCTGATCGCTGACCGCTTCGGCCAACAAGCCGACTCCAGTTCGGCGCGGCCGCTCCCCAGCCTCGGATCGCTTCCGTTGCTGACTGCTGACCGCTGATCGCTGACTGCTTCCGTCCAGCCCTCAATCAAACATCCGCTCGAAATCGGGCTGCACCACCAGTTCCTTGTTCTCGACGTGGATCAGCCCCTGCCGCTCCAGGTCCTTAAGCATCCGGGTCACCGTCTCCCGGGTGGTGCCGATCCGGTTGGCAATCTCCTGATGGGTGGCTCGGCGGAACGCGATCCGCCCGTCCTTCAAACGCCGCCCCTCCTCCCGAGCCATGTCCACGATGACGCGGGCCACTCGGCCGTACACGTCCAGCAGGGCGAGAGTGGAGATCTGGTGGTTAGCCCGCCGCAGGCGCCCGGTCAGGACCTTGATCAACCCCGTGGTGATGGACCGGTTGTCCGCCAGCACGCTCTGGAAGTCGGTGCGGTGCAACGAGAGCAGCTCGGTGTCCTCGACGGCGATGGCGGTAGCGGAGCGTGGCTCCTGGTCGAGCAGGGCCATCTCGCCAAAGAAGTCGCCGGGGCCCAACAGGGACAGAATCACTTCCCGCCCGTCGTCGCCGAGGATGGTGACCTTGATCCTGCCCTCCAGGATAGTGAAGAAGAAGTCGCCCTCCTCGTTCTCGAAGAACACCACCGAGTCCTTCTGGCACTTCCGGCGATTGGCCAGACGGGCCAGGCTGGCGATGTCCTGGTCGCTGAGCTCCGAGAAGATGGGGACGCTGCGCAGTATCTCCTTCTCATCCATGGGGGCCCCTCCCAGGGGGGATCGTATCAGCAAAGACAGACCGGGGCACGAGCTTCCTGGGCGCAGTCTACGGGCCGATCAGCCGAACCAGGCCCTCGATCACGTCCGACGCTTCTTGACCGCTCACCGGTCGCCAGGCCTCGAAGGCGCCGGTCGGCGTCAGGTCCATGAGGCCAGCCGCCACCACCCGGCTGGCCGCCGCGTAGTGCAGGTGGCTGCGAGACATGTCGGCGAGGGCCGGCGCTGCGCCAGACGAATACCCCATCAGATCCAGAATGCGGGTTAGGGCCCGCGCCAGCTCACCCCGGCGAACCACGGTGCCCGGCTGGAAGGTGTGGTTGGGGTAGGGGGTCATGATCTCGAGAGAAAGGACCTTGAGGATATGGGTTCGGGCCCATGACCCGGAGATGTCGACGGCGACCCGCGGCTCCCCCGCTGGGAGTCGAGAGAGCGCGGTGACCTTGACCGCCAACAGAGCCGCCAGGTCGGCCCGAGTCAGGGTCGGCCCCTTGGTGATCTTGCGGTACTCCTCCGGCATCTGCGAGAGCTCCATCTCCCGGCGCACCTCGGCGGAGCGCCGGTAGGCTTCCTCGTCGCGGGCATCCCGAGCCAGTAGCCTGCGGTAGGCGTCCAGGGCCCGCTCGTGCTCCCCCAGGGTGGCCAGGCTCTCCGCCAGCTTCAGAAGCAGACCGCGGTCGCCGCCGGGATCCGCCTCCAGGACCGCCACGCTCCCCGTCTTGTCCCCCCGCTCCCACAGCAGGCCAGCGAGCGCCATGCG
Organism: Vicinamibacteria bacterium; assembly: GCA_035286745.1. GTDB lineage: Bacteria > Acidobacteriota > Vicinamibacteria > Fen-336 > Fen-336 > DATECU01. The sequence continues at coordinate 6,121 of DATECU010000020.1, read as the reverse complement.
CACTCCGGCCACCTCCGGCGCGTCATCCAATGCGGCACGGTAGGTGTCGATGGCGCGGTCGGTGTCGCCGCCAGCGGCGGCCTCGGCGGCCGCCGCTACCCGCCGCTCGGTGAGCTGTAGCCGCACCTCCGCCACCTGCCGGCGCACCCCCGGGTGATCCGGGGCCAGCGCTTGCGCCTTACGCAAGAAGGCCAGGGCCGGCTCCGGCCGCCCCTGGCGTTGGGCTGCCGTGGCTGCTCCCACCAGCGCCGGCAGATACTCCGGTTCGCGGTCCAGCGCGGCGGCGAAAGCCCGGCCCGCCTCCGCCGGCCGTCCCGCCTTCATCTCCGCATAACCCAGGCCGGCCTGGGCCGCCAGATGTCCCGGCCGATCTCGGAGGATCCCACGGAAAGCGCGCTCCGCCTTTCGGGTATCGCCCCCGAGCAGGGCCTTCCACGCATCCTCGATGGCCTCCGCCTGACGCGCCTCCGAGGCCGGCGGGGCCGGGTACCAGAAGCCCTCGGGCGAGGTGGGAAGAGGCCCCCGCGCCGCGCAGGCCCCGGCCAGCAGCGAGGCGGCCGCCGCCAGGGGAGAGAACCACCGACGTTTCAAGTTAGATGCTCCCGGTAGCGCTCCAGAAGGCGCTCGGGGAGTTCGGCCTCGATCCGGACCTCGTCCCCGTGCACCTCGTGAACCACCACCTTGCCGGCGCTGTAGACGCCGGCGATGCCGCGGGCATCGGCGCTGCTGAAGCGCAGTCGGACCGGCTTTCGGCCCAACCAGAGTCGACGAATCAGCAGCTGCCTCAAGTCCTCCAGCCCGTGACCGGTATGCGCCGAAACCAACACGCCCTCGGGGCGCCCCTGTTGCGCCCGCAGGGCCTGCTCCGCATCGAGCCGATCACTCTTGTTCAAGACCACAACCCGCGGAGGCTTCTCGGCGGCCCCGATCTCTTCGAGCACCGTGTTCACCGAGGCTTCCCTTTCGTCGAGGTCGGGAGCCGACGCGTCCTGGACGTGCAGCAGGAGGTCGGCCTGCACCACCTCTTCCAGGGTGGCTCGGAACGCCGCCACCAGCCCGTGCGGCAGCTTCTGGATGAAGCCCACGGTGTCGACCAGCAGCACGTCGAGGCCGGGCCCCAGGCGGGCCCGGCGAACCAGCGGGTCCAGGGTCATGAAGAGCTGGTCCGAGATTCCGGCTTCGGCCCGGGTGAGGGCGCTGAACAGCGTCGACTTCCCGGCGTTGGTGTAGCCGACCAGGGCGACCACAGCTTGCTCGCTCCGCTGCCGGGCCGCCCGCCGGGTTCCTCGATGCCGGCGCACCCGCTCGATATCCCGGCGCACCGCCTGGATCCGCTGCCGGATCCGGCGCCGGTCGGTCTCCAACTTGGTCTCCCCCGGTCCGCGGGTCCCGATTCCGCCACCCAGGCGCGAGAGCAGCACCCCCTTGCCGGCGAGACGCGGCAGCAGGTACTCGAGCTGCGCCAGCTCGACTTGCAGCCGGCCCTCGCGGGTCCTGGCGCGTTTGGCGAAGATGTCGAGGATGAGTTGGGTCCGGTCGAGGGTCTTGGTCGAGAGACGTTCCTCAAGGTTGCGTTGCTGGGCCGGCGACAAATCGTGGTCGAAGATGACCACATCGGCGCCGGCCTCCTGAGCGCGCACCGACAGCTCTTCGACCTTGCCGCGGCCGATCAGGGTCGCCGGGTCCTTGCGGGGTCGCTCTTGGAGGATCGTGCCCACCACGGAGGCACCGGCGCTCCGGGCCAGAAGACCCAGCTCTTCCAGCGAGGCTTCGGTGCGGCTTCTACTGGTGGGACCGGTGGCAACGCCGATGAGCAGGGCGTGTTCGGCGGCGCCTCTCCGGTAGCAGTTTGGCTTCTTGATGGTCTCGTCGACTTCCGCCACGCCAGTCCATTCTAGCTCAAGGTGGCGAGGACGTCCTCCCAGGACAGAGCCCCCGGCCGGAGTAGACGCGGCTCAAGCTCGGTGAGGTCGATCAGCGTCGAGGCCAGGTTTCGGCCGGGCCCGCCGTCCAGGGCCAGCTCTACCCCGGCCCCCAGGGACCTCAGGGCTGCGCCACAGCTTGCCGGCGCCGGGTCCCCCGAGCGATTGGCTGAGGTCGAAATCAGCGGCCCCACGCCCTGTGCCAAACGCCTCGCCAACAGGCAAGCGGGCACCCGGATGGCCAGCGACCGACCCTGAGCCAGGAGTGCCTCGGGGAGGCCGGCTCGAGCCGGAACCACCAGCGACAGCGGGCCCGGCCAGAACCGCTCGGCGAGCCTTTGGGCCGCGTCGGGCCAGGCCGCGGCCAAGCTCAGGGCCTGGTCCAGCGAGCCCACAATCACCGGCAACGGCTTGCCGGAAGGCCGCCCCTTCATCTCCCGCACCCGGAGCGCCACTCCGGGGCCGAGCGCCATCCCGCCTAGCGCATACAGGGTGTCGGTGGGATAGACCAGCAGCCCGCCGGCGGCGAGCAGCGCCAGCGCCCGATCGAGGACCGGGACCTGGGGATCTTCCGGGTCGACGACGAGGACCTCTGTGCTCAACCGACCTCAGGTCTCGGCCGGAGCCCAGGAGGTGTCGATCCCGTTCTTGCGGAACTGGTTGAGAAGCCCCGACTTGTCAAGGGCCTTGGCATACGCCTCCTGGGGATCGACAACCCGCTTGCGCACCAGCTCGGTGAAGCTCTCGTTCAGTAGGCACATGCCGTACTTGCGGCTGGTCTGCATGATGGAGGGGATCTGGAAGATCTTGGCCTCTCGAATCAGGTTCGACACCGGGGGCGTTCCGATCAGCACCTCCATGACCGGGATTCGGCCGCCACCGATCTTCTTGCAGAGGGTCTGCGAGATGACGGCCTTGAGGCTCTCGGCCAGCATCACCCGGATCTGCCCTTGCCGGTCGGCCGGGAACTGGTCGATGATGCGATCCACCGTCGACGGCGCCGAGGAGGTGTGCAGGGTCCCGAACACCAGGTGGCCGGTCTCCGCGGTTTCGATGGCTATGGCGATGGTCTCCAGGTCCCTCATCTCGCCGACCAGGACGATGTCGGGGTCCTCCCGAAGCGCCGCCCGCAGCGCGCCCTTGAAGGAGTCGGTATGCTCACCCACCTGGCGCTGGTTGATCAGGCACTTCTTGTTCTCGTGGACGAACTCGATGGGATCCTCGATGGTGATGATGTGGTCGGTACGCCGCCGGTTGATGTAGTCGATGAGCGCGCACAGGGTGGTCGACTTGCCGGAGCCGGTGGGCCCGGTCACCAGCACCAGGCCTTTGGGAAGATCGCAGAGTTGCAGGATCTCCCGCGACAGGCCCATCTCCTCCGCGGTGAGGATCTTGGCGGGGATCACCCGGAAGACGCCGCCCATGCCCTTCCTGTCCATGAAGAAGTTGCAGCGAAAGCGGGCCAGCCCCGCGATCTCGTAAGCGAAGTCGGTGTCGTGGCGCCGTTCGAACTCCTCGCGATTCCGCTTGGGCGCCATCGGCAGCAGGATGCGTTCGGTGTCGGCGGCGGTCAGCACCGGACGGCCCGGCAGCGGCTTGATCTCGCCATCGTGGCGAACCAGGGCGGGCGAACCCACCGCCAGGTGAAGATCGGAGGCGTTCATGCCGAAGAGCAGGCTGAGCAGCTCCTCGATCTCGGCGGTGGGTCCACTGGGTCTTGGAGCGGGCACCGGCTGCGCCACCGGAACCGGCACCTCCGAAGGCGCTCTACCTCCCCCGATCTCAAAGCCGGCGCTCACCCCGCCCGGTCCGGACTCGGCCCAGGCCGCCACCGGCCCTACCTCCGCAACCTCGATCTGCCACTCTCCCCGTCCCGCACCCAACGCATCCCGGGCCTCGGAGGTCAGGACCGGAGCCAGCAGGTTGTGGATGCTGGCTGCCGACTGGACCGCCCCCTGGACCTCACGCTCGCCGGCGGAGGTCACGATCACGATGCGGCGACCCGGGAACAGGCGTAGCTCCCGCCCCCCGTTGCGCACCGTCGCCTGCAGCAGCCGCTCGATGGACATCAGCTCTCTCTCACCTCGATGACTCTCGTGACATGGTGCTTCTGGACGAAGTGATGCCGGTCGCCGTCGCGCAGGGTCAGGAACAACTCGAACTGGTTCACGTAGTCGAGAACCCGCCGGTGGTTTTCGGGGAGCTGGATGAGCAGGCTGCCCTCGATCACCCGGGGACCGCACTCGACCACCACTCGACGCAGCTCGCCGCCCGCCTCCTCGTAGGGCGGCAGGGCGTCCACCGCGGTCGACACGCTCACCACCAGCACCTGGTGCTTGTTGAGCAGCACCGGGACGTCGCTGTCGTCGGGGAGGAAGGGAAAGAACGGCAAGGGCTCGTTCAGCCACTCGCCCGGCCGCATGGCTCCGCCGTGGTGCGAGGCTCCAGCCGGCACGAAGATGCGTCCTCGATAGTCGCGGCCGTCCACGCAGGCGACCTCAGCGGTCAGGGCGACCGTCGGAACTTTGAGCTCGCTCACGGACCACCCCCTGCTGCGGATTATCCGCCCAACCCGTGACGCTCGCCAATCCTCTCGCCGGCCCAGGCGATCTGGCGGGCCATGCCTCTGAGCAGGCTCGTCTCTCGAGGTGTCGGCCGAGAGCGAGCCAGCAGGCGCCGCAGCTCGGCCAGGATCGCCTCCGGGTTGGCCGGGTTCAGGTATCCGATGGCCAGCAGTCCCTTCTTGAGCGCCTCCAAGACAGCCTCGATCTCCCCGGCGGTGGCCACCCGGCCCGGGAGCGGTGCCACCTGCGGCCGCACCGCCAATCGGATCTCGTAGGCCACCAGCAAGACCGCCTGGGCCAGGTTGAGCGAGGTGTGGGCGGCGTCGGCGGGGATGTGGACCCGGGCGTGGCACAGATCGAGCTCATCGCTGCGCAGGCCGCTCGACTCCGGGCCGAAGACCACGGCGGTTCGCCCCACAGCCGCCCGCTCCCGCACCTCCTCGGCCAGGCGACGGGGAGTCCATGCGTCAGGCGCGGGCAGGCCGGAGGTGCCCACCACCAGCACCGAGCCCTCCACCGCCTGGGCCAACCGCGGCATCGACCTTGCGCCGTCGAGGATGTCCCAGGCCCCGTAGGCCAGCGAGCGCTCCTCGAACGTCATGCCCTGCGGATCGACGCCGCCGACCAAGAGCAACGACCCCAGCCCCATGTTCTTCATGGCCCGGCAGGCCGCCGCCACGTTGGCGGGCCGCGAGGGCCGCACCAGCACGATATCGACGCCGGCCTCCCGGGATTCCATGGGCGCGCCCAGTCTACAACGGCGCTCGGCCGCTATAATCGATCAATGGTGCCGAGACGCCCTGGGCTCTGACGTGAGGCTGCTCCGGTCGGTCCCTCGCGCCATCTCCCGCCCGCTGGCTCGCCTGCTGGTTCTGGGCTGGGCGGTGCAGATGGGTTTCCTCGCCCACAAGGCCTGCTGGCAAGCCACCCCGGTGAGCCTGGCGGCCGACCTCTCGCGATATGGCTCAGCCGCCCGCTGGAAAGGGGTCTACTACCGGGGCGACAAGATCGGGTTCCTGGTCACCGAGACGGTCCCCCTGCCCGAGGGCTTCGAGCTGCGGGAGGATGGCCGTCTCCAGATGGCTCTTCTGGGCGCCACTTCGGCGGCCAAGCTCAGCACCCGGGTGGTGGTCGACAAGGCCTTCACCTTGCGCCGCTTCGCCTTCTCCCTGGATCCCGGCACCGGTCCCCTTCAGGTCGAGGGAAGCCTCGAAGGCCTCCGACTGCACCTGTCGGTGACCAGCGCCTCCGGCACCCGAACCGAAGATCGGGACTTGTCCGAAGTGCCCGCGCTCTCCCTGAACCTCTCGCGCCAGTTGGCGGCCCAGGGCCTCAGCCCCGGGCGCCGCCACCAGGTCCAGGTCTTCGATCCGGCCACCTTGCGCAACGCGCCGATGTCGCTCGAAGTGCAGGCGCGGGAGGTGGTGAGCGCCGCCGGCCGCCCGGTGCCCGCCTTCAAGGTGATCATGCGCTTCGCCGGCATCACCTCGACCTCCTGGGTGACCGACACCGGCGAGGTGGTGCGCGAGGAGAGCCCCCTGGGCCTCATCGTGGTGACCGAGACTCGAGAGCGAGCCACCGCCATGGCGGTGCCGGGCAGCGTCCAGCTCGACCTGCTGGAGGCGGCGGCGGTGG
>DATECU010000019.1:0-4198 GCA_035286745.1 Vicinamibacteria bacterium | reverse complement strand
CTGCTCTTCGCCCGCGCCTTCGAGCCGGGTCAGGACGAAACCCTGAGCCTCGATCTGGGCCTGCTGTTCGACACCTCCGAGAGCATGCTCAAGGAGCTTCGCCTCTCCCAGGAGGCGGCGGTTCGCTTCCTGGACGCCATTCCGCGGGCTCGGGAGCTTTACACCATCTTCTTTGCGGGCGACATCCACATCTCCCGCTACGACAGCGAGAGCCAGCAGGGCCTGACCGAGCGGATCCTGGACGCCAAGGGGGGCGGGTACACGGCCCTCTACGACGCCATCGCCACCTACCTGGCGCGGGTCCAGGACAGTCCCGGGCGCAAGGTGCTGGTGCTGTTCACCGACGGCGAGGACTCGGACAGCCGCCTGACGATGACCGAGGTGCTCGGGCTGGTGCGCAGCAGCGCGGTGACCGTCTACCCCATCGCGTTCAGCGGAGGATTCACCGCCGGGAGCTCGCGAGGGATCAAGCCGCAGGCTTTCCTGAGCCAGTTGGCGGAGATGACCGGCGGCCAGGTCTTCAAACCCTCCACGTCCAAGGAGCTCCCTGTCATCTACGAGAAGATCCTGGACGAGCTCAAGGCTCAGTACGTGCTGGGCTACGCCTCGGACCGTCCGGAGGACGGCGGCAAGTTCCGCAAGCTCAAGGTCGAGGTGAGAGGCAAGGGGCTCAAGGTCCGTCACCGAGCCGGCTACTACCCGCCACCGCTGACGCCCTCGTCAAACTGAGCGCAATCGCGCCTGTCGGGGGGGCTCACGGGAGTGGCGTGAGGGCCAGGGCCTGCGCAAACCGGCTGCCCTCGGCCAGGGGGCTCAGATCGAGCCGGACGAAGCCCCGCTCCCGCAGCAGCCGCGGGGGCGCTGCGATCAGCCGCTGGACCCCGGAAGCGTGGTCGAGGCACGACGCCAGCACCACCGGTGTCGGCAGCGATGACAAGTCGGCCGGGTCCTCGAAGTACCCGAGCCCCAGCAGCCGGCGAAGCTGAGCGCGGTTGAGCGTCGGCACCGCCAGGTCGAGAGCGCGCCCGCGGCCGGTCACCGCCACCGCCGCGCAGGAGGTGGGGAGGACGACAACCGCCCCCTCCGCTCGGGCCCGGGCCACCTGCTCGATCGCCGGGCGTGGCGCCATGGCGTGGACCACCGCCGGGCCGCCCAGGCAGACCGCGAGCAGGGCGGCGGTCAGCGCGGCCGCCGTCAGCACGCCCTGGTTCTCCACCTTGAGGACGGGCGCCAGCAGCGGGCGGCGCCCCACCCGGGCGGAGAGGCCCGCACCAAACGCGAGAGCCAGAAGCGGAAAGGCGGCCGCCAGCGCCCGCACCCCGGTGTCCCCGAACACGAAGGGCGCGGATGCGGCCACGCCGAAGAGGCTGGTGAGCCAGAACAGCCGTTCCCGGTGGCTGGCGCGCCTCAGGTGTCGGGCGAAGCCGAGCAGCCCCAACCCCAAGAGCACCCCGCCCCAGGGCGCGTCCCGCCACAGCTCGGGCTCGCGAGGCAGCCCGGCCTCCGGGGGTTGCAGGTGGGGGCGGGGACTGACCCCGAGCGACAGGTTGAGACCGAGCCGGGTCAGGAACTCCCACTCGTTGCCGGCCAGCGCGCGCAGGAAGTCCCTGGGGTCCTGGCGCAGGCGCTCCCAGGAGCGGGCGTACAGGAACCTGGCCCGCGCGTCCTCGTTAGGTAGGGCGGCCAGCTCGCGCCCGAAATCGGTCTCGGCCCGCTTGTAGTTGGCGTTTCGCGTCAGGCCGAAGAGGGTGTAGGCGAAGTAGGAGGTCGCCGAGGCTTCGCCCGATCCGTAGAAGCGGTTGATCAGGTGAGTGTGCAGGCCGCCCAGCAGGATCACCAGCACCAGGGTGGCGATCGTCACCAAACGGCGGCGCAGGACGAGCACACCCCAGACGACGAGGCCGGCCAGCAAGAACTGAGCGCCGGGGCGGGCTCGCAGGGCGGCGTCGACGGCGAGCAGGCCGATGGCCACCAGCCCCAGGCTGCTTCGCGCCCGGCCCGAGAGCAGGATGGTCAAGGCCAGGCAGCCGAAGACCACCGCCAGGGGCTCGGTGAGGACCGCGGGAACGAAGGACCTCAGCAAGGCCAGGATGATCCCCAGGAAGGCCAGCGCCGACCACAGACCGTAGCGCAAGCCAATGGCCCGAGCCGCCAGCCAGGCGCTCCAGCCCAGCAGGACGGCCCGGAGCGTCAGACCGGCGGCCAGCCGGCCCTCGCCCATCGCCAACAGGACGCTCAGCAGGGTGGCGCTGAGCGGCCTGCGCTCACTGAACCCGTTCAACTCGCCCAGCGCCAACAACCGCCCGGCCCCCTCGAAGTGGCCGTGGGCGTCGCTCCAGGGGAGGCGTCCCAGCAGGGCGGAGAAGGCAGCCAGGCGGCCCGGCGGTTGGTTGTCCCAGTGGCTCCACAGAGGGGCCAGGAAGAGCAGGATGCAAGCGACCCAGCCCCAGCGGAGCAGCAGCCCTGCCAGGAACCGTTCTGTATAACGCGAGGGTGCCTCGCGGCGGCGGCGGAAGCCGAGCAGCGCGCCCAGGATGGCGAGCGTGAGCAGCAGCGCCGGGAGGGCTGGCTCCAGGCTCACCAGCGCGCCCCTCAGGGGACCGGAGCGCGCCGTGATCGCCAGCATCCCGATGCCGGCCAGCCCCCGCCCCAGGGCGCTGGCCCAGCGGTGCCTCACGGGGTTGAGCCTCCGGCCAGCAGCTTCTCCAACTGGCGCTCGATGGCTCGCACCCGCTTCAAGAGCTCGGGCAGGCGGTGGCTGGCCGCGCTGACCTTGAGCCAGCTTCGGTTGTCGCTGGCCGGAGAACCGGAGACCATGTTCCCCGGGGCCACCGAGCCGGGGATGCCGCTCTGGGCGGTGGCGATCACCCCGTCACCTAGCGTGAGGTGTCCGGCCACCCCCACCTGGCCGGCCAGGGTCACCCGCCGGCCCACCTTGGCGCTGCCGGCGATCCCCACCTGGGCCGCCAGCACCGAGTGCTCGCCGATGGTGACCGAGTGGCCCACCTGCACCAGGTTGTCGATCTTGGTCCCGCGCCCGATCCGGGTCTCGGCCAAAGCCGCCCGGTCCACCGCGGTAAGAGCCCCGATCTCCACGTCGTCTTCGAGCACCACGATGCCGACCTGGGGGATCTTCTGGTAGCGGCCCTCGGCGTCCCGGGCGAAGCCGAAGCCGTCGGCTCCGATGACGGCTCCGTTCTGGATCACCACCCGGTTCCCCAGGCGACAGCCCTCGCGAACCTGCACGCCCGAGTGCAGCAGGCAGTCGTCGCCCACCACCACCTCGGGGTAGAGCACGACCTGGGCATGGATCACCGAACGGGCCCCGATGCGGACGCGGGCGCCCACCACGGCCAGCGGGCCGACGTACACCCCCTCGCCCAGGAACGCGCCGGGGTCGACGACGGCGGTGGGGTGGACTCCGGGTGCGGGGCGGGTCTCGGGGTTGAAGAGCGAGACGGCTCGAGCGAAGACCAGGTAGGGCTGGGCGGTCAGCAGGCTGGGCAGGGCGGTCTCGACTTCGGGCGAGACGATGACCGCCGAAGCCCGCGTGTCCGCCAACCGAGGCACATAACGGGGATTGGCGACGAAGGTGAGGTCCCCCGGCCCAGCCTCGTCGATGCCGGCCACCCGCGACACCTCGACCGACCCGTCGCCCCGGAGGGCGCAGCCCAGGCGTTCGGCGATCTCGGCGAGGATCAACCGGTGACGGCTCCCGGGCCGGGCTTGACGGGCGCCGCTGGGGTCGTTGGCGCTGCCGGAGCCGCGGGCGCCGCCGGCTTGGCGTTGTTGCGGCCGCGAGCGTTCACGGAGCCGTTGACGTAGGCCCCTTCCTTGATGGCCAGCGTCTCCGCGTCCAGGCTGCCCTCAACCCGGGCCCGCTCGTGGAGCAACAGGCTCCGCACCTTGATCTCACCCTTGAACTCGCCGGAGATGTCGGCGGCATCGGCGCTGACCTTGGCATCGACCCGTGCCCCATCGCCCAGGACCAGCCGACCAGCAAGCGTGATCTCGCCCTTGAACCGGCCCAGGATGTGCACATCCTTGCCCTTGATGATGCCGTCCACGTCGGCCTGAGCGTCGATCAGGGTCGTCTTGTCGTCCATATTGCCTCCGCTGCCTGGCTGCTGGCGCCTATTCTAGCGCGGGAGGGAGGCGGCGCGGCGCCCGATCAGTCGCCGAAGAACTCGGCGACCCT
>DATECU010000018.1:0-2875 GCA_035286745.1 Vicinamibacteria bacterium | reverse complement strand
GACCGACGAGCCGGCTCGCGCGGCCCGCAGTCCCATCAACTTCCTGTGGACCACCTTCACCCGCTTCGAGCCCGCCGCCGACATCCACGCCGCCTCCCAGCGGATCGAGAGGAACCACGTCTGCTTCCGGCCGCCCCTGCTGATCGACGCCCGCCTCAAGCCCGGCTTTCCCAAGGAGCTGTCCTGCGACCCCGAGACCGCCGCCCGCGTCACCGAGCGGTGGAAGGACTGCTTCCCCGCCGGCGGCGTGGAGATGGGGGACTCGGAGGCGGGTCATCTGGACTGACGGGAGGGGCCGAGCCCTTGCCTCGTTATCGAAGTTCTTAGATAATGCCCTGGGTGAAGGACCTGCATTTCGTGGGTGCCAGCCTCGCGGACCTTCGGCGCTTCCCCGCCGAAGCCAGGCGCGAGGCGGGCTTTCAGCTCGACGCCGTGCAGCGGGGTCTCGATCCGACCGACTGGAGGCCGCTCGCAACGGTGGGAGTGGGCGTGAGGGAGATTCGCATCCACGTTCTCGGCGAGTGGCGCGTGATCTACGTCGCTCGCTTCGTCGATGCCGTCTACGTGCTGCACTGCTTCGAGAAGAAGAGCCGCAAGACTCGGAGGGAGGATCTGGTCTTGGCGCGGGAGCGCTACAGGTTGCTGCGATGAAGAAGACGGTGAAGGTCCGCGGGAGTGTCTTCCTTGAGCTCGGCTTTCCTCCAGAGGAGGCAGCGGTCCTCAAGATGCGGGCGACCCTGATGAGCGATCTCCGAGAGTTCATCCGCGACAGCAAGCTCACCCAGGCAGCGGTAGCGCAACGCCTGGGGATCGGCCAGTCGCGGGTCTCGGACCTGGTGCGCGGCAAGTGGGAGAAGTTCAGCCTTGAGATGCTGATCACCCTTGCCGCTCGGGCGGGCCACAAGGTCGACTTGCGCGTGGTCGCCTGACATCCAGGTAGGTCACTGCTCGATACAGACTCCCTTCGATCCCCAACGGGCGCCCCGCAAGGCGCGAGGAAGCTGCCCGCGAGTTCGCACCTCGCGTAGCCAGGCAGAGCAACGGCTGTGGACCACCTTCACCCGCTTTGATCGACGCCCGCCTCAAGCCCGGCTTTCCCAAGGAGCTGTCCTGCGACCCCGAGACGGCCGCCCGCGTCACCGAGCGGTGGAAGGACTACTTCCCCACCGGCGGCGTGGAGATGGGGGACTCGGAGGCGGGTCATCTGGACTGACGGGAGCGATCAGCACTCAGCACTCAGCGATCAGCTACGGAAGCTGCGAGCTGGAGTCGGCAACGGTCAGGCGGCGCGAAGAGGTGAGATCTCGGCGCGCTTCAGGGGCCTCTGCCCCAGCTCCCGCAGGAGCTTGTTGATGATCGCGAGGGAGATCAGTGGGGGCGCCGTGATCTCGATGCCATGGCTCACAGCCGACCGGCTGGGTTCTCGATGTTCTCCCCTGGCCCAGCCCCCCCAGCCCCCCAGCCCCCTAACCTCTTGACTTCCCTGCCCTTGGCGGAGAAGATGCGGTCATCGTCGCCGGGCAGCCGGCGGTCTTCTGTACCATTCGTAGCGGCGACCCTCTTCGCTTTGGGCGCTGCTAAGGAGAGGGCTGGATGAGACTCCTGCGTGTGGCCGGAGCCGTTGCCATCCTGCTGCTGCCCACCCAGGTCCCGAGCGTCCTGGACCAGGTGCCGCCCCCCCCGAAGCCGGTGCCGGTTGCTCCCGCTCGCGTGCTCTCCGGCACCATCGGACGCAACGCCACCCTGGGCGGCCTGCTGGGAGAGGCCATCTCTCCCGCCGGCGTCCAAAGCCTGGTGGAAACCGCCAAGCCCCTCTACGACCTGGCCCGGCTCTCGGTGGGTCGGCCCTTCAGCCTCAGCCTCACCTCCAACGGCATGCTGATGGCGTTCTCCTACGGCATCGACGAGCTGCGCACTCTGCACATCCGGCGCCAGGGCGACGCACTCCGGGCCGAGGTGGTGACCCGGAGCTATGAGACGCGGGTGGAGACGGTGCGCGGCGAGATCAGCTCCAGCCTCTTCGGCGCCGTCGAGGACGCCGGCGAGGAAGACCAACTGGCGGTGGACCTGGCCGCTATCTTCGAATGGGACGTGGACTTCAACACCGAGCTGCAAAAGGGCGACTCCTTCCGGGTGGCGGTCGAGAAGCTCACCCTCGACGGCCAGTTCGCCCGCTACGGCTCCATCCGCTCCGCCGAGCTGGTGCGCGGCGAGCGGTTGCTCCGGGCCGTTCGCTTCGAGACCGAGCGCGGCCACGCCTACTTCAACCCCCAGGGTCTTCCCATGCGCAAGGAGTTCCTGCGCTCCCCCCTCAAGTTCAGCCGCATCAGCTCCCGCTTCAGCCGCAGCCGACTGCATCCGGTGCTGAACCTGCGGCGGGCGCATCTGGGCGTCGACTACGCGGCCCCGGAGGGCACGCCGGTGCGGGCTGCCGCCGACGGCCGCGTGACCGAGGCCGGCTGGTCAGGCGGCTTCGGCAGGATGGTGCGGATCCGCCACGGCCGAGGCATGGAGACGCTCTACGGCCATCTCGCCCGCATCGCGGTCACCGCCGGGCAGCGGGTCGATCAGGGGACGGTCATCGGCACCGTCGGCTCCACCGGCCTGGCCACCGGCCCCCACCTCGACTACCGCACCATCAAGAACGGCAGCTTCGTGAACCCGCTGACCATCCAGCCACCGCCCGCCGACCCCATCCCGGCCTCGGCCCGCGCCGCCTTCGAGGCCACCCGCGATCGGGAGCTGGCGCTCCTGGACTCGGCAAGCCCGCCGCCATCGCAGCGGGCATCTCGTTAGACTCGCCTTGTGGGACAATTGCCGAGGAGGCCCAGCCATGGCGCAAGTGACGATCGAGTGCTCGGAGGAGATCCTGGTG
>DATECU010000017.1:0-21472 GCA_035286745.1 Vicinamibacteria bacterium | reverse complement strand
GGGGGGGGGGGAGCCACAAGACCGTCCAGCCGACAAAGGGCAAGCCGGAGAGCGGAGGAAGGGCCAGGGTCTCTCTGGTGACGCGCACCAGATCGAAGGGGATCAGGGCCACAGCGACCGTCTGCGCGCCCTGGCCCAGGGCGAGGGCTCCGGTCCCCGCCAGGCAGGGCAGTCCCGCCAGCGCGGTGCTCCAGCGGGAGCGCCGGTCGAGAAGTGCCGAGACCCCGAGCCCGAGCAGGAGGTGGGCACCCAGGAACACCTTGAAGAATGGGACCGCCGCTCCCAGGGCCGCCGCCAGGACCAGCCAGCCACGGCCTTCGCCGGCTTGGTGGCGGGTGAGAGCGACCACCGAGCCCAGGGCCAGGGCGAGCGCCGGCACGATGGGGTTGGCCAACGCCAACGAGATGAGGAGGTTCCCGCGCAGGAGGTCCGACCACCAGTGGGCCTGGGGGTTGCTGGCGAATACGAAAGAGAAGTCCGTAGCGAGCAACGTCCAGGGAATGGCCGCCACCGCCAAAGGCGAACCTCCCAGGGCGTGGGTGACGCGTCGCAGGACCAGGATCAGGCCAAGAGCGAAGAGAGTGACGTCGAGTCGGGCGATGGAGTCGAAGGGGTCGACACCGGCCCAGCGCAACCCGGCGGCCCGAAGCAGGTCGACGCCCAGGTGGTAGCCAAGCGGAAAACCGGAGACGCCGGGCACCTGGGGATTGGGCCCCAGCGTCAGCTCCCGCGTCAAGCCCACGTGAAACGCCGTATCCGAGGCCACGAAGGGATCGAGGAGGAACCCGCCATCAGGAGCCGGCCGGTTCCACGGGTACTGGGTGACGGCGAGAAGGGCGACCACTCCCAGGAACGGAGGGATGGCTCCGCGCAGCGAGGGACCGCCGGAGGCGAGGAGGGGACCACGCCGCAGCAGACCGAGCAGTCCCACCGCTGTAGCAAGAGGGAAGAGCCAGGGCTGGCCGGCGGCCAGGCTCAGCCAGTAGCTGGCTGCGGCGAGGGCCCACCCGAGCGGAAGCGCCAGGGCCGGGTCGGCCGGCACCCTGAGCCAGCGCTGGAGGCCAAGTCCCGGACCCACGAACACCAGGAGGGCGAAGGCCAGGAACCCGGGCATATGCCGTAACACAATGATAGAGAAAGAATTAGAGAGGCGGGATGCTACAGGGGCTGCTCATGGGTGTCAAGTCGCACCCGGAAGCCGAGGCTTTCCAGGGGTTTACACGGGAACAGGCGTCGTGCTACGATGCCGGCTTGATTGAAAGAGAGAGAACGTTTGAGGGAGGACATCGGGTGACGCTCACCAAAGTGAGAAAGACGAACATCATCGAAGGTAACCGCACCCACGAGACCGACACCGGTTCCCCAGAGGTGCAGGTGGCGATCTTGAGCGAGCGGATCGGCTATCTGACCGAGCACTTCAAGACCCACGCCAAGGACCACCACTCGCGGCGGGGGCTCATGAAGCTGGTCGGGCAGCGGCGGCGGCTTCTCGACTACCTGAAGGACAAGGATGCCAAGCGCTACTTCGTCCTGATCGAGAAGCTTGGGATCCGGAAGTAGAGGCGGCCGGCGACACCGCCAGGTCGGATTCAAGAAGACCCCCGAACCCAAGCGTCTCTTCCGGCTAAGCGACCAAGGGCCAAGTCCCCGAGGTCTAACGGCGGAACCCGATTGGCATTCGATCGGCGTGTAACCCGGACCGCGTCGGCGTTCGCATCCAGCATTCCTCTGTCCTCATTCCCCTGCTGCGAACGCCGCCGCCTTCGGAAAACGCGTCCCCGGTGCCCTTCCCAAGTGGAGCCCAAGACCGGGCCCGAGCGGAGCGGAGAACTGAAATGACGATGCGACGAGTCGAGATGCCCCTCGGCCGTGGCGCCCTGTCCATCGAGACCGGACGCATGGCCAAGCAAGCCGATGGCGCGGTGGTGGTCCGGCTGGGCGACACCGTGGTCCTGGCCACAGCCTGCGCCCAGAAGGACCCCAGACCCGGGATCGACTTCCTTCCCTTGACGGTCGACTACCGCGAGAACACCTACGCCGCCGGCAAGATCCCCGGCGGCTTCTTCAAGCGGGAGGGTCGGCCTAACGAGAAGGAGATCCTCACTTCGCGGATGATCGACCGGCCGCTCAGGCCCCTCTTCCCCGAAGGCTACGCCTGCGAGACCCAGGTGGTCGGCCTGCTGCTGTCCGCCGACATGGAGAACGACTCCGACACCATCTCCATCATCGGCGCCTCGACCGCGCTCTTCATCTCGGACATCCCCTTCGAGAGCCCGGTGGGGGCGGTGCGGGTCGGCTACTGGGACGGCGAGATCCACGTGAACCCAGCCTCCAGCGACCTGCGCACCAAGAGCAAGCTCAACCTCCTGGTCGCCGGCACCGAGGACGCCATCGTGATGGTGGAGTCGGGGGCCAGCGAGATCTCGGAGGCGGAGATGGTGCGGGCCCTGAGCGAGGGGCACGCCGTGATCAAGAAGATCGTGGCCCTGCAGAAGGACCTCCGCGCCCAGGTGGGCAGGCCCAAGCGCCAGGTGGCCCGCAAGCAGCACGACGCCGGCTTCCTGAGCTGGGCGGAGTCGGTGATGGCTGGCCGGTTGCTGGAGGCCATGAAGACCCCCGGCAAGCTCGAGTCCTACGCCCGCATGAAGCAGGTGAAGGACGAGTTCGTGGCCATGATCCCGGAGGCGGAACCCGAGAAGCGGGCCGCCGTGCCTGCCGTCTACGAGGCGCTGCGCGAGAAGATCATGCGTCAGGAGATCCTGGACAACCGCCGCCGGCCCGACGGGCGCAGCTTCGACCAGATCCGGCCCATCACCTGTGAGGTGGGCGTGCTGCCGCGCACTCACGGATCGGCCCTCTTCACCCGGGGTGAGACCCAAGCCCTGGTGACGGTGACCCTGGGCACCAGCGAGGACTCCCAGATCATCGACACCGTCCAGGACCCCGAGTACCACAAGCGCTTCATGCTGCACTACAACTTCCCGCCCTTCTCGGTGGGAGAGGTGAAGTTCCTGCGGGGTCCCGGCCGGCGCGAGATCGGGCACGGGGCTCTGGCCGAGCGCTCGCTCAAGGAGATGCTGCCCGGCGACGAGGACTTCCCGTACACGGTGCGGGTGGTGTCGGACATCCTGGAGTCTAACGGATCATCCTCGATGGCCTCCATCTGCGGGGGCACGCTGGCCCTGATGGATGCCGGGGTGCCTCTGAAGAACGCGGTGGCCGGGGTGGCCATGGGCCTAGTCAAGGAAGGCGACAAGTACGCGGTTCTGAGCGACATCGCCGGCGTCGAGGACCATTACGGGGACATGGACTTCAAGGTGGCGGGCACCCGCCAGGGCATCACCGCCCTGCAGATGGACATCAAGATCGGGGGCATCACGGCGGAGATCATGGCCGAGGCGTTGGAGCAGGCCCGGCGCGGCCGGCTCGAGATCCTGGACCGGATGGCCGAGGCCCTGGCCGAGCCCAGATCCAGCATCAGCGCCTACGCGCCGCGCATCCTGACCGTGCGGGTACCGGTGGACAAGATCCGCGACATCATTGGACCAGGCGGCAAGATGATCCGCTCCATCGTGGAGCGGACCGGCTGCAAGATCGACGTGGAGGACGACGGTCGGGTGTCCATCGCCTCGGTGGACGAGAGCGCGGCCCGCAAGGCGGTCGCCATCATCGAGGAACTGACTGCCACCGCCGAGCTGAACAAGACGTACCTGGGCAAGGTGGTGCGGGTGGTGGACTTCGGCGCGTTCGTCGAGATCCTGCCGGGAACCGATGGCCTGCTGCACGTCTCCGAGATGGCCCACCATCGGGTCCAGGATGTGCGGAGCGAGGTGAAGGAAGGCGATCAGGTGCTGGTCAAGGTCGTCAACATCGATCCCTCGGGCAAGATCCGGCTCTCGCGCAAGGCCCTGATCGAGGAGGCCGAAGGCGGCACCCCGGTGGCGGCCGGCGATCGCGGCGAGGACCAGGGCGGGCACGGTGGCCATGGCCATGGCGGTGGTCAGGGCCGAGGTGGTGGCCGCGGTCCCTCAGACGGGTCGGGACGGCGGGGCCCCCGCGGGGCCGGCGGTGGCCGCGATCACGGAGACCGGCGACACTGATGGTTCGGGGGGCGGGGCGGCGAGCTGGGCTCCAGGGCGCCGCCTTCCTCTTTGCCTGGGCGAGCGGCAGCGTCCTTGCCTCGTCTGACGGCGTCGAGTTGGTGGTTTCCCGTGCCGGCTTTCGGCCCCACACGGTCAACGCTCGCAAGGGCGACAACCTGCGGCTGGTGCTCAGCACCGCTGACGAGGAGCACTGTTTCGCGCTCGATGCCTATCGTGTCGAGAAGCGGGTTGTCCCCGGGAAGACGACCACCGTGGAGTTGGCCCTGGACCGTTCCGGGAGCTTCCCCTTCTACTGTTGTCTGGAGCCCGGCAACCAGTCCTTGCGTGGCAAGCTGGTCGTCGCCGAGTAGGGGCGGCCGCTCAGCGCCTCCCCGGCCGCCGGACGGTCCTCTTGAGCCAAGCCGCGGCCAGATCGGCTATCGCGGAGGTGGCGTTGTCCTGCTTTCGGACCGGGACCGCGGTGGGGGTCGGGGCGCCCGGGGGCTCCGGGCGGCGTTGATCGTGCCCCAGCGCGAGCACCGCGAGCGCGAAGCGGGTGTTGACGCTCACCGCTTGGCCACCAGGCTCCAGGCTTCGCGGACCTTGGCCGCGGTGCGCTGAGGCAAGTCGGGAATCGCCAGCCAGACCAGGGCCACCAGGATCGTCTTCACCACGTAGCTGAGAGCCAGGATGCGCAGGATCCGGCCCTTCCGGTCCGAAGTCGGGGCGCTTCGTGTCCGGGAGCCCCCCGCGGAATAGCGGCGACCGGGTTGGTGTTGGGCGCCGCGCAAAGACCACATGCCCATGCGTTTTGCACGGAGCATGCCAAGCGCCCGCCGCTACGATTCGCGGGTTTTCGAAGAAGAGGGGCCTACGGGGTGTGGCCACCGGCCCACGAGGTGACCTCTTTCGGCCGCACCGCGGCGCCCGCGCTAGGGCGCGGCAGGGACCGAGAGGCGGAAGACGGTGCCGGCCCCGTGGCGGCTGGTGAAGTCGATCTTGCCCTTGTGGCGCTCGGCCACCATCAGGACCGTCGACAGGCCGAGGCCGGTCCCCTGGCCCTCCGGCTTGGTGGTGGTGAAGGGCTCGAACAGATTGGCCTGCACCGACTCGGGGATCCCGGGGCCGGTGTCTTCGATCGCAATCTCCACCGTGTTCGCCTTGAGAGCCGAGCGTACGGTGAGGGTTCCCCCGTGACCCATGGCGTGGATCGCGTTGACCACCAGGTTGATGATGGCGGTCTCCAGTTGGTTGGAGACGCCGAGGACGCGGGGCAGGTCGGGCGCCAGCTCCTTCTTCAAGTGCACGCCGCTCTGGATGAACTGGTAGTGGCACATCTCCAGGCTGCGCTCCACCACGTCGTTGGGCGAGAGGGGCAGCAGCTCCTCACGGGCGGGCCGGCTGAAGGCGAGCAGGCGCTGGGCCAGGCCGCGGATGCGTTCGGCGCCGCGGGCGATGGAGTCCAGCATCTCCCGCTGGGCTTCGGGGATCTGTTGGGCCTGGAGCAACTCCAGGTTGCCCATGATGTAGGTGAGCGGCGTGTTCAGCTCGTGGGCGATGCCGGCGGCCATCTGGCCGATGGTGGCGAGCTTCTCCGACTGCAGGAGCTGCTTCTGGGCCTGCCGCAGTTCCTCGATCGTCTTCTGCTCGCGCTCGAAGAGCTGAGCGTTCTCGATGGCCAGCGCGGCATGGCGGGCCAGCGCCTCGGCGGTGCGCAGGCTCTCCGGGCTGAAGGGAGCTGAGGTCTCCTGATTGTCCACATAGATGGCACCCAGCACCCGTGGGGAAGAGCTTATGCCATCGGCGTCGACCCGCGGTGAGAAGAGCGGGATGCACACGATGGTCCTGAGGTCCATGGTGATCACGCTCTCGGCGTTCCTGAGAGCCGGATCCGCCACCGCGTTGCCGGTGGCCACCGTCTCTCCGGTCTCGATGGCCCGCCGAATCACCGACTTGGAGATGCCGGTGGCCTCACCGAGGGGAATCGGCGTCTGGCCGCGCCGGCGGCCCACCCGGAGCTGGAGGCCGGCCATGCTCTCGTACTTGTTCGCCTCCGCAGAGCTGTCGCTCAGGAGCAGAAAACCGCGCTCGGCGCGGGTGATGCGCATGACCGCGTCCAGCACCTGCTCCAGAACCTGGCTCAGCACCAGGGTCGAGTTCAGAGCCTGGACGATGGAGAGCACCAGCTGCTGCTGCTCGATCCAGGGGTACTCGGCGATCTGGTCGGTGGTGCCGTCCATGCCCAAGAGCGAAAACCGCAGCGTCACGTTGCCCAGCTGGACCTGGGTCTCCTGGCTCAGAACCATCTTCTTGATCCTGACGCCGTTCACGTACACGCCGTGGAGGCTGCCCTGATCCTCGACGAAGAAGGTCCCCTCTTCGTAGACCAGGCGGGCGTGCGACTTGGAGACCGAGGACTCCGAGAGGGCCAGGTCGTTGTGGCGGGCTCGGCCTAGCGTGTAGGAACGGGGCTTCAGGAAGTAGATCTTCTCCGGCAGGTTGCCGCGCACCACTTCCAGAAGGGCCACCGACAGGCTGGCTCCGCAGTGGATGCAGCGGTGGGCGTCGGGGGTGTTGGAACCGCTACACCTTGGGCACGGCATCGGTTCGGATCATGCCCGATAGGCTTCGGGCAGTCAAACCTCAGGATCTACCTGAGGCGACTCGGTGTACCATTGCGGCCCCGTGGGATCCATCAGGCGGGCCGCCACCACCCTGGAGCCGCTTCTCGCGGCCAGTGTCGTTTGGGTGCTCGCCTGGACCGCTGCCCGGGGCTTCTCCAGCCTGGCCGTCTTCCGAGGTCCGCTCGGCTGGGTGTTGGTGGCTATGGGCGGTGCGGTGGCGTTGGGGCGTGGCGTCCGGTCCCGGTCCTGGGCGCCCCGCAACGTCACGCTCTTCGCGGTGGCGGCTGTCTTCAACCTGAGTCTCGGCCTGCACTACGCGTCGGGGCTCCGCGTTTCCGGGGACGAACCCCACTACTTGCTGATGGCGCAGAGCCTGTGGCGCGAGGGGGACCTCGATCTCCGGGACAACCTGGCCCGCCAGGACTTCCGGGAGTACACACCCGGCCCCATCGCTCCCCACTGGGGCGCCCCCAGGAAGGACGGCCGACCCTTCCCGGCGCACAGCCCCGGGTTGCCCGTCCTGCTGGCTCCGTTCTACGCCCTCTGGGGCCGGCTGGGCTGCGTCTTTGTTCTCGGCTTGCTGGCCGCCTGGCTCGCCGTGGAGGTGCGCCTCTTGGGGCGGTCGCTCCTGGGTACCGGCCCCGATCTCACGGCGTGGATCATTGCGCTAGGTCCCCCCGTTGTCTTCTTCGCCTTCCACGTGTACACCGAGGTGCCTTCCACGCTGGCGCTGACCCTGGCCCTCCGGCTGCTCCTCGGAACCCCGGGGCCGGCGCTGGCGGTCGCCGCCGCCCTTTCGGCCTCGGCCTTGCCCTGGCTGCACCTCAAGATGATCCCGGCGGCAGCGGTCCTGGGCTTGGTGGCGCTGGTACGGCTGCGAGGGAGACCGCGGACCCTGTTCTTCGCCGTCGGCGGCGTGGCCGCGGGTGGCTTCCTGGTGTACTACAGTTCCGTCTTCGGGACGCCCTGGCCGACCGCCATCTACGGCGGGCTACCCGCCGACCTAACGCTGCGCGCCCCGGCGCGGGCGCTGGTCGGCTTGCTCCTGGACCGTTCCTTCGGACTGCTGCCTCACGCCCCCATCTTCCTCTTGGCCCTGGCCGGGCTTCCCGCCCTCTGCCGCGTCAAGCACTGGCCGCTCCTGCTTCTGGCCCTGGCCCTCCTGGCACCCATCCTCACCTGGAGGATGTGGTGGGGGGGACAGTGCCCGCCCGGCCGCTTCCTGGTGCCGCTGGTGCCCTTCTTGGCCCTGGCGGCTGCAGCCGGCATGACGGCGCCAAGGCGCGGTCTGCACCGCTGGCGAGTGCCGCTCGCTGCCGCGGGCCTGGCCCTTGCCGTCTTCATGGCGCTGAGACCGGGGGAGCTGCTCCTGGTGAACCGCGGGGATCGGCCCACTCGGGTTTGGGCGGCGCTGTCCGGCGAGGCCCCAGTCGGGCGCTACTTGCCCTCGCTCGTCTCTTCCGATCCCGCGGAGACGCGGACCGCGACAGTTTGGCTGGGGGTCCTGGTGGGCCTGCTGGCCCTCCACGCGGGCGCCCGCAGGAGCGGGAGGGTGGACTCCCTCTTCACCGGCCTCACGCTCCCGCTGGCGCTCCTCCTGGCTGCGCTGACCCTGATCGACCTCTGGGCCAAGCCGTTCGATGGGAGCACTCAGCAGTCAGCGATCAGCCATCAGCAACGGCAAACGAAACCGCTGGATGTGCAGTCAGCGGACGACGCCGATCAGCACTCGGCCTTCAGCTACGGCAACGACCGACGGGTCGGGAAGTGAGTGCGAACGACAGCGGGTCGCGGTGCAATCGAGAAGGGCAAGGCGCCGTCCGTTGAATGCTATTCGCGCTGGTCGCCTCTCCAGCCTCTTGCCCGGCCGTAGCTGACGGCTGATAGCTGATTGCTCCCGCCCGCTGATCGCTTGCGTTCTCAGTTCGACAGCGGCAGGTGCCAGCGGCTGCGACCGCGGGTGGCCTCGAAAGGCTCGGCGGGGTTCAAGGCCAACTCCAGAACCTCCTCGATGGTTGACACCAGGTGGAGCTTCAGATCGTTGCGGACGTTCTCCGGGATGTCCTCCTTGACTGCCTTCTCGTTGCGCTTGGGGAGGATCACCTCTTTGACGCCGAGGCGATGGGCGGCCAGCACCTTCTCCTTGATGCCACCGACGGGAAGCACCCGGCCGGAGAGCGTCATCTCGCCGGTCATGGCCACCCGGGGTCGCACCGGACGGCTGGTGAGCAGGGAGGTGAGGGCGGTCGCCAGCGTGATTCCGGCCGAGGGGCCGTCCTTGGGGATCGCCCCCTCGGGCACGTGGAGGTGGAGGTCGACGCGCTCGAAGAAGGAGTCCTCGATGCCGATCTGGCGCGCATGGGCCCTGACCCAGGAGAGGGCGGCCTGGGCGCTCTCCTTCATCACGTCGCCTAACTGACCGGTCAGATTGAGGCCCTTCTGCCCCCACATCTGGGTGGCTTCGATGAAGAGCACCTCGCCGCCGGCGGCGGTCCAGGACAGGCCGAGCGCCACCCCTGGAATCAGGGTGCGCTCCTCGAGCTCCTCGCGCATGAAGTAGGGCGCGCCCAGGAACTCCTCGACCCTCTCCGGCGTGACCGCAACCGTCTCGTTCACGCCTTCGGCCTTGCGGCGGGCCACCTTACGGATGATGCTGGCGATCTCCCGCTCCAGGTTGCGAAGGCCCGCCTCCCGGGTGTACTCCCGGATCAGCTTCTTCAGGGCCTCGTCGCCGAACGCGATGTTGTCGGAGGTCATCCCGTGGTTGTCGAGCTGGCGGGGGATGATGTGACGGCGGGCGATGTGGAGCTTTTCCTCCTCGATGTAGCCCGCCAAACGAATGACCTCCATGCGGTCCTTGAGTGCCGGAGGCACCGGGTCCAGGATGTTGGCGGTGCAGATGAAGAGCACCTCCGACAGGTCGAAGGGCAGGTCGATGTAGTGGTCCTTGAAGGTGTTGTTCTGCTCGGGATCCAGGACCTCGAGCAGCGCCGCCGCCGGGTCGCCGCGGAAGTCGGTGCCGATCTTGTCGACCTCGTCCAGCATGAACACCGGGTTCTTGCTGTCGGCGCGTCTTAGCCCCTGGATGATCTGGCCGGGGAGGGCCCCGATGTAGGTACGCCGGTGGCCGCGGATCTCGGCCTCGTCGCGCATGCCGCCCAGGCTGATGCGGTGGAACTTGCGGCCCATGGCCGAGGCGATGGAGCGGCCCAGGCTGGTCTTGCCCACGCCGGGAGGGCCCACGAAGCAGAGGATGGGTCCCTTAATGTCGGGCTTCAGCTTGCGCACCGCCAGGTACTCGAGAATGCGTTCCTTGACCTTCTCCAGGTCGTAGTGGTCGTTGTCCAGGATCTCCTTGGCCTTCAGAATGTCGATCTCGGATTCGGAGCGTTTGGCCCAGGGGATCGACACCAGCCAGTCGAGGTAGGTGCGGGTAACCGTGTACTCGGCGGCGGCGGGGGACATCTTGGAGAGCCGGTCCAGCTCGCGCAGGGCTTCCTTCTTGTGGGGGTCGTCGGGCATCCCCGACTTCTCGATCTTCTCCTTCAGCTCGGCGATCTCGCGCTGCTGGTCGTCGCCCTCGCCCAGCTCGCGCTGGATCGCCTTCATCTGCTCGCGCAGGTAGTACTCGCGCTGGTTCTTCTGCAGCTCGGTCTTGACCTGGCTCTGGATCTTGTTGCCGACCTCCAGCACCTCCAGGTCCTTCACCAGGGTCTTGTTGATCCGTTCCAGGCGGGCCTTGAGGTCGAGGGTCTCGAGCAGCTCCTGCTTCTGCTGGGTGTTCAGGCTGGCCAAGCTGGCGCCGATGAAGTCGGCCAGGCGGCCGGGATCCTGGATGTTGGCGGCCAGGTTCTGCAACTCGTCGGACAGGGTGGGGGACAGCTCGACCACCCGCTGGAACAACGCCTGGGCGCTCTGGGCCAGCGCCTTCACCTCTACCTCGTGTTCGGGGGCGACCCGCTCCGGGATCAGCTCGATGGTGGCCTTGAGGAAGGGCCGGTACTGGCTGACCTGCACGATGCGGAAGCGCTGGACCCCCTGGACCACCAAACGAAGCGACCCGTCGGGGAACTTGAACATCTTGTGGATGTGGGTGAGCGTCCCCACCCGATAGAGATCGCTCTCGACCGGCTCGTCGATGGCGGGGTCGCGCTGGGTCACCACGCCGATCACCTTGCGTTCGCGAACGGCGTCGTTCACCAACGCCACCGACGTCTCGCGGGCTACCGCCAGCGGCAGGATGGCGTGCGGGAACAGGATGGTGTCCCGGAGCGGCAAGAGCCCCAGCTCGGTGGGAACGTCCGAGAGGTTCACCTCGTGCACGCCTCCCGACTCGAAGTCGGGGGCCCGGTCGTCGTGTTCAGCCATGCTTCGGGTTCTCCAGGTTGTGCGACCGCAAGCTAGCGCAGAGTGGGGGCGAACTCCCGGATCGCCCGGCTGTCGTTCCGGATCTTGCTCTCTTCCTCCCGCTCTTGGCAAGGCCTGCAGAGGGCCGCGAAGGGCAGCGCCTTGAGGCGGGCCTCGGAGATCTCGGTCCCGCACTCGGTGCAGACGCCGTAGCTTCCGTCCTCCAGGCGGCGGACCGCCTCGTCGATCTTGGCCAGGGTGGCCGACTTCATCTCCATCAATGCCACCTCGACCGCCTGCACGAAGTCGTGCACGCTCTGCTCCTCGGCGTCCTTGACCTCGGCCACCTCTGCGGGCAGGGTCTCTCGAAGCGAGCGCAGCTTGGCCTGGATCTCGCGGCGGCGGTCCTCGAGCATGCTCTTGAGCACCCCGTAGCGTTCCCCTTGGTCGTTATGCTTGGCGCGCGGCATCTTGAACACCCTCCTTCCTGGCCTAGTCCAGCCTCAGTGCGGTCACGAAGTGGCTGCCGCCTCGGCGGAAGCGAATCCGAGCGACCCCGTCGGCCTTGGCCTTGGCCAGGGCCGTCTCGAGATCGCGCACGGTGTCGACAGGTTCCCCTCCGATGGCCACGATCAGGTCCCCCCGTTGCAGGCCCGCGTCCTCACCCCCGGTGCCAGCCTCGACCCCGACCACCACCACCCCGCGGGCGCCGCGAGGCAGATCCAGGGTGCGGGCCATGTCCGGCGTCAGGTCGCGAAGCGAGAGGCCGTGGGCCGCCGAGTCCTCGGTCCTTGCCACCTCGGTCCCTTCGCTCTCGGGGAAGGTGCCCAGAGTGACCGAGACCGTCTTCTCGGCCCCGCCACGGATGATCTTCAGGGTCACCGTGGTCCCCGGGGCGCGGGCGGCGATGTAGCTGGTGAGATCGCGGTTATCCTCCACCGGGCGTCCGTCGACCCCGATCACCACGTCCTCGGGCCGAAGGCCCGCCTTCTCCGCCGGGCTGTCCGGCGTCACGTCGGAGATCACCGCGCCCTTGCTGTCCTTGAGCTTGTAGCTCCTGGCCACCTCGGCCCGCAGGCTCTCGATCTGCACGCCCAGCCAGCCGCGCACCACCTTCCCCTTGTCGCGCAGCTGGGACAGGATGTCCTTGGCCACGTTGATGGGGACCGCGAAGCCGACGCCGGCCGACTGGGACATCCCGCCGGTCACGATCAAGGTGTTGATGCCGACGACCTCGCCTCTGCTGTTGAGCAGGGGGCCGCCCGAGTTGCCGGGGTTGATCGAAGCGTCGGTTTGGATCATGTCCACGCCGGTTCCCTGTGCGCCCAGTTGCATGTTGCGTCCCTTGAAGGAAACGACGCCGACCGTCACGCTGTTCCCCCCGAGGCCAAACGGGTTGCCAATGGCCATCACCCACTCGCCGACCTCGGTCTCGTCGGAGTTGCCGAGGGGAAGCACGGTCAGCGGCGCTTTGGAGTCGATCTTGAGCAGCGCCACGTCGGTGCGCGCATCCCTCCCCACCAGTTTGGCGGCGTAGGGAGTGTCGGTAGGACGTTGGGTGGCGAGGGTGACGCTGATCTCGTCGGCTCCCTCGACGACGTGACGGTTGGTCAGGATGTAGCCGTCCTTGTCGATGACGAAGCCGGAACCGAGGCTCCGTTGGGTCTCCCGGTCCCCCCGCTGGGGGCCGAAGAAGCGCTGCATCAAGTCGTCGCCGAAGAAGTCGTGGAAGGGGTCCCGGCGTGGTCGCCGGGTCTCTTTCTTGGTGTTGATGTTGACGACACCGGGCGTTCGCAGTCGGGCAATGTCACGGAAGGTGTCGAGACCGATGGCGGCCGCACCGCGACCCGGAGAGCTGGCGCCGGCCAGCGTTGGCTCCGCGGAGGCGCGAGCCGCCTCGGGTCGGATCTGGGTGGTGACGAAGGCGCCCAGAAGCATGGCTGCCATGGCGACCGTGAAGAACGATGCGAGCGTGCGCGTCCTGTTGTTCATCGGAACTCAACCCCTTCTCTTCGGCGCCGGCCGTGTCCGAGACCTGGCCAGGCGCTCTGGCTAATGCAAGGACCATTCCGGTGGTGCCCAAGGAGGCCCCTCGGCCTCAAAGGCACCGAAAACGGATTCGCGACCGACCAGGAACATCAAGGTGTGCCAGGAGTTACGCCGGAAGCGCGTGAAAAGTTGTGGCCCGGCGCAACTCCTGGTGCCCCCATCCGGGGGCTCCACCGTCCAGCAATTCGGCCAGATCAGTAGTCGTCCATTCCGCCGCCCTGGGGCATGGGCGCTTCCTTCTTCTTCTCGGGGATCTCGGCCACGATCGCCTCGGTGGTGAGCATCAGGGCGGCGATCGATGATGCGTTTTGGATAGCGCAGCGAACCACCTTCGCCGGGTCGATGACGCCGGCCTCGGTGAGGTTCTCGTACTTGTCGATCTGGGCGTTGTACCCCATCTCGGTGGCCATCTCCCGGACCTTTCCGACGACGATGTTGCCCTCTTGGCCGGCGTTCTGGGCGATCCAGCGCAGCGGCTCCTCGCAGGCCCGGCGCACGATCCGTATCCCGATCTTGAAATCGTGGCTCGACTCCTTGTCGGAGAGCAACTTGTCGAGGCTCGGAACGGCGCGCAGCAGAGCGACACCGCCTCCGGGGACAATGCCCTCCTCGACCGCGGCCTTGGTGGCGTGCATGGCGTCCTCGACTCGGGCCTTCTTCTCCTTCATCTCGGTCTCAGTGGCAGCGCCGACCTTGATGACGGCCACCCCGCCCACCAGCTTGGCCAACCGCTCCTGGAGCTTCTCGCGGTCGTAGTCGGAGGTGGTCTCCTCGATCTGGGTGCGGATCTGCTTGACCCGGCCCTCGATGTCCTTGGCCTTGCCGCTTCCCTCGATCAGCGTCGTGTTGTCCTTGTCGATCACGACCTTCTTGGCGCGTCCCAGATCCTCCAGCTTCAGGTTCTCGAGCTTGATGCCGAGGTCCTCGGTGATGGCCTTGCCGCCGGTCAGGATCGCGATGTCTTCGAGCATGGCCTTGCGGCGATCGCCGTAGCCCGGCGCCTTCACCGCTGCCGCCTTGAGGGTACCTCTCAGCTTGTTCACCACCAGGGTGGCCAGCGCCTCGCCCTCGACGTCCTCGGCGATGATCAAGAGGGGTGCTCCCTGCTGGGCGATCTTCTCCAGCACCGGCAGCAGGTCCTTCAGGTTCGAGATCTTCTTCTCGAAGGTCAGGATGAAGGGGTTCTCCAGGACCGCTTCCATGCGATCCGCGTCGGTGACGAAGTAGGGCGACTGGTAGCCGCGGTCGAAGCGCATGCCCTCCACCACCTCGAGGGAGGTCTCCATGCTCTTCGACTCCTCGACCGTGATCACGCCGTCCTTGCCCACCTTCTCCATGGCCTCGGCGATGATGGTGCCGATGGTCTCGTCCTGGTTGGCGGAGATGGTGCCCACCTGGGCGATCATCTTCCCCTTCACGGGTTTGGCGAGCGCCTTGATCTCTTCCGCGATCACGCCCACTGCCTTCTCGATCCCCGACTTGATCTCCATGGGGTTGGCGCCGGCGGTGACGTTCTTGATGCCCTCGCGGTAGATGCACTGGGCCAGCACGGTCGCGGTGGTGGTTCCGTCACCGGCCACGTCGCTGGTCTTGGAGGCCACCTCTCGCACCATGCGGGCGCCCAGGTTCTCCATCGGCTCCTTGAGGTCGATCTCCTTGGCCACCGTCACCCCGTCCTTGGTGATGGTGGGGGAGCCCCACTTCTTGTCCAGGATGACGTTGCGCCCCTTGGGGCCGAGGGTCACCTTGTCCGCGTCGGCCAGGGCGTTGACGCCGCGGAGAATCGCGCTCCGGGCCTCCTCACGGTAAACGATGTCTTTTGCCATTTCGTGTCTCCTTTGACGAGAGCAATCAGCGATCAGCTTTCAGCTACGAACGGGTCTCCATAGACGGTAGCGATCAGCATTCTGCGCTCAGCTATCAGCTACGACCGACGCCACCGAAGTGGGTAACTCGATGGCCGGCCGTTCGCTCTTGCTGGCTTCTTGGGTCTTAGCTCTGCGTTTCATTCCGTTTCGTTTCGCTAGCTGACTGCTGACCGCTGATAGCTGCCTGCCTCCGTTCTCCGTAGCTGACTAGCTGACTGCTTCGTTATCCCAAAATCCCCAGGATCTCGTCTTCCTTCAGGATCAGGTACTCGACGCCGTCCAGCTTGACCTCGGTTCCCGACCACTTGCCCACCAGCACCTTGTCCCCGGCCTTGACCGCAGGGGCCATCCTCTCGCCGCTGTCGAGAAGTCGTCCGCTGCCCACGGCGATGACCTCCGCCTGCTGCGGCTTCTCCTTGGCGGTGTCGGGGATGATGATGCCGCCGACCTTCTGTTCCGCTTCCTCGATCCTGCGCAGCAAGACCCGATCCCTGAGCGGTGTGACCTTTGCCATGCTTGCTCCTCCATAGAAACGTGAACGCGGACGGGCGAGGGGATCTCGCCCATCCGTTCCGAGCCCGTGCCGGTAGGAACCGGCGTCAGGCGATCACGACTTGCCGACGGCGATCTGGATCTGCTTGGGCTTGGCCTCTTCCCGCTTGGGGAGGGTCACCTGCAAGACGCCGTCCTTGAAGTCGGCTTTGATGTGCTGCTGGTCCACCACCGAGGGGAGGGTGAAGGAGCGGCTGAAGTTGCCGTAGCTCCTCTCCACTCGATGGTAGTTCTCCCGCGTCACCTCGCCGCCGAACTTGCGCTCGCCGCGGAGCGTGAGCACGTTGTTTTCCAGGC
The DNA here is from genome assembly GCA_035286745.1 of Vicinamibacteria bacterium. Lineage (GTDB taxonomy): Bacteria > Acidobacteriota > Vicinamibacteria > Fen-336 > Fen-336 > DATECU01. The sequence goes on along the minus strand of DATECU010000017.1, from coordinate 5,653 downwards.
GGACGTCCACGTCCTTGGGGTCCACCCCTGGCAGCTCCGCCTTCAGGACGATGTTGCCCTCGTGCTCGTAAATGTCGACCGGCGGGGCCCAGGCGCCGCCCAAGGCCCAGTCCTCCTCGGCGGGTCCTGGCAGGCCGCGGAAGGACTCCTCGAACAACCGGTTCATCCGATCCTGCAGCGAGGTCAGACCCCGAAATGGCTCCCATCGCACGATTGTCATGTCTCCTCCTCTCTGGTTCGAGCCGGTTCGCCCTTCGGCGAAGGCTGGCGCGCCTAGTTCTTGACCGTATACTCCGCGTCCACCACGTCCCCCTGCGGTTGCGAACCGCCGTCGCCGCCCGGAGTGCCGGGGCCGCCGGCCGGGGGCGGGCTGCCCGCTCCCTTGTAGAGGGTCTCTGCCAGCTTGTGGCTCACGCTGTTCAGGCGTTCGGTGGCGGATCGGAGTTCGCCGGCGTCATCGCCCTCACAGGCCTTGCGCGCCGCAGCGACGGCATCCTCGATGGCCTTGGCCTCGCCCTCGCTCACCTTCTCGCGGTTCTCCTTGAGCGGCTTCTCGACGCTATAGGCCAGGCTGTCGGTCTGGTTGCGGAGGTCGATGACCTCTCGCCGGTGCTTGTCCTCGTCGGCGTGGGACTGGGCCTCCGTCACCATGCGTTCGACCTCTTCCTTGGCGAGGCCGGAGGACGCGGTGATGGTGATGGCTTGCGTCTTGCCGGTGGCCATGTCCTTGGCCGAGACGTTCAAGATGCCGTTGGCGTCGATGTCGAAGCCGACCTCGACCTGGGGGACGCCTCGTGGCGCCGGTGGCAGCCCCATCAGATGGAACTTGCCGAGCGTGCGGTTGTCCTTGGCCATCTCGCGCTCGCCCTGCAAGACGTGGATCTCCACCGAGGTCTGGTTGTCGGAGGCGGTGGAGAAGGTCTCGGCCTTGCGGGTGGGGATGGTGGTGTTGCGCTCGATGAGCCTGGTCATCACCCCGCCCAGCGTCTCGACACCCAGGGACAGGGGAGTCACGTCCAGCAGCAGGACGTCTTTCACCTCGCCGGCCAGGATGCCAGCCTGCACTGCCGCGCCTACCGCGACCACCTCGTCGGGGTTCACCCCCTTGTGGGGCTCCTTGCCGAACAGCTCACGGACCAACTGCTGGATCTTGGGCATGCGGGTCATGCCGCCCACCAGCACCACCTCGTCGATATCTTTGGGCTCCACCCCGGCGTCCTTCAGGCACTGCCGCACCGGACCCATGGATCGCCCGACCAGGTCCTCGGTGATCTGCTCCAGCTTGGAGCGGGAGAGCTTGAGGCTCAGGTGCTTGGGACCGGTGGCATCGGCGGTGATGAAGGGGAGGTTGATCTCGGTCTCGATGGTGGTGGAAAGCTCGCACTTGGCCTTCTCCGCCGCTTCCTTGAGACGCTGCAGGGCCATCTTGTCCTTGCCCAGGTCGATCCCCTGGTCCTTCTTGAACTCGGCCACGATCCAGTCGATGACCCGCTGATCCAGGTTGTCCCCGCCCAGGTGGGTGTCGCCGTTGGTGGCCTTCACTTCCACGACGCCCTCGCCGACCTCCAGGACCGAGATGTCGAAGGTGCCGCCTCCGAAGTCGTAGACGGCGATGGTTTCGTCCTTCTTCTTGTCCAGGCCGTAGGCGAGCGCGGCGGCCGTCGGCTCGTTGACGATGCGCAGGACCTCAAGGCCCGCGATCTTGCCGGCGTCCTTGGTGGCCTGGCGTTGGGCGTCGTTGAAGTAGGCAGGGACCGTGATGACCGCCTTGGTCACCTTCTCGCCCAGGTAGTCTTCGGCCGCCTGCTTCAGCTTCTGCAGGATCATGGCCGAGATCTCGGGCGGCGAGAAGTGCTTGCCGATGACGGCCACCCGGACGTCGCCGTTATCGGCCTGGGTCACCTTGTAGGGCACCATCTTGCTCTCTTCGGTGATCTCTGAGTAGCGCCGGCCCATGAAGCGCTTGATGGAGTAGACGGTGTTCTCGGGATTGGTGACCGCCTGGCGCTTGGCCACCTGGCCGACCAGCCGCTCCCCGTCTTTGCCGAAGCCCACCACGCTGGGGGTGGTGCGCCCGCCTTCGGAGTTCGAGATGACCGTGGGGTCGCCTGCCTCCAGGATGGCCACCACCGAGTTGGTGGTTCCGAGGTCGATGCCGATGACTTTGCTCATGACCGCTTGCGCTCCTCGTCGCGAGGGCGGCCGCGATACCAAACCGCTTGCCGCCCGGCTTCTTGATTCCCATGCCAATAATAGGTCGTGGATTAGCGAATGTCAAGCACTAAATCTTAGTGGAACTGACTCATGCCACGCCGCCACGGTCGCCGGTCCGCCGACCGACCAGACCGAGGGCATTGTGAACCGGGCGTGAGTCTGCTAAATTTCGGACACTTGCGCTTAACCGGGAGTCGGTCCGTGGCTTCGGAGTCGAGTGCCGCCACCCTCCCGTCGCTTGAGGCTCCGGGTGAATTCTGGTAGGCGACTCACGGTGGACTTCGAAGCGCTGATCCGCGGGAGGACGGGCCCGTGAGCCGACCGCCCGGCTCCGCCGAATCGCCCTCTCCAGGGCCCGTCGGGCCGCTCGATCGCCGACTGTGCCAGGTGGTGGGGCTGAACCAGAACTACGTCTCCGCGTCCGGCACCCTGTACCACGTCCAGATCGAAGACCGGGGACCGGTCCTGGATCGGGTGACGGAGACCGAAGTGCGCCGCGTCAACGTGATCGCCTACGCCAACTACGGTGAGCCGAACGCTCGCATCGTGTGGGGGCGCGACTACGACTTCCCTGACGTTCGCAGTCACGAGCACAATCGTTTTGTCTCCGACCGGATCCAGGAGCTGTGGGCCGAGTCGCGGACCGTCATCGAGGAGAAGGAGCGGCGCATGGTGGCGCGGCTCAAGGGCCTGATCCGCGAGTACTACCTGACCAAGCGGGAGGAGGCCAAGCGGGAGTTCGAGGATGCCAACGCCCTCTTCCCGTTCCTGTTCTCCAAGGCCTGGCGAGAACTGAAGGGCGAGAAGGCGGCCGGGGTGGTGGAAGCGCCTCCGCCGCCACCCGTCAACGAGAGGGTGGAAGAAGCGCCCGAGCCCGAAGAGGTCCTCTACCCGCTGGACCTGGAGCTGCGCGAACGCGTGCTCGAGATCGAGCGCATCATCATCGAGCTGGCGGGGGATCTACGGCGCCTGAAGGCGGCCGGCAAGGCCGACGATATCCTGCTCCAGACTTGCCGCAAGCTGGTCTCTCGGGCCAAGGACAGCCTCGCCGGCAAGGAGCCGTCGGAGTTCAACACAAAACGACTGGATGTGATGCGCAACAGCCTGATGACCACCTGGCGCCAGGTTCACTCACGGCTGCGGGACACATAACCAGGCCGTCAGCTATCAGCACTCAGCGGTCAGCTACGGCGAGGCCTGAGGCTGGGGACCGCCGGGACCTGGCAATTCGCGCTCAGCGGCGACGGACAGCCGCGAACGGCACGGGGTCACGTCGAGCGGGATCCGCGTGCCCACAACACCTCTCGCCGCTTGCTGTGGCTGAACGCTGAATGCTGAACGCTGACAGCTACGACCTGCGACGCATGGCCGAGCGCGGAGCGTCTCCATCCTACCGCGGGGCGCGTTGGGCGCGGGCCAGGGCCAGACTCAGGTTGTAGCGGACCTCGGCGGCGAGCTTGGTGACACACATGCCGGGGAAGCCCTTGACCCGGCAGGCCAGCGCGGAAAGCTCGGCCCCGTCGCTCTCTCGGCGGTAGGTGACCTCGCAGTAGCGGCATTCGCCGTTCCAGCAGTACTTGCCGAAGCCGATCTCGGGCGCCAGGAACTGGAGCTGGCGCAGGAGCAGGTTGTTGTCGGGAACCTCCAGCAGTCGTCCCAGGACCTCGATCGGGATGAGCCTCTCGTAGGGCTCCAGGAGTCCGGAAGCGGCTTCCTCACTCATGGGGGCGTGCCGCCATTACAGCACGGCCCCTCCTGCCGGCAAAGCGCGGGCAGTCGGGCTAGAATGCGCCGTTTCCAGGGAGGTGCAGGTGGAAGAGACGCGACCGGCGGCCGCAGCCTTCAAACCGTATGTCCCCGACGAGGCCAACCTGCCCGAGCTGACGGTTCGGGCCGTCGCGGTGGGATCGCTTCTCGGCCTGGTGTTCGGCGCCTCCTCGGTCTACCTGGCACTTCGAGTTGGCCTAACGGTCTCGGCATCAGTGCCCATCGCGGTCATCTCCATCACGCTCTTTCGGGCCTTTTCCAAGCTGCTCGGGGGGCGCGCTTCCATCCTCGAGAACACGGTGGTCCAAACCACCGGCTCGGCGGGGGAGTCCATTGCGGCCGGGGTGGCCTTCACCTTGCCGGCGCTGGTGCTCCTGGGCTTCGAGATGGACTGGACGCGGACTTTGGTGCTGGCGCTCTGCGGCGGCGTGCTCGGCGTCCTGATGATGATCCCGCTGCGGCGCTACCTGATCGTGAAGGAGCACGGGGTCCTCACCTATCCCGAAGGGACGGCGTGCGCAGAAGTGCTGATTGCAGGCGAGGAGCGGGGCACTCAGGCCAGCTTCGTGTTCAAGGGACTTTTCGTGGGCTTGGCCTACAAGTTCGCGACCGCGGTCTCGAAGCTCTGGGCTGGGATCCCCGAGATCCACATCCCCTCGCTCAAGGCCTCCAAGGTCGCCTGCGACGTCTCCCCGGAACTGCTGGGTGTGGGCTACATCATCGGCTATCGGTCGTCGGCCATCATGGTGGGTGGGGGTCTCCTGTCCTGGCTGGTGCTGATTCCCGCCATCGCTCTGTTCGGCGAGGGCCGGGCTTCGCCCCTGTACCCGGCGACCAGCCTGATTGGCGCCATGTCGCCCGACGAGATCTGGAGCCGCTACATCCGCTACATCGGGGCCGGCGCGGTGGCGGCCGGTGGCATCATCAACCTGATCAAGGCACTGCCCACCATCTTCGACTCGTTCCGATCCTCGTTCCGCGATCTCAAGCTCAGCGCTGGGGCGGCTGACGACCGGCCCCGAACTCAGCGGGACCTCCCCATCACGGTGGTGCTTGGGGGCTCGATCGGTCTGACCTTGTTCATGACGTTCCTGCCGCAGCTCAAGGCAGTGCCGGGCTTGGGCATCAGCCTGTTGTCGGCGGTGGCCATCGTGGTCTTCGGCTTCTTCTTCTCGGTGGTGTCGTCGCGTATAACGGGAGAATTGGGATCATCCTCGAACCCCATCAGCGGCATGGCCATCGCCACCCTTATGGGGACCTGCCTCATCTTCATAGCGCTGGGCTGGACCGGACACGCGTACACGGCGGCAGCGCTCTCAATCGGCGCCGTTGTGTGCATCGCCTCCAGCAACGCCGGCACCACCAGCCAGGATCTCAAGACCAGCTTCCTGGTGGGTGGCACTCCTTGGCGGCAACAGGTGGCGTTGATGGTGGGTGTGGTCACCAGCGTGGTGGTGATCGGCTGGACGGTTCAGACCATCAACAACAACAACCGGAGCGTGCAGTCGGCGAACTACGACGTGTGGTTGCCGGCGAGCGAGGGAGCCCGATTCGAGAGCGGGCTGGACGGACAGCGGTATCGAGTCGCGCGCGCGGGTGGAATGGATGGGATTCCCGACGGCACCTACCTCGTGGACGAGGCCGGGCACGTCCACTACCGGCTGCAGGAGGG
>DATECU010000016.1:0-12464 GCA_035286745.1 Vicinamibacteria bacterium | reverse complement strand
GACGGCAACCCAGGTCCTGGAGAGGTCGCTCCGCGACCAGGGCTGCCCGGCCGAGGTGCTCAACGGGGGCACCGCCGCCTACAGCACCGACCAGGAGCTGCTCGCCTACCAATGGCAAGGGGTCGACCTGGGCGCCCGGGTGGTGTTGCTGTTCTTCTACTACAACGACGTGCTGTTCAACGACCGCCAGGAGTACTTCGGTGCCTACAAGCCGGCCTTCGAGCTGCACCGGGACGGCCTCTGCCTGCACCGGTTCCCGGTGCGGGAACGCCGGCAACCGCCGCAGCCCCCGGAAGCGGCGGCCGAGAGGAGGCGATCGGCTTCCGCTCTTCTGGAGTGGGTGCAGGATCGGATGTGGCACGGGGCCCCCCGGACGTATAACGCGATAGCCAGACTGGGGCTGTGGGAGCCGATGCCGCCGGTGAGCCCGCGTTTGGAGCTCTTCGTCTTCGCCCGCCGCCGGGTGGAGGAGATCGAAGGCGGCTGGCAGAAGACCGAAGCCCTGCTCGACCTTCTGGAGCGCGAGGTCCAGGCTCAGGGCGCGCGGCTGGCCGTCGTCTACGTGCCCAGCCGGATGGAGGTGCAAGAGCGGTCCTGGGAGCTGACCAAGACCCTCTATCGCCTCGAGGAGGGCCAGTGGGATCGTGGTCAGGTGATGAGGCGGCTCGGCGCAGCCGGCGCGCGGAGCGGCTTCCCGGTTCTCGACCTGACCCCGGCCTTGCGCCGGGCGGATCGCGGGATCCTGGGGGCGCCCTACTTCACCCACGACGGCCACTGGACCGAGACGGGGCACGCGGTGGCGGCTCGTGAGACGGAAGCGTTCCTCGCCGGTCTGGGCTGGCTACCCCCTTGCGCAGCAAGCGCTTCCCGGCCTTGACCGCTGTGGCTTCCCCCCGGGGATTCTGCTAGAGTCCTCGCACCCCGGCCCCCGCAGGCCGGGTGGCGTTTCCACGCCGCTAGGGCGCGGGAGAGCACGGTAGCGGAAGAGGAGAGAAGGCCATTTCGAATAAGGTGTTCGTCGGCAACTTGAGCTTCGACGTCTCGCGCGAGGAGCTCATCGAGGCTCTGAGTGCCGCCGGTAAGGTGACAGACGCGAAGCTCCCCACCGACCGCGAGACCGGTCGCCCGCGTGGTTTTGCGTTCGTAGAGTTCGAGAGCGACGAGGCGGCCGAACGTTGCATCGCCACCATGAACGGGAAGGACCTCAAGGGCCGCGCCCTGCGCGTGAACGAGGCGGAAAGCCGGCCCCCGCGGCCCGGCGGAGCTGGACCGTCCTTCCGCCCCGCCGGAGCGCCCGGCTATCGGCCCTCGGGGCCCGGCTTCGGCGCCCCCCCGCCCGACTTTGGTGGCGGTGGGTTCGACAGCGGAGGCTTCGACCGGGGCCGGCCCTTCAAGGCCAAGGGCAGCCGCCGCAATCTGCGTCGCCGCAAGCGCGGCTTCTACTGAGACCGCGCCCCCATCATTCCGACGGTTGCGCCCCGACCCCGCCATTCTGAGGTCGCCCTCCCATCCGCGCCAGATGAAGGCCGAGGGCTGCCATCAGGAAGGCCAGCAGCACCTGGAGTCCCAGAAAGCCCGCCACCTTGACCGGGGCCAGGGCCGGGCTGACGAAGCGCACCAGGAAGCCGCCTCCCTCCTCGGCCACCGCCGAAACGAAGGCCGCGACGATGACGCTGGCCTTGGCCGGCCGTGGCAGCGGCACGAAGATCAGCAAGTGGGTGAGCACCAGCAGCAGAAGCGCCATCATGGGCAGGTGCATGTGCGCCGTCTCCAGCATGGCACCTAACGAGCGTGGGGGACGGAAGTCGGTCTCCGAGCCGTTGTAGTAGGCGGCCACCGAGGCCGGGGTGAGATCCATCCGCGAGAAGTACATGCCCAGGTTGGTGATCCAGAAAGCCAGCAACAGGGCCAGGGTCAGCCCCAGGCTGAGGCGCATCAGCGGGCTCTGCTGGTGGCTGCCGTCCTGCAAGTACTTCATGACGGCCCCCGGAGCAACAGCGCATCGATGGCCAGGGCGCGGCGCAGGGCCTCGGTCAACGCCTGCACGGTGAGGGTGGCGCCGGTGACCCGGGGCACGCCGCGGCCGGGCCAGAGATCGTCGTCGAGCCCCTTGCTGGTAAAGGTCTTGAGCCAGCCCTCCCGGGGCAGGTAGTCGGGCGGCTCGCCGAACTGCAACACCAGGGCCATACGCAGTCGCCCGTCAGGATCGAGCACCGTGAGCAGCGTCTCGGGCATGGTGCGCACCACGTGGGTGTCGAGGACGGCCCGACCGGAGACGGCGCCGGCGGAGCGGGCTTCGAAGACAGTCACCACCGCCGAGGGTAGCCGGGAGCGGGCCGCCTTCTCGATCCGGGTCGCCTGCTGAGGCGTCAGGTAGAGCGTTCGGCGCGCGACGGCGGCGCTGGGAAAGGCGCGTTCCAGGGCCGCCTTCTCGGTGAGCAGCACCTCGGCCCCAGAGACGGCGGGCCTCAGGAACAGCAGGCCCAGGAAGGCGGCCGCCAGACCTCGCCGGCCTGGTGCCGGCAGCCTCAAAACAGGTAGCCCACGGCCAGGTTGAACTGGCTCACTCCCGTCCTCGCCTGGTTCCTCATCCGCTGATAGTCCGCCTTCAGCACCACCTGGGGCAAGGGCCTCACCCCGAGGCCGGCGGTCACCAGGGTGCGGGTGCTAGCCGGGTCCTTCTGAAAGCCCGCCGGCACGCCGTCTTGCGTGTCCAGCTTCTCGTAGCGAACAAACGGCGTCACCGACCACTGGCCGGAGGGGCGGAGGCTCATCAGGTCGTAGGCCGCCTGGAGATAGTAACCGTACTGGGCCTCCCCCACCGACTTGGCGCCAGCAAGCGAGTTCTTGGCGTTGATCAGGGCCGCGTCGGCCAGGCTGCTTCGCGCGCCCAGCGCCCTGATCTCCAGCCCCCGCCACTGGTACTGCAGGTGGCTCTCCAGGAGCGTGACCCGGCCGCCGATCTCGGTTTCGCCAACGGTAGCGCCCTGCCCACTGCCTCCGCTGAAGAAGGACACCCCCAGGAGCAGGCCGCGGGGACCGGACCAGTCGACCCGGCCGGTCACCGCGAAGTCCTCCGACTTGCTGCGGGCCCCGCTCTGCCGGCCCCCGCGAATCCCGGCCGCGGAGAAGCCGCTGCTGGAAAGGCCCGACACCAGGTAAGCGCGGAAGCTCACCGGGCCCGCCTCGCCGAACAGCCCGGCCCCATTCTCGCGCCAGGTGCTGGGGACAATGGCCGACTCCACGTCCGGACGCCGGGCACCGTGGAAGACGGGTGGCTCGTGAAGCTCGTTCAGGAAGCCGACCGGCACCAGCAGCATTCCGGCTCGAAAGCCGAGGCCCTTCCAGGGCTTCATCTCCAGGTAACCGAACTCCACCGAGACCTCGCCCCCCTTGCCCGTCGAGGCGTGCTCGAACTCCAGCTCCGAGTTGAAGAGAATGCGATCGCTGAACTTGTATCCCACATAGACGATGCCGCGCAGGAAGTCGGTCTGGTCGGTGCGCCCGGACGGAGTGCCGTCTTGCTTCTTCGCTTGGTAGTTCTCGTAGAGCACCTCGCCATAGCCGCCGATGGAGACACCCCTGGCGGTGCGGTAGACCTTGGAGGCGGCGGGGGCCAAGCCCTGGGCGCCGGCGCCGGATTCGGTTTCGGCGGCTCCGCCGGTGCGTGTCTTCTCCAGCTCCGCGGCCAGCAGGTCGATGCGACGCTCCAGCTCGGCCAGTCGGTCGCCCTCAGCCGGCGCCTGGGAGGCACCTGGGGAACCGACCTTCGGCTCTTCGGCGGGCGGAGAGTCCTGGGCCCCGACGGCGGGGACCAGGGCAAGAACCAGGAGGGCGGGGAGGATAGGTCTCGGGAAGCCGTGCATTGGCGATTTGTCCTTTCTTTTCAGGAGGTTGCGGTCCAGACGATCTTGAAACTCGATTTCACAATGCGAGAATAGCGCGCCGCGGCCACGGAGTCAAGCCAGCGCGTCGGGCCGTCGGGCCGGCGGGTCGGCGGGCGGGCCAATCAGTGGGCAACGGTTTGCACGGCCATGACCGCCGACGAAACGGACGGGGCGCGTTCCCGCGCACGGGGGAGTGGGGAGGGAAGCGCCCCAGCCCCGGGCTGCTGGCGCTGCTGGCGCTGCGCTGATTGACAGCCCCCGGCCCCTGTGCTTGAATCGCCTCGCAAACCCGTCAAGGACTTGAACTTCGCCAGTTAGGCCTGCGGTGACCGACTCCCCCGCCAAGACCGTCACCCACCCCATCCTGATCGTGACAGGGGGCCCCCGAGACGGCGACATTCTGCTTCTGAACCAGACCGGGCTCGACCGCTGGCTCGGCTCGGGAGCCGAAGCCGACATGCGCATCGAGGCCGCCAACGTGGATCCCCGTCATGCGCGGGTGGTGTGGGACATGACGGGGCTGCTGCTCACCGACGAAGGCAGCTCGACCGGCACCTACGTCAACGGCGAGCGGATCGGGATCAACCAGCCGCTGCAAGACGGCGACCGCGTCTGTCTCGGCCCCCCAGGATCGCGGCACAGCGTGAAGCTCCTGGTGCGGGTCCCGGAAGCCATGCCGGAGCCCGTGCTTCTGGAGCTGGCTCCCGACTTCGAGCCCAAGGCCGTCGAGGTGTTCGCCCCTCCACCCAAACCTGTTCCGCCGCCCGAAATGCCGCCACCAGCGCCGCCGCCGCCACCCACACTGCCGGTTAGCCTCGCCCCGCCGACAGCCCTGCAGTTGCGCTTCGAGGAGGAGAAGGCGATTTCGCCGCCGGCGCCGCCGCCGCCCGAACCGCAGAAGCCAGCCGCCATGCCGCCGCTGGTCCTGCTGGAGTTCCCTGAGGCGGACCGGGGATCGGGTGTCGCGCCATCCGCCGAGCCCCCATCGGCGCCCCGCCCGCTGCCCCTGATCCCGCCGCCGGCCGGTGCCAAGTCTATCGCTAGGCGCACCGGCGACCTGGTGAGCGAGCTGCCGTCGATCGTTGACGAGCGGGGGCGAGAGCCGTCGAGCCTCCCTTTCCCCGGCGAAGCAGCCGCACTCCCGGAACCCCCTGCCAAGCCGAAGAAGATCAAGAAGCCCAGGCTACCTGGAGGGCCTTCGCGCCTCCCCCGGCCGGCGCTGATCGCTGGTGCCAGCGCTGTGCTCGGCGTGGTGGGGTTCCTGATCTACGGTTTCCTGACCGCCCCGCCGCCGGCGCTGTCGGGCGTGGCCCCGGCGAAGGTGGAGCCGGGTCAGACGCTGACCCTGAGCGGCGCCAGCTTCGGAAGCACGCCGGGGGCCAACACCGTCCGCTTTGGGGAGCAGGTGGCGGCGGTGACCTCAGCCACCGCCTCGCAACTGGCGGTATTCGTCCCCGACAGCCTGGCCGGCGAGAAGCCGGAGGATGTGCCGGTGTCGGTGGAGACCCGGCAGGGTCGTTCCAACGCGCTCATGGTGCGGGTGCGCCGGCTCCCCCGCGTCAACTCCCTGGAGCCCCAGGTGGCGATGCCCGGGGCCGAGATCCTGATCAAGGGCCAGAACCTGGACGCCACGCCGCTCAGCGTGCAGATCGGCGGCCAGGCGGCCGAGGTGCGCGGGAGCCAGCCCAACGAGATTCGCGCCCTGGTCCCCGACCTCCCGGTGGCCGAGGGCAAGGGCGTGCCGGTGGCGGTTCAGGCGGGTGGCGAGACCGGACGGCCGGTGACCCTGGTGCTGGGCCGCCTACCGCTTCTGACCGGCCTGCAGCCGGCGTCGGGCCGGGCGGGTGACCGGGTCACGCTCAAGGGATACGGCTTCGATCCCAGCCCCTCCGGCAACCTGGTCGAGTTCGGAGGAGAGCCGGCGCTAGTCCTCTCGGCCTCGGACCGGGAGCTGGCGGTGGTGGCCCCCCTCCCCCCAACGGCCGGCAGCGCCATGCCGGTGCAGGTGGTGGTGAAGGCGCGGGGTGGTACCTCCTCGGGAGCCACCACCTTCGCCCTCAGCCGCTCGACCGGTGGTCAGTTCGTCCCCCACTTCTTTCCGGCGCCGGTGCCGGAGGCTCGCGAGCGGGCCGCCGTGGCCACCGAGCTGGGGCCGGTTCTGCTTTTCGGATCCAAGGATGACGCGGCCTCCACCGCCGAACGGGCCTCGCGGGTGGTTCTGGCTCTGAACAACGCGTTTGGCAACGCAGCCACCGTCTTCGAGCTGCGGGAGAGCCCGCAGCCCGGCGTTGGAATCGCCGGCAGCCCGAGCCCGCTGCTGCGGGCGACCAGCGAGGACGCGGCCGCCTACGCCTCGGCTCGAGGCAGCCGGCCAGGCGCCCGAGCCCTGGCCGCCTACTGGACAGCCCTGTTGCAGGATCTCCACATGCTGTTCGTTCGGCGTCAGCGGCCGACCAGAGTGGTCGAGGTGTCGGCTCGGGGCAAGGTCTTGCTCGACATCTTCTCGGATGCGGAGCGAAGGAGCGGCAGCGGCGCCGGCGTCCCCTCCAGTCTGGTGAACCCTCCCTCTCCGGCTCTGGCCAAGGCCTTCCGGGAGATGACGACCCAGTTGCCCGAGGGCGGGAGCGCGGCCGGCGCGGCGGTGGCCGGCCAGTGGCTGGGCTCCATGAACGACGGTGGCGTGGAACGCTCGCTCCGGCTGATGCTGCGCCTGGAGGGTGGCAAGCTCTCCGGCTCCGCCAGCACCAAGTCGGGACAGATCTCCATGGACGTGCCCTTGCAGGAGGTGAGCTACGAGAAGGGCACCCTCTCCTTCTCCATGTCCGGCGGCACCGCCCTGCGCCGCTTCCGGGGCAGCCTGCAGGGCTCGGAGCTCACGGGCAGCATCCGGGGACCGAGCGGGAGCGATCCGGTGGGCCAGTTCAAGCTACGTTATGTGGAGTAGGTGGGGCTGTCGGTGAGGAAGCTGGGCCGCGTCCGCTCCGGTCTGGAAGAGCTTCTGGCCAGGCCGGGCGACCTCAAGGGTCGCCGGCTGGGCCTGATCGCCAACCCTACCTGCGTCACCGCGGACCTGATGCACGGGGCACTGGCCCTCCAGGACTCGAAGGCGCTTCGCCTGACCGCCCTCTTCGGCCCCGAGCACGGCCTCTGGGCCGATGCTCAGGACTTGGTCGAGGTCGAGGACGGCCGGGATCCCCGGACCGGGCTGCCCGTCTTCAGCCTCTACGGCAAGACCCGAGTGCCCACCCCAGAGATGCTTCGCGGCCTCGACGCGCTGGTCTTCGACGTGCAGGACGTGGGCTCCCGCTACTACACCTTCATCTATACGATGCTCCACGCCATGGATGCTTGCGCCCGCGACGGCGTGCGGCTGGTGGTGCTGGACCGACCGAATCCCATCGGCGCGGCGGTGGTCGACGGCAACCTGCTGGACCCCGAGTTCAGGTCCTTCGTGGGGCTGCACCCCTTGCCGGTTCGCCACGGGATGACGGTTGGAGAGCTGGCGTTGCTCTTCCGTGAGGAACTGGGCTTCCCGGTCGACCTCCGGGTGATTCCCATGAAGGGCTACCGCCGAGAGATGTCCTTCGAGGAAACCGGTCTGCCCTGGGTGATGCCCTCGCCCAACATGCCCACGGTGGACACCGCCTACGTCTACCCCGGGGGCTGTTTGATCGAGGGCACCAACCTGTCCGAGGGCCGAGGAACCACCCGTCCCTTCGAGCTGGTCGGCGCGCCCTGGCTCGACCCCTGGCGCCTGGCCCAGGAGCTGGCGGCCGAAGAGATCCCCGGGGTCCTCTTCCGGCCCACCTACTTCACCCCCACCTTCCACAAGCACGCCGGTCGACTGTGCGGGGGTGTGCAGGTCCACGTGACCGACCGGCGGCGCTTTCCGGCGTTCCTCGCCTACCTGTTGCTCGTCGTGCACGGCCGCCGGCAGGACCCGAAGCGCTTTGCCTGGCGCCAGCCGCCCTACGAATACGAGTACGTGAAGCGGCCCATCGACATCCTGTGTGGGACCGATGCCATTCGGCGCGCGATCGAGGCCGGCAGCTCCCTCAGGGCCCTTAGCCCCGTTTGGCGGAAGCAACTGGAGCCGTTCCGGAGGCGGCGAGCGAGGCACTTGCTCTACGACTCCGGCCCCGCGTAGAATCCGTCTCGAGCTTCCCTCCATCCGGCTCCGCAAGAGCCCGGAACCTTGCCTTTGGAAGCCTCTCTGGTTCTCGTCGGTCTGGCCGCCCTGGTGGTGGGCGGCTTCGTGGGCTGGGCCTTCGCCTTTGGCTCCGCCCACCGCCGCGTCGAGGAAACGCAAACCCTGAGACAACGCGAGCGATCCGAGACCGAACGGGCCATCGCTCGCCTGCGCCGGGAGCTGGAAGAGGCGTTGGGAAGGACCAAGGATCAGACCGAGGTCTTCCTGATGCTGCCCGACCTGGTCCGCCAGATGTTCTCGGCCCGAGGCCGGCGTGGCGTGGGATCGCTCACGCTGAAGCTCCTGGATCAGCTCTTCCGGCCGGAACAGGCCGCCACCTTCGTGGTCAGCCGGCCGCGCGACGACGGTCCGCTGGACGACGATCTCCTCTCGCGCCGGGGCAAGCGGCTGCTCCTGGTCGCGGCACACGGCTTGCCCGCGAGCGTGGGCCAGGGCTTCGAGGTCGACTTCGGCCAGGGCCACGTGGGCTACGTGGCCGAGCATCCGCTGGCGATGGATCGCGCCGATTTCGAAGGCCTTCCCCGCACCGCCAAACGAGCGCTGGAGGCGACACCTCACGGGCTGAGACCGGACCTGGTGGTGCCCATCGAGCACGAGGGGACCCTCTTGGGCGTGTTCCTGGTAGGCGGCCCCGGTCAGCGCCAGGAGCAAGCCAAGCGCCTGCTCAAGATGGTGGCCGACCTGACCGCGGTGGCGCTCGTCTATCTCACCCGCCTGCGCACGGTGGAGGAGAGCGCGGAGCTGGACGGGCTCACCGGCCTGCTCAACAAGCGGGCGCTGGCGAACCGGTTAGGCGACGAGATCCACCAGGCGCAGCGGTCGAGCCAGCCGCTCAGCCTGCTGATGCTCGACATCGACCACTTCAAGAACTACAACGACAGCAACGGCCACCTGGAGGGCGACGAGGTGCTGAAGGAGGTGGGCCGGCTGTTCAAGCGCGCCATCCGGGAGGACGACCTGGCCGCCCGCTACGGGGGCGAGGAGTTCGTGATCCTGTACCCGGGCGCCCCCAAGGAGGTGGCTGAGCGTCTGGCCGAGAACCTGCGCCGGACGGTGGAGGCTCACAGCTTCCCGCACGGCACCAGCCAGCCGCTGGGCAAGGTGACCATCTCGGGAGGGGTCGCCACCTTTCCAGAGGATGCGCTGAGCGCGGTCGATCTGCTCAGGGCCGCGGACCAGTCCCTCTACGAGGCCAAGGGGGCGGGCCGCAATCGCATCATCCGCGCGGTTCCGGCGTTTCTGACATAACGGAGGCAGTCAGCACTCAGCGTTCAGCTATCAGCTACCGAAAGGCACCAGGCTGGGGAGGCGGGACAGCTACCGACCCAGGGGGTCCTTCAGTCCCTCCGTCTCCTTGTCGTGAGCAACACCGCACCCAGGATCAGCACGGCGCCGGCAAGGAGGCCCGGCCCCAGCCGCTCGCCCAGGATGAGAGCGCCCAGGGCCACCGCTACCACCGGATTGACGTAGGCGTAGGTGCCCACCGTCGAGGCCGGAAGCTCGTTCAGGCAGTAGGCGAAGGCGGTGAAGCGCACCAGCGAGCCGAAGACGATCAGGTAGGCGAGCGAGTACCAGGCCGAGGCGGAGGCGCCAAAGAGCAGGCCCCAGTCCTCGCCGGCCAGGGCCGACTCCAGGAAGAGCACCAGCGAGCCGGCGATCATCTCCACCGCGGAGGCGGTGAAGATCGGGAGCTTGCGGGGTCGTGACTGAGCGTAGAGGGAGCCGACGGTCCAGGAGAGGCTGGCCACCTGAAGGGCGACGATGCCCCAGAGGTGGGCCGAATCCAGGGCCCCCTCGGGCTTGGCCACCAGGGCGACGCCGGCCAGGCCCAGCGCGGTCCCCACCCAGACCCTGAGGGTCCAGGGCTGCCCGCCCGGCCGCATGCCGTCGAGCAGCGTGAGCCAGAGAGGGACGGTGGCCACGATCAGGGCCGCAATGCCGCTGGGCACGGTCTTCTCCGACCACATCACCAGGGCGTTGCCGACCGACAGCAGCAAGACGCCAACCAGGGAGTACTCGAGGAGCTGCTTGAGGCTGGGCCGCCCGTGGACACGGTCGGTGAAGGCGGCGACCACCGCCATCACCAACCCGGCAACCAAGAAGCGGAAGGCGGCCGCCGACCAGGGCGGCATCTCCCGGACCACCAAACGGATTGCCAGGTAGGTCGAGCCCCACACCACGTAGACCACGAGCAGCGAGAGCCAAGGGAGCAGACGCTTCTGGCGGGGGGACATGACTCAGCCCTCCTCGGACAAGAGCGACGGTTCCAGGGGACCCAGGCAGGTCTTGTCGAGCACGGTCTCCAGCACGAAGGCGGTGCGGGAGGACTGGAGCGCGCGAGTGCCCTGAAGCTCGGCCAGCAGGACGTTGACGTCCTCCAGCCGCCGGCAAACCACCTGGGCCACGAAACAGTCCTCGCCGCTCACCCGGTGCACCGAACGCACCAGGGGATTGGCGGTCAGCCGGGCCAGCACCTCACGCTCCTTCTTCGGCCCCTGGGTGCCGTCCAGGGTCAGGTGCACGAAGGCCCGGACGGCAAGGCCGAGGGCCTTTGGATCTACCTCGGCGCGGTACCCCTGGATCACGCCCTCGCGCTCCAAGGCCCGAATGCGCTCGGTGACCGCCTGTCGCGACAGACCGAGCTCCTTGGCCAGATCGGCCGCCGGCCGGCGGCCGTCACTGGCCAGAGCCAGCAGCAGTTTCCGGTCGGTCGCGTCGCGCAGAGGTCGGGCCCGCCGGCCCAAGTCGAGCGAACTGTTGACTGGGGTGGACCTTGCCATAGCGTTCCGCAAGTGTACTACGGCCTTTACTTGACAGGTGTTCCACCAGCGCC
Source organism: Vicinamibacteria bacterium (assembly GCA_035286745.1). Classification (GTDB taxonomy): domain Bacteria; phylum Acidobacteriota; class Vicinamibacteria; order Fen-336; family Fen-336; genus DATECU01. The sequence continues at coordinate 1,534 of DATECU010000016.1, read as the reverse complement.
GCCGGGTCGGAGCCCGGCGCTCACAAGGTTTCACGGCCAGCGAGGGCCAGCCCCTCCGCTTTCCGCTTGACCCGTTTTCGAGGCTGGGCGGAGAATCGTCCAGATCCAGACGAGGTTGAACCTATGCCGCCTTCTCGAGATGGCGAAGAGGCTTCCGGCGTTTCCCGCCGGACCTTCTTGAAGACCGCGGGCGCCGGCGCCGCCGCCAGCAGCTTGCTCGGCGCCGCCCCGCCGGGTCAGCCACCACGCATCCTCGGCCCCGACGCGGTGACCCTGGACTTCAAGGTGAACGGCGTCTTGCGCAGCGTGAGTGTGGAGCCACGAGTGACCCTGCTCCGTGCCCTGCGCAACCAGCTCGACCTGACCGGCGCCAAGGAGGTCTGCGACCGGGGCGGCTGCGGGGCCTGTACCGTGCTCCTGGACGGCGAGCCGGTGTGCTCGTGCCTGATGCTGGCGGTGGACGCTGCCGGCCATGAGATCACCACCGTCGAGGGCCTGGGCACACCCGAGAAGCTGAGCCCGCTGCAGGCCGCCTTCGTGGAGTGCGACGCCCTGCAGTGCGGCTTCTGCACGCCAGGCTTCGTGGTCGCGGGCACCGCCTTCCTGCGGCAGAACCCGAATCCGAGCCTGGCCGAGGTCAAGCACGGCCTCTCCGGCAACCTGTGCCGTTGCGGCACCTACCCCCGGATCTTCGAAGCGGTCCAGAAGGCAGCCAAGGCGCCGGCCAAGGGCGCCAAACGAGGTTGAGGTCATGAGCGCGGAGGCCACTCGAGAGTCCGACCCGACCACCACCCCGCACCAGTCGAAAGCGGGCCACGCCAGCGCACCCCAGACCATCGAGGTAAAGATGGCGGCGGGCGATCTCGCCCCCTGGGATCTCGACACCCGGTTCCGGGTCGTCAAGGGGCGGGAACCACGTTTGGAGGGTCCGGCCAAGGTGACGGGTCGCGCGCGATACACGTTAGACGTCAACCAGCCGGGCATGCTGTGGGCCAAGATGGTCCGGGCCTCGGTCCCGGCCGCGGCGATCCTGAAGCTCGACACCAGCAAAGCGGAGGCCCTGCCCGGGGTAAAGGCGGTGTGGACCACCGAGGCCCGGATCGTGCGTTTTGCGGGGCAGGACCTGGCGGCCATCGCCGCCGCCTCGCTGGAAATTGCCGAGGACGCGGCCAGGCTGGTGGTGGTCGAGTACGACGAACGGCCCTTCGTGACCGATCTGGACCACGCCATGGACGTGGGGGCACCGCTGGTCTACGCCGCGGACGAGGCTCCCGGCCCCAAGGGCGTCCCCCGCAGCGGCAACGTGTTGGGGCCGATGCCGCCGCGCCGGGGTGGATCGCGGGGCGACATCGAAAAGGGCTTCGCGGAGGCGGAGGTCATGGTGGAGGGCACCTACTCGGTGGCCGTGCACACCCACGCGTCGCTGGAGCCCCACTGCGTGCTGGCAAAGTGGGATGGCGACGACCTCACGGTCTGGGCCTCCACCCAGGGCGTCTTCACGGTCCGGGAGGGGCTGGCGGAGGCCCTGGGCATC
>DATECU010000015.1:0-2455 GCA_035286745.1 Vicinamibacteria bacterium | reverse complement strand
TCCGTCTGGCGTGGTCGTGGCAGATGGCCACCATCACGCCGGTCTTGCGGACGCATTTGCACCCGCAGAGCAGCTCGTGGATCACCGGCCGCCACCCTTCGCCAGCAGCACCATGGCCTCGATCCTGGCGAGCTGGCACTTCAGATCCCTCACCTGCGGCGCCAGGTGCTCCGCCTCGGCACGATCGAGCCGCAGGTCTCGCAGCGCCCGGCTCAGCTCTGCGGCTACCGCGGAGGACAACTCGATGAGCCCCGCGAGCGCGTCGTGTGGCTCCGGCGGGTTCGCGGCCATCGGCACGAGCTGGTACCCCAGCCGCGACGCCAGCACCGCCACCAGGGGGACCACGTCGTCAGGCGCCTGGATCGTCAGCTGCGCGACATCGGAGAGGGTGAGCGGGCGTTCCCCGCGCAGTTGCTCCCGCCGCTCCTTCGGGGACCGCCGCCCGCACAGTTCGGTCGCCCGCCCGTGGATCCGCTCGTGCAGGGCCGCCAGCGCCGCGGCCTCGAGGTCGCACGCGGCCGGCAGCATCAGGTCTAGGCCTGGACTCCGGGTAGCGACGTGGTCCCGGATCGTGTCCACGTTGACCTCGTGGGCCGGAGACTCACCCGACGACCCTTGCGGGTCCAGGGGGAATGGCCGAAGGTTGGGGCGTGAGCTCAACCGCCCAACTCCTGGAACCGGCCGATCCCGACGGCGAACCGCCGGAGTTGGAGGGGAGAGAGACCGAAGCTGTCGCCGTAGTCCCCGGAGAAGTCCAGGGCCGCGGTGAGCGCCTCGGCCGAGGGCTGGATCGTGTCCAGGCCCTCGTCGTCGATCGACTGCTCCAGCACGTCGAGGAGGGCGTCCTTCATGCAGGCCATGGCTTGCTCCTTTCAGGCTGCGGGGCGGCTCGCGAGCCACTCCCGCAGGACGTCCTCACGCCAGCCGATGGATCCGCCCGGGCTCAGCTTGAGCCCGGGCGGAAAGTCGCCACGCCGGCGCATCAGCCAGAGCGCCTGGCGGGTGAGCCCCAGGAGCCGGCAGACTTCCGCCGGCCTCACGATCCGCACCAGGGGCGCGGCCTCCACGGCCGGCGGGGCGGGCGTCCTCCGGGATCGGCGTGAGGTGTGGCGTGAGGTGGTCACGCAACCTCCGTGACGGGTTGGCCTTCTGGAAGCAGTTGACGCGGCTGCACCCGGAAGTAGTCAGCCAGCCTGATCAAGTTGACGGCGTCAGGGAGCACATCCCCTTGCTCCCAACGGACATAGGTCCGTTCCGTAACTCCCACCGCAGCAGCGACTTCACGCTGCGTCTTCCCCGCGGCTCCCCTGATTTCCCGGATGCTCATCTTGTCACTCGCCTCGCCGTACAGTGACAACTTAGTCCTAGACGGCCTATGTGTCAAGGCTTTTCTGTCATGCTGTGGATTGATACCCTTCTGGCTCCGATGACGGCAGCAACCCAACGGCCACCAGCAACTGCGCGGCTGCTGGCCCGCCTTAAGGCCATTCCGGAGGGGGAGGTGGCCGCGACCGCCCGGAGGGCGGGCCTTGCTCACCGCCATCTGTCGCGCCTGCGCGCCGGGGGCAACTTGGACGTCCAACTGTCGACTCTCGAGAAGCTAGCTCAAGGCCTTGGAACATCAATTGGGGCGATGCTCGGGGAGGGTGAACCAGGCGAGCCAGTCAGTCCAGAGCCCCGACGCCCCGAGATCAAGGTCTTAAGGCGACTCCTCCGGCGTCTCGGGGACGTCGCGGAGGACGCCCGCTTCGTCGCCGCCGCCTTGCCGGAGGACCCAGCAGGGCCCGAAGATCGAGGGCGGCGGCCTCGCAGGAGCCGGCCAGCTTGAGCAACGCTTCCCTGAGCGAGACAGGCTTGGCCTTCTTCATGGCCCCAACCCTACCAGACTCCGGGGCCGCGATGAACGCCTAAAGGCTGGACGCCTAACGTCTCTTGTTCAGGTGGCTGGACAAGCGATGTCAGGCTATGGCTTCGCCGGTTTCGGCGGAGGTGGCGGGGGAGGGGTGGGCCTAGGAGGCGGAGGAGGGATCGGGGGGACGGACGGCCAGTGGCGGCCCTCGAGCGGCTTGCCCACCGGTCAGGCCGCCACGCCGTGTTGGGTGAGCACAACCTTGTGCCAGTGGACGATGCGGCGGCTCTTGGCGGGTAGTCCACAGCCCGAGCGCGACGCTTCAGCGGCGCGGAGAGCGAGCTGCTTGATGCGCAGGCCTGGATCGTCGTCTTCGTCGATGTGGTCCCAGAGGTCGTTGTACTCGCCGGCCAGGGTGTTCCATCGGAAGTGGAGGTCCTTCGCTTCTGCGGCCAGCCTCTGGTTCTGGGCTACGACCGAGTAGACGCTGACTCCCGTCAGGAGCGCGGCGAGAACCAAGGCCACCGATGGCATCGTGGACAATAGGGACGAGACCACGCCGGAAGCGCCGACGAGCGTGACCCAGTGAGCGACGCGCTGTCGCCG
>DATECU010000014.1:0-19989 GCA_035286745.1 Vicinamibacteria bacterium | reverse complement strand
TGGGAATCGAACCCACCGGCCCGGGTTTAACCCCGGACCCGAACGGCTTTGAAGGCCGCGCGAGTCACCAGACCCGAATCGCTTCCGTCCCTATAATCACCGCAAGCACGACGGAAGCCAAGCCGGCTTGCGAGCGGAGGCCATGGCGTCAAGAGAGGACGATAGCCAAGAGGCGCTCACCGCGTACCGCGCCAAACGCACGGCCTCGGAGACCCCGGAGCCCTTCGGCGGGGAGACCGAGGCCAGCCCCGTCGTCCCCGGGGAGCCCCGCCTGTTCGTGGTTCAGAAGCACCAGGCCACCCGCCTTCACTACGACTTCCGCCTGGAGTGGGGCGGCGTTCTCCATTCCTGGGCGATCCCCAGGGGGCCATCGCTCGACCCGGCCGAGAAGCGGATGGCGATCCAGGTCGAGGATCACCCGGTGGAGTATGCGGACTTCGAGGGGGTGATCCCGGAGGGCAACTACGGCGCCGGCCACGTGATCGCCTGGGATCGCGGCGTGTTCATCCCCCACGACGACCTCGATCAGGGCCTGGCCCAGGGCAAGCTGACCTTCGAGCTGCGCGGGTACAAGCTGCGCGGGTTGTGGCATCTCTTCCGTACCGGGGGCAAGGCGGCGACCGGCAAGGAGTGGATGCTGGTCAAGAAGCCCGATGGCTGGGTCCGATCCGGCGGCGAAGCCCAGCCTTCCGAGGCCTCGATCTTCTCGGGCCTGACTCTGGAGGAGATGGAGAGCGGACCCCAGCGGGCCGAGGTCGTGCGGTCGCGGCTTGAAGAGTTAGGTGCTCCTCGCCGCCCGCTGGGGATCGGCGACGTCAAGGTGATGCTGGCGGAACACGCCGAAGCCCCCTTCTCCTCCCCCGAGTGGCTGTTCGAGATCAAGTACGACGGTTTCCGAGTGCTCGGCGCACGGGAGGGATCGGAGGCGCGCCTCGTCTACCGCCGGGGCAACCCGGCGACCCATGTCTTTCCCGAGATCGCCCGCGCCTTGCGCGCCCTCCCGGTGGGCGATCTGGTGGTCGATGGCGAGGCGGTGGTGCTCGACGACGACGGGCGACCCAGCTTCCAGTCGCTACAGAAGCGGGTCCAGCTCCAGCGTCCGGCGGATCTGGAGCGCGCCTCCTGGCGCTGGCCGGCGACCTATTTCGTCTTCGACCTGCTCGCCTTCGAGGGCTACGATCTCCGCGCCCTGCACCTCGACGAACGCAAGCGGCTGCTCGGAGGGCTTCTGCCTACCCAAGGTCCGCTCCGCCTCTGCGACCACGTGCTGGAGCAGGGAGAGGACTTCCACCACCAGGTGCGCCGGGCGGGCCTGGAAGGCGTGATGGCCAAGCGCGCCGCGGCACCTTACGTGGCGGGCCGGTCCCCCCACTGGCTGAAGATGAAGGTGGAGCGCACCGGCGACTTCGTGGTGGTGGGCTTCACCGAACCCAAGGGCACGCGGAGCGGGCTGGGGGCGCTGCACCTGGCCGCGCATGAGGGCGACGGGCTCGTCTACGCCGGCCGGGTGGGCTCGGGGTTCACCGAAGACCAGCTCGCCCGCCTGCGAGTCGAGCTCGACGCGCTGCGCCGATCCGACCCCCCTTGCGCCGGCGAGGTGCCGCGAGGCCGGGAGAACGTGTTCGTGGAACCGCGTTTGGTGTGTGAGGTGCGCTACCTGGACTGGACCGAGGAGGGCCTGCTCCGCCAGCCGGTGTTCCTACGCTTTCGCGACGACAAGGCGCCGGAGGATTGCCAGCTCGACCGCCGGCGCGGCCTGCTCCCCCGGCCGTCAGTCGACACGCCCCCGCCGGTGCCCCCGCGGCTGCGCAGCCTCTCCTTCACCAACCTGGGCAAGGTCTTCTGGCCCGACGAGCGCATAACCAAGGGCGATCTCATCGAGTTCTACCGCACCGTCTCGCCCTGGCTCCTGCCCTACCTCCGCGATCGCCCGCTGGTGATGACCCGCTACCCGGACGGCATCGCCGGCAAGTCCTTCTACCAGAAGGATGCGCCCGACTTCGCACCGGACTGGCTCAAGACCATCTCCGTGTACTCGGAGCACTCGGCGCGGAGCATCCGCTACTTCGTCTGCGAGGACGTGCCGAGCCTGCTCTATCTCGCCAACCTGGGCACCATCCCCCTCCACGTCTGGGCCAGCCGGGTCGGCAACTTGCAGCATCCCGATTGGTGCATTCTCGATCTCGACCCCAAGGGTGCGCCGTTTGGCGACGTGATCCGCATCGCCCTGGCGCTCAAGGAACTGGCCGACCGGCTGGGCCTGCCTGCCTTCGTGAAGACCAGCGGCTCCACCGGCCTGCACGTGCTGATCCCGCTGGGGGCCCAGTGCACCTTCGAGCAATCCCGTTCGCTGGCCCAGCTCATGGCCTGGTTCATCACTCTTGAGTTAGGCGCGCTGGCCACCATCGCTCGCTCGCTCAAGGACCGCCAGGGCAAGGTTTACATCGACTTCCTGCAGAACGTCCACGGCCAACTGCTGGTGGCGCCATGGAGCGTCCGACCTCTGCCCGGGGCGCCGGTCTCGACGCCGCTCGACTGGAGCGAGGTGAGAGAGGGCCTGAGCATCGGCGACTTCACCCTGCGCACGGTGCCGGGGAGATTGGAGCAAGTGGGCGATCCGCTGCTGCCGCTTCTGGGCCTGCAACCCGACCTGCTGACCGCTCTGGAGCGCCTGGAGAGGCTCCTGGGCGACCGCGGTGGCGCCTAGCGGAGCCGACGCAGGAGACGCGAAGCGCGTCGGGACAGGCGCAGGACCGCGCCGAAGGTGCCGAGAGATGTGCCGAGCGGCAGCACAACGTGCTCCAGGAACCCCTTGAGCGAGCCTATCTTGGTTGCGACGTCGGCCAGCAGCTCGTCGACCCGGCGAGCCTGGCGAGCGGTCAGGTCGGTGACGCCCGCGAAGTTGCGGGCGGCCCGGCTCAGGTCGGCCTGAACCGGGGTCAGCGAACGCCCCACCTGCTCGGCCAGGTCGTCCAGGGTGCGGGCGGCGCGGGCTCCCTCGCGCCAGACGAGGAAGAGGCAAGTCGCCTGCACGACCGCGAGGACGGAGATCAGGCCAAGGAACAGCAGGGTCACGGGCCCAATGATAAGCGGTTTCGCCCGCCCCTGAGAGGCGCCAAACCGGCTAGAATCGGGTTGGCCCTATGCCCGCGTCCCACTCCCCCCTCCGCGAGGACGACGATAAGGAGCCCCGGGCTCCGCTGCTCTATCGCTTTCGCATGCCCAGCCGCCGGGAGGCGGTGGCACCAGCCGTCGAGCGCATCATCGAGGTCGTGCGGCCCCTGGGTCTCGACTCCGATCAGCTCCACGACCTGGCCATCGCCCTGGCGGAGGCTCTGTCCAACGCCGCCGTCCATGGCCATCACCTGGAGGAGCGGCGACAGGTGCGGGTGGCGGTGGCGGTCCAGCCCGGGGAGCGCGTGGTCATCGAGGTTCGGGACTCGGGGAGTGGCTTCGATTCGGCCTCGGTCTCGGACCCCACCGACCCGGCTCGGGTGCTGGTGCCCGGTGGGCGCGGCGTGTTCCTGATGCGCCGGCTGGTGGACCGCCTGGAATTCAACCCGGCGGGCAACCGGGTGCGTCTGACCGTAGAGCGCAGGCGCTAGGACGCAAGCGGTCAGCATTCAGCGGTCAGCCACGGCCACGGCCGCACCCGATCCGTTGCTGATGGCTTGACCGCTGACGGCTGACAGCCGTCTCGCGGACCCACCGGTCGCGGGTCACAGGAAGGTCTCGATCCGGGCCTTGGCTCTCAAAGACACCGCCAGCGCCTCCATGGCCCGCTGAACCCGCTCCTGGAAGGCCAGCCGCCCAGCCTCCGCCCGAACCTGCTCGAAGGAAGCCGGAGGGGAGAGGGTGGTCTCGTGCAGCTTCAGGATGAAGATGCCCGCCTTGGTCGTGATCACGTCCGACACCTGCCCGTCCTCAAGGGCCAAGGCCGCCTTCTCGTACTCCTCAGGCTTCTCGCCCTTGCTGAAGATCGGTATCTCACCGCCCTTGGCCGCCGATTCGCGATCCTCCGACACCTCGCGCGCCACCTTGGCGAAGTCCTCCCCCTTGCGAAGGCGAGCCAGCGTCTCCCGGGCTCGCTGCAGCGGCTGGAGAGGACGAAGCGGATCGCTCTTCTCGGGGAGCTTGAAGACAATCTGCGACACCCTGAGGCGCTCCGTGGCTCCGAACTGGAAGGGATGGCCCGCGTAGTAGGCTCTGAGTTCCTCCTCCTTCGGCGGCGCCAGCTTCTCCGCTTCCTGCTGAGTCAGGGCGTTGACGGTGAACTGGCTGCGCAGCTCGGCCAGGAAGCTGGCCTCATCCAGCCCCTGGCCGGCCAGGTACTCGCGCCAGGCCTGGTCCTCCTTGTAGGGGACGCGCACGGCGTCGTAGGCTCTCTGAAGACCGCGCTCGTCCGCTTTGAGGTTCCTGGCCAGAGCTTCCTGCACCAGAAGCTCGCGGTCCAGCAGACGCTCCAGCGCCTTACGCATAGCGAGTGGCTTCTGGGTCGTCGAGAACTGCTTGGAGAGCAGGTACTGGTGGGCCAGCACCGCCACGTTGACGCTGCTCACGGGGTGCCCGTTGACGCGGGCAGCCACCTCGGGAAGCGGGCTGGGCAGCGGGCGGTTGGGATCGGCGGCGGCGCTGGGTTCGGGGGTGGGAGCGACCGACCTGGGCCCTGAGCAAGCGGCGAGCACGACTCCGGAGAGGGCGAGGTATCGCAAGACGCGCATGGTCAGGGAAGGCTAAGGCGCCCTTCCAGCCAAGTCAACGCGACGATCCTCCCCGTTCGCGCCCGGCCTGGTGTCGCCCTCGGTGCTTCGGTGCCTCGGTGGTTGCCTTCACGGACCCCTCCGGCGCGGACGCGGCAGCGTGCCACAATGCGCTCCATGTTCTCCGCGCGCACATCCTGGAGCCAGGCCACCAACCGGCTCACGCTGGCCCTCGAAGCCCGGCGGCGGGCGGGCCTCGAGGTCCTGGACCTCACGGAGTCGAACCCGACCCGGGCCGGCATTCCCTATCCCGAGGACCTGCTGGCCCTCCTGGCGGACCCGGCGGGTCTGGTCTATCGGCCGCAGGCGTGCGGCCTGCCGGCGGCACGCGAGGCGGTGGCACGCGACTATGAACGGCGGGGATGGGCGGTAGGTGCCGATCGCCTGCTCCTCACCGCCAGCACCAGCGAAGCCTACGCCTACCTCTTCAAGCTCCTCTGCGATCCGGGCGACATCGTCCTGGTGCCTCAGCCCAGCTACCCTCTCTTCGAGTTCCTGGCCGATCTGGAGTCGGTCCACATTGACCGTTATGCGCTCCACCACGACGGTGAGTGGCACCTTTCGGTCGATGCGCTGGAGGCGGCGATCGGGGAGCGGACGCGGGCGGTGGTGCTGGTGAACCCGGGCAACCCGACCGGATCCTACTTGAAGCGGGAGGAGGCCGCGCGGCTCTTCGATCTCTGCGCCTGCCGAGGCCTGGCGGTGATCTCGGACGAGGTCTTTGCCGACTACGCTTTCGCCCCCGACCCGGGACGCCTGGCGAGCGTGGCCGGAGACCCTCCCTGTCTCGCCTTTTCGCTAGGCGGGCTCTCCAAGTCCTGCGGCCTGCCCCAGCTCAAGCTGGGCTGGATGGCGGTCTTCGGACCGCCGCCGATTCGAGCTGAAGCGCAGGCCCGCCTGGAGGTCATCGCCGATACCTTCCTGTCGGTGGGAACCCCGGTGCAACAGGCCGCACCGGGACTCTTGGCGCGATTGCCCGAACTCCAGGCACCGATTGCGACCCGCACCCGGTTGAACCTGGGGCTGCTCCGGGAGGCCCTCGCCCCACCGGCACCGGCCAGCCTGCTCGCTCCCGAAGGGGGCTGGTCGGCGGTGCTGCGAGTGCCGGCCACCGAGCCCGAGGAAGAGCGGGCCTTGCGCCTACTGGAGAGGGACGGCGTCCTGGTCCATCCCGGCTTCTTCTTCGATTTCCCGAGCGAGGCCTACCTGGTCCTGAGCCTGCTGACCGAGCCCGCGGTCTTCGCTCGAGGTCTATCCGCGCTGCTCCGCGACCTCGGCGCGCCGAGCGTGCTATAAAGCCTCGATATGCCGGTCGACCGAGGGGCGAAGTCGTGAGCGGCGCGCGGGGCGTGATTGTGACCGGCGGAACCGGCGCCCTGGGCCGAGAGCTGGTGCTGGGGTTGCTGGCCGAGGGCCATCGAGTGGCCGTTCCCTACCGGCGAACCGGCGAATGGGCCGCCCTCGAGAACGCGGCCAGCGGCGCGCCGAGTCTCTGGGGGCGCCGCGCCGACATCGCCAGCCCGGAGACAGCCCAGGGGTTCGTGAGCGACGCCGTGGCTTGGCTGGGCCGACTCGACGGCGTCGCCTGTCTGGCGGGGGCCTACGCCGGCTCCGGCACCCTGGAAGAGGCGGCCACCGGCGAGTGGGATCACATGCTGGGCGCCAACCTCGGCTCCGTCTACGCCTCCTGCCGCGCCTCGTTGCCTCACCTGCTGGCTCAGGGCGGCGCCGTGGTGACGGTAGGCTCGCGGATGGCGGAAACGGGCGGCGCCGGAGCCGCCGCCTACGCAGTCTCCAAGCTGGCGGTCCACGCGCTGACCCGCGTTCTCGCCCTCGAGAACCGCGACCGGGGCGTGCGCTTCAACTGCGTGCTCCCGGGCACCATCGATACCCCGGCCAACCGCGCCTCCATGCCGCGGGCCGATGTCTCCCGCTGGACCTCGCCAGCCGCCATCGCCAGGGTCATCCTCTTCCTGCTCTCCCCCCAGTCCGCGCCGACCACCGGCGCGCTCATCCCGGTGGACGGCCTGGCGTGAGGTGCCTGCGCCTGGCGGCTCTCGCCGCCCTCGCTACCGTCACCGCCTGCTCGGCGCCAGCCGGCGGAACCCTGGTCCTGGTTGGCGCCACCCTCATCGACGGCACCGGCAAGCCGCCCCTGAAGGACGCCTTGGTCGTGCTCGAGGGGGGTCGCATCAAGGCTGTGGGCCATCAAGCCCGCGTCCCCCTGCCCAAGGGCGCGCGGGTGTTCGATGCCCGGGGGAAGTTCATCCTGCCCCAGCCAGGGCGCCTCCATCCGGGCGCCGCGGCGGCGGCCTTCGCCGAACGCGTCCGGGCAGGCATCCAGCCGCTCCAGGCCCTGGCCGAGCTGGCGGCCGGCGGGACCATCGAACCCGGCCGCCCGGCCGACCTGCTGATCCTCGACCAGGATCCGCTCCTGAGCCCCGAGAACCTGGGCTCCGCCTTCCGGGTGATGACCGCCGGCCGCCTCGATCCCCCGCCGTAAAACTTCGTCAAAGCACGGCCCCCAAGCGACGCCACGAGGACTTCGCATTGACAGGCGAGGATCGGCGCAGCTAGCGTCCCCTTCGTCGGCGGCCGCTCAAGAAGCCGACAGAAGGAGAGCCCGATGCGCCCCCTCCCCCGCCTCGCCGCCCTCGCCCTCTTGGTTCCGGCGCTAAGCCAACGCCTAACTCAGGCCGCCGAGGACCAGGCCAAGGCTGGCCCGGCCAGCGCCATCTCCGTGGATCTGCTCAAGAACCTGGAGTTCCGCAACATCGGTCCCGCCATCATGGGTGGCCGGGTGGACGACTTCGCGGTGTGGGAGGCCGACCCCTCGGTCTTCTACGTGGGCACCGCCTCCGGCGGCATCTTCCGGACCGAGAACGCCGGCACCACCTTCGAGCCCGTCTTCGACGATCAGGAGGTGTCGAGCATCGGCGATCTGGCGATCGCCCCTTCCGATCCCTCGATCCTGTACGTGGGCACCGGCGAGCCCAACAACCGTCAGTCGTCCTCCTGGGGCAACGGCGTGTACAAGACGCTGGACGCCGGCAAGACCTGGACTCACCTCGGGCTCAAGGACACCCACCACATTGGCCGGATCCTGGTGCATCCCCAGAACCCCAGCGTCGTCTACGTGGCCGCCCTAGGGCACCTGTGGGGACCCAACCCGGAGCGCGGGGTCTTCAAGACGACGGACGGCGGCAAGACCTGGGTCAACACCAAGTTCGTCGACCAGGACACCGGCTTCGTCGATCTGGCCATGGACCCACTGAGCCCGGACACGCTGTACGCGGCGGCCTATCAGCGGCGCAGAACTCAGTTCGGCTACAACGGCGGTGGACCGGGCAGCGGTCTGTGGAAGACCATCGACGGCGGCGGCACCTGGAAGAAGCTCGGCAAGGGGTTGCCCGACGGCGAGCTGGGACGCATCGGCCTTGCCGTCTACCGCAAGGACCCGCGGACTCTCTACGCCACCGTCGAACACAGCAAGGAGAGCGGCCTCTACCGTTCCGACGACAAGGGTGAGAGCTGGCGCAAGGTCTCCGACACCAACCCGCGACCCTCCTACTACAGCAAGCTGCACGTGGACCCAACGAACGACCAGCGGGTCTGGGTGCTGGGCGCCCAGATGTTCTACTCCGAGGACGGCGGCAAGACCTTCAAGAGCGACCTGGTGCAGAAGATCCACGGCGACTACCACGGCCTATGGATCGATCCCGCCAACTCCAACCACATGCTGGCGGGCACCGACGGCGGCATTCACGTCTCCTGGGATCGCGGGCGCAGTTGGGACTTCATCAACACCGTCCCCCTGGCGCAGTTCTACGAGGTGAGCGCCGACCTCGGCAAGCCCTACACGGTGTGCGGCGGCTTGCAGGACAACCAGGCCTGGTGCGGGCCCTCTCGCACCCCCTACCGACAGGGCATCGCCAACGAGGACTGGTTCAACCTGGGCGGCGGCGACGGGTTCTTCGCGGTGCTCGACCCCTCCGATCCCACCACCGTCTACGTGGAGAGCCAGGACGGGAACCTGCGCCGTTTCGACCGCCGCACCAACGAGCAGCGCATAATCCGTCCCGAGCCACCGCCGGGCGAACGCTACCGCTTCAACTGGAACTCCCCGGTCCTGCTCTCGCCGCACGACCCCAAGACCGTCTACTACGGCGGCAACCGGCTCTTCGGCTCCCGGGACCGGGGCGAGACCTGGACCCTGGTCACCGCAGATCTCACCAGTGGCGCCGAACGAGACCAGATGCCGATCTTCGGCAAGACGGCCAAGGAGTTCTTCTCGCGCAACGACGGTGTCGTTCACTTCGGGACCATCACCACCGTGGCCGAGTCGCCGCGAAAGGCCGGGGTCCTCTGGGTGGGCACCGACGACGGCAACGTTCAGGTCTCCCGCGACGGCGGGGCCAACTGGACCAACGTCACGGCCAAGATACCCGGGGTCCCCAAGGGCACCTACGTGAGCCGCCTGGAGGCCAGCCGCAGCGGCGAGGGCGCGGCCTACCTGGCCATGGACGGCCACCGCGGCAACGACTTCGCGGTCTACCTGTTCCGCACCGAGGACTTCGGTCAGACCTGGAAGCGCATAACGAAGGACCTCCCCGCCGGGGGAACCGTGAGCGTCGTCCGCGAGCACCCGAGAAACGCCGACTTGCTGCTTGTGGGCACGGAGTATGGGCTCTGGGTCTCCTGGAACCGGGGCGATCGGTGGCACAAGGTCAAGAGCAAGCTGCCCACGGTTCCCGTCGACGACATCCTGGTCCACCCGCGGGACAACGACCTGATCCTGGGCACCCACGGCCGCGGGGTGTGGATCCTGGACGACATGGGCCCACTCGACCAGTTGACGGAGCCGGTGGGCGCCACCGACCTCCATCTGTTCGACATGAGGCCCGCCACCCAATACCGCATCTACAGCCACCGGGGCAACACCGGCCACAAGGCCTTCTTGGCGCCTAACCCTCCGGAAGGAGCCCTCATCAGCTATCTGCTCAAGACCAAGCCCGGCGAGAAGGACGAGGTCAAGCTGGTGGTCAAAGACGCCGAGGGCACGCTGGTGCGCGAGCTCAAGGGACTCAAAGAGGCCGGGATCAACCGCACCAACTGGGACCTGCGCCACGAGGCGCCCATCACCCCGGAGCCGGGTGCCCCGCAGGCCTTCTTCGGCCCACCCCGGGGCCCCTGGGTGCCCCCGGGGAACTACACGGTGACGGTCTCGGTGGGATCCTGGAGCGCGACCAAGCCGGTGGTGGTCGAGGAGGACCCCCGCATCGTGGTTTCCGACGGCGACCGCAAGACCTGGTACCAGGCGGTCCGCGCCGGAGCCAAGCTGTGGGCCCAGGCCGACGCCGCCAACAAGGCCGCTGGCTCCCTCAAGAAGCAGCTCAGCGAGCAGCAGGAGGCGCTCGGCAAGAACCCCAAGGTCGCCGAGCCGGTGAAGACGGCGGTCAAGGCCCTGCTGGAGAAGGTGGAGCCCCTCGCCAAACGACTGAGCCGGCAGGACCCTCAGGGCTTTGCCGGGGCACCGCTGGCCGAGGACCCCGAGCCGCTCCTGGGGCGAGCCCGCGGCCTCTACTTCGGCATCGGCTCGATCACGGCACCGCCCACGCCGCAGCACCGAGACCTGCTGGACCGGGTCACCCGCGAGGTGGGCGAGGTCGTCCAGAGCCTGAACGGCCTGATCGATACCGAGGTCCCGGCTTTGAACCGCCTGATGCTGGACCATGGCATCGGCAAGATCGATGCCGGAAAGAAGATCCCCTGAGGCATAATGTCCGGAGCTTCGCTTTCGGAGGACGCTCTTGAGACACTCGCTGAAACTGGCCCTCACCTTGGCCGTGCTGGCATCCTCCGCGGCCGCCGCGGATTTCCCCGAGGTCAAGACAAGGGGAAGCCTCCGGGTTCTGGTCACCCTGGACACCAAACGGCCCGAGTTCTTCTCCACCCGCGAGGGCGCGGCTCCCGGCTTCGACCACGAGATCCTCGATGGCTTCGTGAGCCTGCACAAGCTCAAGCTCGAGGTGGTTCCCCAACCGAGCTGGGATGCCCTGGTGCCCGCGCTCAGGGCCGGCAAGGGCGACCTGATTGCCGGCCGCTTCACCGCCACCGACACCCGCCGCAAGCAGATCGACTTCACGGTGGAGGTGTTTCCCTACCGGCTGGTGGTGATGACCAGGAAGCCTCACCGAGTGGTCTCCACGATGGAGGAACTGCGAGCGGAGAAGGTCGGCAGCATGAAGGGCACCAACATGGCCGAGGTGGTGGCAGCCGCTGGGGTGCCGCCGGCCAACGTGGACGACGCTATCCCGGTGGGCGGGTTCCACGAGGCCTTGAGGTCGGGGCGCATCACCGCCGTCGTCTGGGGCGTGGAAAGCGTCATGGCCACCCAGCGCGAGGACCCCGACATCCAGCTCGGCATGTTCGTGGGGCCACCGGCAAGCCTGGCCTACGGAGTCCGAAAGGACAACCAGGAGCTGCTGAAAGCGCTCAACGAGTATATCGAGAACGTTAGACGCACCCCCACCTGGAGCCGGCTGGTGGTGAAGTACTTCGGGGAGGCGGCACCGGAGATCCTGAAGAAGGCTCGAACCCCCTGATCGCCTCACGGAGAGGCCCAGGATGCAGCAGTCAGCAATCAGCTGTCAGCTACGGCAGGGTTGCACCAACCTCTCTCCGCCTGGCGTAGGCGAAAGCTGATCGCCGATCGCTGACGGCTACCACCCGGGGCTTTCCGAGCGTCGGAGCGCGGCCCGCGGTTCGGGCTACCTCAGCACCAAGCGCACCGTCGCCAGCGTGCCCAGAGCGAGGACCAGCGCCAAGAGCGCGAACGCCACCATCCGCCAGAAGCGGGCCCTGGCATCGGCCTTGGGTGCCTTCGAGCGGCGGGCCCGCTCCTCCGCGGAGAGGGATGCCTCGAACCACCGGCGCTGGCAGGACCGGCAGGCGGCGACGTGGCGTGCCAGGTCCTCCGGGGCGCACCCCGGCGCGGCAGCGGACAGGGCAGCCAGGCCGGCGGCCGTCAGGCAGCCCCGGGCATCGAAAGCGACGTCATCCTCGGACTCCTCGGACACCACCGTATCCTCTCGGTCGGGCCTGGGGGCTGTCAACCCGCGACTGACGGTGGGGTTTGGACCGGGAGGCGGGAACGATATACTCCCGGCCCGTCCACTCGCGAAGGGAGACCGCTTTGGAGACCACCGCAACCCGCCTCTGGAAACGCCTGAACCGCGAGGAGCGGACCTCAGCCGCTCGCCACTTCTTCCAGGAGCCGCCCCAGGAGGTTCTGGGTTCGGCGCTGGGCGCCATCGTCAAGGCTCGCAAGATCCGCCCCCAGGTCGCCCGCACCCTCCCCCCCGAAGACCAGGCCAAGACCCTGGCTGCGATCTCCGACCTCGGTGAGCCGCTCGCGGCTTCCCTGCTGGTGGCGCTCCACCTCGGAGACCGGCGACCCATGCTGGCCACCTTCCTGGACGCCGTCGGACTGCCCCACGAAGACGGCCTGTTGAAGGACGATGAAGACGCGAGCGGGCCGCTGGCGGAGGAAAGCGCCAGGAAGGGCGTCGCTGCCCTGGTGGCCGCCTACCCCAGGCCCTGGGTCGAGCTGTACATGAACGTGCTCTTCATACAGGATCCGGCCCGCTGGGCGGTCCTGGAGCAGAGCCTGGACTGGATGTAGTGTCGCGGAGAGGAAGGCCGACGCGAAGGGTTCGCCCACGCGCACCGGCAACCCACTCCTCTCCCCGGGAAGCCAAGTCCGAGCGAGGCCACGATCGCGTCCTCGCCGGATCGGTCCTGGCGGGTCTTCTTCTGCTGGCCCTCCTCGGAGACGACCGGCACGTCGGGTTGGTCGCGGACGGCCGCCAGATGATCAGGACCGCGGTGGCGATCGCCGAGACCGGTGAGATCGGCCAGGCTGCGGGCCGTGACTTCACGCTCGATCGCGAGGGCGGCGACGCCGTGTCGCGCTTCGGAATCGCGATGAGCCTCCTCCAGATCCCTGCCGCCTGGGCGGCCCCACGAGTCGAGGCCTGGCGGGGCCCGGGGAGCGCTCAGGCGCTCTTTCTTCTCGCTCCGTGGCTGGCGGTCGGGATCGCCGCCGCCGCCGCCGGGGTGATCGCGCGCAGGCTGGGGGGTCGCGACCTCGAGGTGGCCGCGGCGGTTCTGCTGGGCTCCATCGCATCGCCTCTCGGCTCCTACGCTTCAGTCGAGTTCTCAGAGCCAGTCCAGGCGGCCTTTCTGACCGTCGCCCTGGCCGTCGCATTGGCCGCCGCCGAGGCACCGGTCCGGCGCCGCGGCCTAGAGGTCGCCGCCGGCTTCGCGGCCAGCTGTGCGGTGCTCGTGAAGAGCAGCCTCATCATCGCGGCGCCGGCCGCCCTCCTCCCCCTCCTCGATCCCAGCAATCGGCCGCGCAGCCGGCGCGCCTTCGGCTGGGCCACCGCGGGCGCTCTCATCCCGCTGGCGCTGTGGGCCTTCTTCGAGGTCCACCGCTTCGGAGGGCTCTTTGGAGGCTACCCGGACGATCGTTTCACCCACTCCTGGGTGGACGGCATCTGGCGGCTCCTGGTCTCTCCCAACCGCGGGCTGCTCCTCTTCTGGCCGGCACTCCTGCTCTTCGCCTGGGCGGGCTTCAGACAAGGGGGCAGGTCGCTCGGAACACCGGCTGCACGAGCCTGGCTGGGCGCCGCGCTTGTCCTCGCAGCGCAGCTCGCGGTAGCGGCAGGCTACTGGGGATGGCATGGCATGGAGGGTTGGGGACCCCGGCTGATCATCGCGGCGATTCCCGTGATGGCGCCGTTCGCGGCCGTTGCCCTCGGGCCGGGCCGGCGGCCTCTCCTGGTCGGGACCCTGGCTGTGTGCTTCGCTCTCAACCTCCCGCCGCTCGTGCAGCACTCGACGCCGGTCGCGACCTACGTGATGAACCTCGCCTGGCCGGAAGTCACGGAGGCGGAGGCTGCTCGCTACCCGTTCTACGCCAGCTCGCGCTCGGCTTCCGGGCGGCCAACCGTCGTGCCTTTCGAGAAGCTCGCGCTCGATCCGGCCGCCAACCCCTGGCGGGTCTACCTTTGGTTCTGGCGCGCCAGCCGGCTCGAAGCCAGCCGGCTGCCCGACCGCCTAGCGGATCCACCCTGGAGGAGATCACTGCCCGCGCTGGTGCCCCGGGCCGCGTGGCCGCCCGAAGCGGCGCGGCAGATTGTGCCCCCTCCTCGGCTTGGCTTCCTGGGCCGATGCCTGACCGGCACCGGCGGGCCGTACGCCACCGCATACCTCGACGCGCTCCTCGATCAGGTCGTGCGCGCGAACCAGCAGGGGAGAATCGACCGCGCCCTCGACCTCTCGAATCGGCGGCTGCGGCTGGCGCCGGACGGCGAGGCGGCTGCATGGCGTCTGGAGAGCCTGCGACGCGCCGGCCGCGCGGCCGACGCCGAGGCTCTCCTGCGCTCCCTGCCGGAGGAGACACGCCTCCAGCCCCAGATCAACGTCGTGCTTGCCCTGTTCGATCGCGACGGGGGCGAAGAGCGACGGGCGCGCGCGCTCTTGGGCTCGGTCGCCAGCGCCTTCCCGGGCGCCCCAATCCAGGAGGCGCTCGCCAGCCCCCTCCCTCGCTGGCCCTCCACTCTCGACGAGATGACCCGGGCGCCACGCCGAGACGCCATGATCGCCGGACCGCGCTAGGAACACCCAGAAAGAGAGAGGGAGGGCCGTTCGGGCCCTCCCTCGTTGCGGCACCGGCCCCGGGCGGGGCCGGCCATCACGTCTGCGCTAGAACTGGAAACGCACCGAGAAGCGCACGGCCCTCGGATCCTGGTACTGATCCGGCTGGTTGAACTTCACGTCCAGGAGGTTCGGGTTCGCGGCCAACAGCGCCTCGTAGTCCCAGCCGCCGGCGAAGAACTGATCGGTGGTCACCGGCACCGAGCCTGAGGTCCGGTTGTTGTACCTGCGCGTCACCGCGTTCTGATCCAACAGGTTGAGGACGGTCACCCCGAGCTGAAGGTCGAAGCGGCCGAGCTTGAAGTCTTGGAAGATCGACAGGTCGGTCTGACTGAGGGTGTCGGTGCGGGCCAGGTTGTCGCGGCCGTACGGGAAGAACGGGATGGCGGCGCCGACGAAGGCCTCCTCCGAGATCGGGATCCCGCTCCCCACGTACTGATTGACCGACACGTTCATGTCCCACTTGGTCTCGTAGATGAACTGGGCCTTGAACTGGTGCGGCCGGTCGGTGCCCAGCGGCCCATACACGAGGTCGGCGTTGCGGTCGAACGAGTTCTCGATGTGGTCGAAGAACCGGTTCACGTTCGGGGAGGTGCGCCCGTCTTCGTCGGAGCTGGCGAGGCCGGAGTAGTTACCGTGCAGCTTGCTGTAGGTATAGCTCCCGAAGAGGCCCCACCCGTTGGAGACTCGCTTCTGGAACGTGAGCTCGAGACCGGTGTACTCGCGCTTGGCGGTGGGGAAGCCGGGGATCCCGGGGTCGTTCAGCGAGAGCGAGATGCCCTCGCCCGGGTTGGCGATGTAGTAGACCTCGCCGACTCCCGGCACCACGATGCCGACGTCCTCGATCGTCCGAACCAGGTTCTTGCGAATGAAGCGGGCGCCGAGCACGACGTTGGAGGTCAGCTCGTGGGTGATACCGATCTGGTACTCGGCCTGTTGCATCGGCTTCAGGTCCGGATCGATCCCGCTGTCGGGGTCCTCGGCCGAGTTGAAGCGACGGTCGAGCGGCTCGATGAAGGTGCCGCCGGCGCAAGTCGGCCGCTCGGAGATGGTGTTCGAGCCGGTGGAGCAGCCTGCCCCGTTGGCCTGATAGTTGGGGTTGTCCCAGGTGTAGAAGTAGTCGACCCACTTGTCGCCACCGAAGGAGCCGCGCGGCATCTCGTACTTCATCACGTCGTAGTACTTGCCGTACGAGCCGTAGAGCTTCCACTTGGCATCGCCAAGGACGTCGAAGCTGAAGCCCAGGCGGGGCGCCAGCTTCTCGCTCCACTTGAACTCGATCGGGTTCTTCACGCCCCGCTCGCCGAAGTTCGGGATCCGCTCGTGCTCGGCTCGCACCCCGATGTTCAGGGTCAGCCGCGGAATCACCTTCCAGGTGTCCTGGATGAAGAGGGCCTCGTTACGGCTCTCCACCTTGCCGAGGGTCGAGATGTTGAGCAGGCGGAAGTAGCCGTACTGGCCAGACACCGTCTGGCCCGTCGAGGTTCGGTAGGTGCGGCCAGCGTAGTAGAGGATCCGGTCCGCGTTGTACCCTTGGTCGACGTCGTTGGAGATCTTCTCGGTCTGGAAGCCACCCTTGATCTGGTGCTCGCCCAGGCCGTTGAAGAACATGGTCGCGTCGATACCGACGTAGTCGCGCTTGTACTCGTTCCGGGTTGTGGCGTCGGTGATCAAGACGTCGGAGAGGAAGCCTGCCGACTTCCTATACTGTGCGGGAATGGCGGCGATGCCGGCCGGGGTGCTCGCCGTCGAGAACTGGTGGATGAGGTCCGGAAACTCGATGCCGGTGGTCTCCTCGTCGGTGCGGTAGCGACCGGCGCGCGCCGAGACCACGAAGTTGCTGGTCGGGGTGTAGTCGATGGAGCCGGAGTAGGTGTTGCGCTTCCCCTCGGTTCCGCGGAGCCAATCGTCCTGGTCGGTGAGGCTGGTGCGGCCGTCCCGGTTGGGCAGGCTCTTCTCAGTCGTGTAGGGCGAGAAGTTGGCGCCCACGCGGAAGAGGACCTTCGAGCCGAGGTTGCCGGTGATGTTGGCGGTTCCGTAATTGACCCGGAAGTCCTGGGGGAAGGTATTGACCACGCCGTTCGAGAAATGCACGGTGCGCTCGGTCTTCCGAATGCCAGGCTGGTAGGAGCCGAAGAACCACAGCCGGTCCTTGAAGATGGGTCCGCCGACGAACAGGCCGGGGTCGATCCGCCGCTCGTCGTCTTTGGGTGGGTTGATGTACGTGAAGGTGCTCTCGGTCAGGCTGTCCCGCAGCAGAGCCGGCTCGTCGCCGCCCAAGCTGCGGTCCTCGTACTGGGCGAGCACGCCGCCGCGCCAGATGTTGGTGCCGCTCTTGGTGATGACGTTGATGACGCCGCCGGTCGAGCCGCCGTACTCGGCCGAGTAGCCGGCCGACTTGACCTGAACCTCTTCAAGGAAATCCGCCCGCAACGGCACCGCGCTGATGCCTTCCTGCGGGTCGGTGGTGTCGATGCCGTCGATGACGAAGCGGTTCTCGGAGCCGGAGGAGCCGTCGATCGAGATACCACCTGCCTGCGACTCGTCCGCGGCGCCCGCGGCCTGGGTCACCACGTCTGTGAAGTCGCGGCCGCGGGGGACGTAGTCGATGCGCTCGCGCGAGATGTTGGTGGTCGTCGAGGATGAGGTGAGGTCAATCACACTCGCCTCGCTGACCACGCTGATGGTCTCGGTGACCGCGGCCACGCCCAGGGTAAAGTCGGCTCTGTTCGTGCTGCCGACGGTGAGGTTGACGGTTCTCTCGCCGCTGGTGAAGCCGGAAAGCGCGGCCGTGACCTTGTAGACGCCAGACGGAAGACGCGGGAAGCGGTACTCGCCCTTCTCGTCGGAGACCGCCTGAACGTTGCCAATCGGGCCGGTGGCGGTAACGGTCGCGCCCGGGAGCAGGGCCCCGTCCTGGGCACGAACGGCGCCCACAATCGCCCCCGTCACCTCCTGCGCCGTCGCGAGCGGCGCAGCCAGCAGCGCTGCGGCCGCCAAGGCCCCAAATAATCTGAAGCGCATCTCTATGTTCCTCCTAGGAAACCCCGCCCAACGCCTGCGCCCCCAGGACCGCTGGGCGGCTCCGGGGCGTCGGTTCGGCGGTCAACGGCTTGAATTCTGCAAGCCCCGCGCCAGCTGCCGCTCGTGGGTTGTGCGTTCAAAACAAAGGACTTCCGGCTCCCACCGGCTGCGGGCGATCCATGCGGTTGGATTCCGCTCCGGCGGGGTGGATCACGACCGGGCCGGGCCGGAATCGCACCGCCCGCGTCGGCTCTCCAGATCCGCCGGGGCCCGCTCTCGCTTTGGACCTAGATCTCGGCGGGGAGGGCTTCTGCCGCGTCCCCGTCCCGCGACGGCAGGAGCAGCCAGTAGCGCTCGGCGTGGCCGCGCGCCCCCAATTGCTTCGCATAACGAGTTGCCAGGGCTTCGTGGGGAGCCCGGGTGGCCGCCAGGCCGCGGATGGCCGGCAGGGCGTCGGTGGGGGCTGCCTCCAGGACCGGCTGCAGCCGCGGCCCCAGAGCCTTGAGCGGTTGCCAGACGCGCCCCACACGCCATTGGCGGACTGCGGTGGCAGTGGCCCGCAAGCGATCGCCGAACCCGCCAAGGTCCCCGCGAAAGCTCGGTCCCAGGTGGAACCTCAGGAGAAAGCGGGCCAGGCCGGTGCGCGCGGCGGCATTGGCGGCCGCCGGAGGCAGGCGGGCTCCCATTTGGCCGAGGCGCATTCTCACCGCTCCGCTCACCAGAGCCTCCGGTCGCTCCTCGTAGAGGAACAGGTTTCGCCCCAGGCCGCCCTGGAACGCGGCGCGGCCGGCCTCGCAGGCCAGGCGGTGGTCCACGTGCCCGCCAAGAGCCAACGGGATGTAGACCTGCCGGGCCCTCGAGCGGGGTCCAAGATCCGACAGCAGACGCACCGCCTGGGCCAGGCACTCCTGATCGACCGCGTCCCAGCCGGTGGCCAGAAGGCCGAAGGAGCGATAGCGCGGGTTCCGAGTGCGGGCGTCCGGCAAGTCGAGAGAACAGCGCTGGACTCCAACATCCCGCAAGCGGGCCACCCACCTATCGGCGTCCGATCGGGCACCCCCGGCGGGGGGCGCGAAGAGCGTCACCACCAAGACCCGTTCGCCGCGGCTGCGTTCGGCCAGCAGCCGCGCTGAGCAGGACATCGGCACGTCGTGCGGGTGAGGAGAGAGGTACAGGCTGTCGCAGGGCTCAAGGGAAGGGCAGCCCTGAGGAATGCGTGGGGTCATGGATCTCCGGGCCGCTCCTTCATCGGGCAGGCGAGAAACGCAAGTGTAACCGGCAACACGTCTTGAATTCCCGACCCACTCGGGGGTAACCTACGCTCCAATTCCCCAAAACGGAGGTGCAGACTTGCCAGCGAAAGCCAAGAAGACCGCCGCGAAGTCGACTGAGAAGCTCAACCTCATCACCTGCGTTCTCCAGCGCGGCAGGGCCAACCAGGTGGCGAAGGCCGCCATGCAGGCTGGGGCCTCGGGCGCGACCGTATTCCCGGCCCGGGGCATGGGCCTCGGGGAGCTGGTGAAAGCCCTGGGCTTCCCCATCGTGCCGCAGAAGGAGGTCATCACCATCGTCGCCTCGGTATCCTCGACCAAGAAGATCTTCGAGGCCGTGTGCCGGGCCGCTGAGTTGGAGACCCCCGGCATGGGAATCGCCTACGTCAGCCCCATTCACGAGGTCATGGGCCTGTTCAAGGGCGCTCCGGCGAAGTAGGACTCGTATCGAAGACTGCCCCGCGCAGAGGGCGAGCGAAGGCAGGGCGCTCCGGCCACAGTGCCGGTTCGCCCTGTCTTTGCTGGGCGGGGCTCAGGCGTCCCGATCCAGGGGACTGTGCCCGCAGCTTCCACCGGCATCCAGACCTTCGTTCGTGGGCCTGAGGGTGGAGTCGAGATAGGCCCGAAGCGCGGCGCGGGCCGGGCCGGTGGCCCCCAACTGGATCTTGATGCCGGCCTGGGTGAACAGTCCCTGGGCATGCGGCGGCATCCCCCAGGCCAGAACGTGGGTGACGCCCTGTTCGGCCACGAAGACCGGCGGCGGCCCGCCGGGCCCGTGGCCCGGGTTGGCCAGCTCGACTTCCCTCGTGATCCGCCCGTCCTCGACATCGGCGATCAGGAACGTCTCGCAGTGCCCCAGGTGGTTGGGGATCTGGCCAGCGGTGACTGGAATAGCTATGCGCATCATCCGATCACTATAGGCAGACTCCCCGGTCGGGGCAAGCGTGGCCCCGGCGGCTTCCCGGCTAGATCGGGAAACCGGGGCGGGCAGTTCCGGGAGAGCGCCGCACGAGCACCCCCCAAACACGACTGGGACCGCTTTCGCGGTCCCAGTTAGGATGATCTTATGAGGTTTGGTAGCGGGGGCAGGATTTGAACCTGCGACCTTTGGGTTATGAGCCCAACGAGCTACCGGACTGCTCTACCCCGCGACAGCGGCAAATGACGACTCAAGAGTAACAGCCCGGCCCTGTTCTGTCAACGAAAAGTCGAAG
>DATECU010000013.1:0-21435 GCA_035286745.1 Vicinamibacteria bacterium | reverse complement strand
GCGCGCGCGGCCAAGTCCTCGACGAACGCACGCAACTGGAAGCGGCGGATGTCTGACGCAAGCAGTGAGCCAACCTCCGCGCGCGTGACGTAGGTCCGCAGCATGCGCTGGTACTCGGCGAGCGTCTTCTCGCGGTACTTGTTCTTGTGCGCGGCGATGAACCGCTCGACCAGTCGCGCGAGGGTCGGCCGGGCGGACTCGGCGATATCCTTCCTCCGCTGGCCCTCCTCCTCTGCGGCTCGCTCCCGGACGACTCGTCGCTCCTCCTCGCGAGGATCGAGCCCTTGGCGCAGGAGATCGAGGCCGGTGCGGGCCTTGTCGCGAGCGGCGCCCAGGCCTAACGAGTTGACATCGCCCAGCCACCACCAGTGCTTCCGGCCGGCGCGCTGGTACACGAGATAGTAGGCGCCGGGGCCGGAGCGCCTGACGCGCAATGCGAACCCTCGAGGTGCGCCGCGCGAGCCGTCACGGTACAGATCGCGCGACTTCCCGGCCCGGGGCCGGAGGGTCGCGACGTTCTTCGTCGTCAGGATTGCGGTGGGCATGGGCACGCATCCTCCCGGGGCCGGCGTACTGGGCGTCTGACCACCTGCGGATCTCTCCCTGACCACCTGCGGCCCTCTCCCAGGCTACCCCCTGGGCTACCGCCGGGCTACCGCCGGGGTCGCCACTTGGCTTGTCGGCCCTTGACGAACTCTAACACAGTAGTAGACTCTAAGACCATGAAGAGCATGGGCTTCCGGCTACAAGTTGTTGAGTGGGTTGAGGCTGCAAAAAATGCCATAACCTGCCTTGGGCGCAGGTGGTCGCCGGTTCAAATCCGGCCGCCCCGACCAGCACTTACAAGACCACAAACGCGCCGTGCTCACTCTGGCGGACCGACAAGCTGGCCGGCTGTCGGCGGCGCCGGTAGCCCGCTACTTGAGTGCGGCCTTGATCTTGCCCACCGCCGCTCGGGAGTAGTAGCAGCACACCCCTTTCTTGGCATCGGGCGGCAGCTTGAGGGTGGCGATCGCTTGCTTCACCTTACCGCCCGAAACCCCGAGTTCCTTGGCGATGTTCGCGGCGGTGCTCAGGTCTTGCGCCTTGGCCATTGGTTATCCTCCTTCAGCCCTTTGGTCAGCCACAGGCCGGCAGCCTAGGTGATCCGAAGGCCGAGGTCAACGGCTAGATCTCGAGCGCTGCAGGGGCGCTGATGGCGACCAAGCCGGTATCGAGTCGCTCTTCTGCCCTCCAGGAATCGGTGTGAACAGATGTCACGGGTGGTACCGGGAGCCCCCTCCGAGGCGTCATAATCAGCGTCATGGCACAGCCGAACCCGGAGAGTCGGCTCGTCGGCCGAACCCTCGGGGCCTACCGCATCATCGAGTCGCTCGGTTCGGGCGGAATGGGCGAAGTCTACTTGGCCCACGACACCAGGCTCGACCGCCGCGTGGCCCTCAAGGTGCTGCCCCCCGAGACGGCTTCCCACCCCGAGAAGATCGCCCGCTTCGAGCGTGAGGCGCGAGCGGTGGCGTCGCTCAGCCACCCCGGGATCGTGACCCTGCACTCGATCGAAGAGGCGGACGGGCTCCGCTTCCTGACCATGGAGCACGTCGAGGGCGAGACCTTGAGCAAGCAGATCCCGGCCCGGGGTTTTCCCATGGAGCGGCTGCTGCCCCTCGGCATCGCCCTCACCGACGCGGTGGCTGCAGCCCATCGTCAGGGCATCCTCCATCGCGACCTGAAGCCCGAGAACATCATGCTGGATGCCGACGGGCGGCTGAAGGTGCTGGACTTCGGGCTGGCCAAGCTGCGCGACGAGGCGGTCGAGGAAGGCGACCGCACAACGCGTGAGACGCGTTCCGTCACTCTGGACGGGCGCATCGTGGGCACCGTCGCCTACATGTCCCCCGAGCAGGCGGAGGGCCTGGCGGTGGACCACCGCTCCGACATCTTCGCGGTCGGCATCCTGCTCTACGAGATGGCCACCGGGGAGCGCCCCTTCCGGGGCAAGACCAACGTGGCGGTTCTCTCCTCGATCCTCAAGGACAACCCGCGGCCGGTGAGCGAGCTGCGCAACGACATCCCGAAGCCGCTGGCGCGGATGATCGAACGCGCGCTGGCCAAGCGCCCCGAAGACCGCTACCAGTCCAGTGCCGACCTGCGGCGCGACCTGGAGGACCTGAAGCGGGACTTCGACAGCGGGGAGTTGCTGCTGCGCACGACCGCAGGTCGACCGCGGGTAGTGGGGAGCGGCCGGCGCCGCGGCTGGCTGATGCCGGTCGCGCTGGTGGGGGTGGTGGTACTGGTCGGGTTGGTCGGGCTGGTCGTCCGCAGCCGCGGTCCTGCCGTGGCCAAGGACGGCCGGCAGTCGATCGCCGTCTTCTACTTCGACAACCTGAGTGGCGACCCCAAGCTCGACTGGCTGCGCACCGGCCTCACCGACATGCTGGTCACCAACCTGTCGCAGACACCGGGGCTCCGCGTGCTGGGCACCTCACGCCTGTACCAGATCCTCGATGAGCTGGGCCACCGCGACGACCGGGCGACCTCGGCCCGGGTGGTGGCATCGGTGGCGGCCAAAGCGCAGGCCACCACCGCGCTCGTGGGCAGCTTCGTGCGGGCGGGCCCGCAGCTCCGCATCTCCGCCAGCCTGCAAGACCCGCGAAGCGGCGAGGTGCTGGTCTCCGAACGGGTGGAGGGCCGCGCCGAGGACGATCTCTTCGCGCTGGTTGACGAGCTGACGGGCCGCCTCCGCAAGCGGCTGGAGACGCCGGCCATGGCGAGGCACGCCGAACGGCAAGAGAAGAAGCTGGCGGAGGTGACCACGACTTCGGTGGAGGCATTCAAGGCCTACGCCGAGGGCAGCCGCCTCCACGAGCGCTTGCAGGAGCGTGAGGCGCAGGCCCACTTTGAACGGGCGATCGAGGCCGACCCCGGCTTCGCCATGGCCCTCGCCAAGCTGTCGGTGGTGCACGGCAACCTCGGGAACCAGGAGAAGGCGCGCAGCTACTCGGCCCTGGCAGTGGCGAAGGCCGGCAGCCTGCCGCCCGGCGAGCGTTTCTACATCGAGGGCCGCCACCACTCGCTCGACCCCGCCAGCCTCGATAGCGCGGTGGACGCCTACCGAAAGGCCCTGGACGCCGCGCCGGACCACACCGCCGCCCGCAACAACCTCGCCCAGCTCCTGATCGAGCTGCGCCGCTACCCCGAGGCGTTGGTGCACCTCGAGGACTTGCGGCAGCGCGGAATGAGCTTCCCCGGCACCTACATGAGCCTGGCCCAGGCGTATCTCTCCACCGGCCACCCCGAAAAGGCCCGAGGGTCGCTCTCCGCCTACATCGCCGAACACCCGGACCGATCCGCGGGCTACGAGAACATCGCCTACTTCGAGCTGGCTCAGGGTCAGATCTCGGCCGCGCTCGCCGCCTTCGACAAGGCCGCCGCCCTCCACCCCGACGACTCCATGAAGATCGAAACCGGCCGCTTCATGGCCCACGCCCTGCTGGACCAGTGGGCCGAGGCCGAGACTGCCGCCAAGCGGCTCTTCGCTTCCGACGACGCGCGCGCGCGCTGGGAGGGCGGTGCCTCCCTCGCGCTCACCAGCCTCTACCGCGGCAACCTCACCGAGGCACGCCGTCTCTTGGACGAAGGTGCCAAGGCGGGCCGAACCCCCGAGGAGCGGGTGGGGGCACGCCTGTTCCGGGCCCAGATCGAGGTGGACCTGGGGCGCCACACCCAGGCCCTCGCGGAAGTGGAGTACGCCCTCGCCGAGACGGGGAGTGAGCGGAAGCTCCTGGTCGAAGGGCACGCCGTGAGGGCGGTGTGCCTGACGCGTCTGGGGCGAGGCCAAGAGGCCGAGAAGAGCAAGGCCGAAGTCCTGAGCTTCCTGACCACCCTTCCGCATTCGATAGCCGATCCGGTGCGCCTGCAGCTCGAAGGCGAGCTTGCCCTGGCCCGAGGCGATCGGGTGCAAGCGCGCGTCAGCCTCCAGAAAGCAGTGGAGCTGGCTCCCCCCGCCGACCTCAAGACAGACTCGGCGGCGGTGGAGGTTCACTACGCCCTGGCAAGGTCGGCGCTCGCGGAGGGCGATCTGGGGGCAGCGCGAAAGGCGCTCGTCAACGTGATCGAGGCGGGCCCTGCCCGCGTCAAGACGCCAATCGCCTACGTGCGCAGCCTGGCGCTTCTGGCCGCGATCGAGGAGAAGGCGGGCGGCATCGCGGAGGCTCGTCGTCTCTACGAACGCTACCTCGGCCACTGGAAGCACGGCCAGATCGACCGCGCCGAAGTTGCCCGAGCAACCGAGCGTCTGGCCACGCTGCGGTCTCGCCCCGCCGCCTGAGCCATCCCCTTGTCCACTCCTTCCTGCTGGAAATGACATAGCATCCGGACCCGCAAGCGAGGTGATCTCATGTCCATGCGATTGAACACCGCGGCCGCCCTGCTGGCCGCAGCCTTCTTCCCCACTGCCAGCCCGGCCCAGACCAAGCTCCTGCGCTTTCCCGACATTGCCGGGAACCGCGTGGCCTTCTGCTACGCCGGCGACCTCTGGACCGCGCCGGCGGAGGGCGGCATTGCCGCCCGCCTAACCGCACATCCGGGCCTCGAGCTGTTCCCCAAGTTCTCTCCCGACGGCCAATGGCTGGCCTTCACCGGCCAGTACGAAGGCGACGAGCAGGTGTACGTCATGCCTGCCGAGGGTGGTGAGCCTCGGCAGCTCACCTACTACCCGGCGCGCGGGCCCTCCGCTCCCCGCCACGGCTACGACAACCAGGTGATGGGCTGGTCGCCCGACGGGAGCTCCATCGTCTTCCGGTCGCAGCGCGACGCCGACGGCGTGCGCTCGGAGGGCCAGCTCTTCACGGTGCCAGCCAAGGGCGGCCTGGCGAAGGCCCTCCCCATGCCCACCTCCGGCGCCGGCGACTTCTCCCCCGACGGCAAACGGATCGCCTACTCCCCGCTCTTCCGCGACTTCAGGACCTGGAAGCGGTACCAGGGCGGCTGGGCGCAGGACCTGTACGTCTACGACCTGGCGACCAACGACGCCAAGCCGTTCGCCACCAGTGTGCGGACCGAGCGCGACCCGATGTGGATCGGCGACGCCATCTACTTCGCCTCCGACCGCGACGGCACGCTCAACCTCTACTCGTATGATCCGAAGACCGAGGCCGTAGCCAAGGTCACGAACGGCACGCTCTGGGACGTGCGCTGGCCCTCCTCCGACAACGTCTCCCGCATCGTCTACGAGCTGAACGGCGAGTTGCGCGTCCTGGACGTGAAGACCAAGACCCACTTGGCCATTCCCATTCTGGTGCCAAACGACGGCGTGGCCATGCGCCCATCGCGTTACTCGGCCGAGAAGAACGTCGAGGGCTTCGAACTGAGCCCCAAGGGCGAGCGGGCTCTCTTCGTGGCTCGCGGCGACGTGTTCACGGTCCCCATCGAGAAGGGCCCCACCCGCAACCTCACGAACACCTCGAATGCCCACGACAAGGAAGCGCGCTGGTCCCCCGACGGCAAGCGGATCGCCTTCCTGTCCGACCGTTCGGGGGAGGACGAGATCTGGATGGTGGATCAGGCGGGCGGGAAGCCGGAGCAGATCACCAAGGGCGGCGAGGGCATGCGTTACGCAGCCGAGTGGTCCGCGGAGGGCACGCATCTCGCCTTCTCGGACAAGGACGGCAAGCTCTTCGTGGTGGCCCTGGCCGACAGGAAGCCGATCGAGATCGCCGACGACGAGCGCGGCATGATCCGCGACTACGCCTGGTCTCCCAAGGGGGCGTACCTCGCCTTCTCGATGGCTGACGCCAACCAGTCACGATCCATCCACATCTGGAGCGCCGTCGACGGCAAGGTCCACCGGGTCACCGACGACCTCTTCAACGAGGAATCTCCGGCCTGGGATCCCGAGGGCGAGTCTCTCTTCTACGTCTCCGACCGGGACTTCGCACCGCAGATCAGCGGCTTTGAGTGGAACTTCGCCACCAGCCGCAGCACCGGCATCTACGCGCTCACCCTCAAGAAAGACGGCAAGAGCCCCTTCCCCCCTCAGTCCGACGAGGTGACGTTCGAGGAGAAGAAGGCCGAAGGGTCGGAAAAGGCGAAGGCGGGCGACAAGAAGAAGGACGAACCCGAAGGCAAGACGGAGACGAAGGACGACACGGCCAAGGACAAGCCGGAGAAGAAGGAGGTCCCGTTCCGGATCGACTTCGAGGGGATCGGCTCGCGCGTCACCCGCGCTCCCCTGGAGGGCAACAACATCGAGGGCCTGGCGGTTGGTAAGGGCCACCTGGTCTACACCGCGGTCGGCGCACCCTTCTACGGCCGTGACTCCTACACCAAACCCGCGCTCAAGCTCTACGCCTTCAAGGACCGCAAGGAGAGCACGCTGGTCGAGAACGCCACCGGCTGGGCCATCTCACGCGACGGGACCAAGCTGCTCGTCCGCCAGGGCGAGAGCTACAACCTCTACGAGGTGAAGCCCGAGGCCAAGGACAAGGACAAGAAGACGGTCTCCACCAAGGGGCTCGCGGTGGACCGCGTCCCCGCTCAGGAGTGGGCGCAGTTCTTCGACGAGACCTGGCGCCGCTACCGCGACTTCTTCTACGTGAAGAACATGCACGGCTACGACTGGAAGGCGATCGGCGAGCGCTACCGGGCGCTGCTCCCCCACGTCGCCCACCGCACCGACCTCAACTACGTGCTGGGCGAGATGGTGGCGGAGCTGAACGTGGGCCACGCCTACATTCAGGGCGGCGACTACGAGACCCCGGCCCGGCCCAAGGTCGGGCTCCCCGGGGCGCGTTTCGAGCTGGACGCCGCCTCCGGCCGCTTCCGCATCGCGCGGATCCTGTCGGGACACAACCAGGAGGATACCTACCGCGCCCCGCTCACCGAGGTGGGGGTCGACGCGCGCGTCGGCGACTACGTCCTCGAGATCGACGGCGTCGAGCTCAAAGGAGACGACGATCCCTATCGTCTGCTCCGTCACAAGACCGACCCCATCACCCTCACCCTGAACGCGAAGCCGGCGCTGGAAGGAGCCCGCAAGACCACCTACCGGCCGATCAGCAACGAGGAGCCGCTGCTCTACCTGGAGTGGACCAACGCCACCCGCGAGAAGGTGGCGAAGCTCACAAACGGCCGCGCCGGGTACCTGCACATCCCGGACATGGGGGCCCCGGGGATCTACGAGTTCATCAAGTGGTTCTACCCGCAGATCCGCAAGGAGGGTCTGGTGGTGGACGTCCGTTCCAACGGCGGCGGGAACGTCTCGCAGTGGATCATCGAGCGGCTGGACACCAAGCTGCTCGGCACTCGCTTCGGGCGTCGGAGCGAGCACCCCGGCACCTACCCCGGGACCGTCTTCCACGGCCACAAGGTCGCGATCCTGAATGAGACCTCAGCCTCGGACGGCGACATCTTCCCGCACATGTTCCGCAAGGCCGGGCTGGGGCCGCTCGTCGGCAAGCGGAGCTGGGGCGGCGTGGTCGGAATCACAGGCCTGGGACCGATGATCGACGGCGGGACCGTCTTCGTGCCCATCAGCGGCACCAACGAGCCGGACGGCAGATGGGCCATCGAGGGTCACGGCGTCGACCCCGACATCGTGGTCGAGAACGACCCCAAGTCGGTGATCGCCGGGCGCGACCCGCAGCTCGAGCGGGCGGTCCAGGAGCTGGTCAAGAAGATGGACGCTGAGCCCATGAAGCTGCCCAAGCCGCCGGCAGATCCAGTCAAGACCAAGTAGCGTCAGGGGGAGGTCGAGAAGCGCAGCTCGTCGCTCGGCCTCCCTCCCCGACCGGTTGCCAGCCTGGCGATGCCGCCTCCGTGGGGTTCCTTGCCCGCAAGGGGCGCCCGGGTGGCATCATACGCGGCATGGACCCGAACGAGGCCCCCACCGGGGCCGAGACGCCACGCCTCCTCCCCACGGCGCCCCCGCGCCGCATCGGGAGCGTGCGGATCGATGAGGTCCTGGGCAGCGGGGGCATGGGAACCGTCTGGAGGGGCTTCGACGAGAAGCTCGGCCGGGCGGTGGCGGTCAAGGCGGTGCGCGGCGAGTCCGGCGATCACACCGGCGCTCGCGACCGATTCCGGCGCGAGGCGCAGTTGCTCTCCCAGATCAACCACCCGGGCATCTGCCACGTCTACGACCTGATCGAGAGCGACGGCACCGACTACCTGCTCCTGGAGCTGGTCGAAGGCCGCACCTTGCGGGCCGCTCTGTCCGCCGGTCTTGCGCGCGTCGAGGCTCTGCGTATCGGGCGAGAAGTGGCCGAGGCGCTGGCGGCCGCGCACGAACACCACATCGTGCACCGGGACCTGAAGCCCGAGAACGTGATGCTGGACGCTCGGGGCCGGGTCAAAGTGTTGGACTTCGGCATCGCACGCCTAGCGGGCCAGCCGGACTCGCCGACCGGGCAGAACCCGCCCGAAGAGCCCCCGCAGCCTTCGCAGCTCACGCGGCAGGGTTGGTTGCTCGGAACCCCGGGCTACATGAGTCCCGAGCAGGCGGCCGAGCGGCCGCTGGCACCGGCCAGCGATTGCTTCGCACTCGGGTTGCTGCTGCAAGAGCTACTCACCGGCAAGTCGGCCTACCCGCGCCTACCGCCAACCGAGCTGCACCAGCGCTTGTTGGAGGGAGCCACCGATCCCCCAGAGGGACTCGCCACGGGGGCAACGCAGCTTCTGCGAGCGCTGCTCTCGCTTGCGCCCGATGACCGTCCCACCGCCACCGAGGCCGCGCGCCGGATCGCCGAGCTTCTGAACGCGCCGACCCGCCGTCGCGCCCGAACCCGAGCCGCCCTGGTGGCGACCACCCTCATCGCAATGGCCGGCATCAGCGCCTGGCAGTGGCGACAACTGCGAGCGACCGCCGGTCAGGCGCCGGTGCGTGTGCTGGTGCTGCCCTTCGAGGCCAAGCAAGGTGACGAATCCCTCGGCCGAGGCCTCAGCAACGAGGTGGTCGGCCGACTACGCCACCTCCAGTCCATGCGTGTGCTGACCGCCGCTGCACCCGGGATGCCTGCGCCCGCCGGCTCGGCCCTGGCCCTGGGCCGGCAGGTGTCGGCCGATATCGTGGTGTCCGGTCACACGGAGAGGGCTGGAACCGCAGCGCAGCTCCTCTTGGTTCACGCGATGGCGCAGCGCGTCAGCGACGGACACGAGGTCTGGCGAAATCGTTACGAGCGCGCCCCAGCAGGTCTGGCCTCGATTGAGGGCCAGATGGCTCACGATGTGGCGGTCGCTCTACGGGTGCCAATCCCACCCGAGCTGGCGAGCTTCTTCGGAACCGTTCCAACCTCCAACGTGGAGGCCTACCAGGCCTACCTGCGAGCGCGGGGGTCGCCCTTCATCCTGAACCACTCTCTGGAGCGCTACGAGATCCCGATCCGGCTGCTCGATCGGGCCGTAGCCCTCGACCCTGGATTCACTCACGCCCACGTCGAGCTGACCAATCTGCATTCAGCGGCGTACGTGCAGGGAATCGACCGCAGCGAGCGGCGAGCGGCCCTGGCCCGCACCCATGCTGCACGCGCCGCCGAGCTGGCACCGTCCGCACCCGAGGCCGCCATGGCGCGCGGCCTGGTGGCCTATCGGCTCGATCACGACCTGGAGGGCGCGCTCGCGATCTTCCGCAGCGTGGCCGAGCGAGTGCCGAGCAGTGCTGACGCACGTCAGGCGGCCGCTTTTGTCGAGCGCCGCCTCGGCCACTTGGCGGAGGCGTTGGTCGCCCTCCAGGACGCGCGCGCTCTCTCCCCGCACGACCCCGCGCTGGCCCTGGAGGTGGCCCACACGCTGTTCCTCCTGCGCCGGCACGAGGAAGCCCAGGTCCAGTACGAACGCTCCATCTCGCTGGCGCCAGACCAGACCAGCTCCTACCTCTTCGCCGCCTGGAACCACTGGGCGCGAGGCCAGCGCGATGACGCACGCGAGCTCCTGAGTCGCATCCCCGACATGGACCAGGCGTTTGGGCTCTACTTCCGCTATCAGCAGTCCTTGTTCGATGCGCGCTGGGACGAGGCCCTGGCCACCATCGGTCGGGTGCGTGAGGCCTCGGTCGACTGGCAGCTCTGGGCCTACCCCGTCCCGCTGCTGCGGGGTTTCGCCCTGGAGGCCGCGGGGCGCACCACGGAAGCCCGAGTGGCCTACCTCCAGGCCCGCACCCTGAGCGAGCGCCGGACGCGCGAACAGCCCACGGACCCGCGCCACCAGGCAGCCCTGTCCCTCGCATTGGCCAGCCTGGGAGAAGGCGCCCGGGCCGAGGCCGCCGCCCGCCGAGCGGTTTCCCTCAACCAGCGCACCCAGGACCGGCTCTTCGCCCCCTTCTTCCGAAAGGAGCTGGCCTGGGCGCTGGCGCGTGCGGGAAGGAAAGCCGACGCCGAACGAGAGCTGGAGGCGTGCTTGGCTCAGCCGGGGTGGATCACCCGCGAGGCCATAGCCCTCGACCCGCGCTGGCGCCCGACCCGACTCGGCGCCCCGCGCTGACCCAGGGCCCCATCGCCCTCCCCGCACCGGTTTCAACCTGTTACGTCGTTGAAATAGACGAGAGAACTCACCGGCCCATATTCCGACTGACCCGCAGAGGAGTTCGGAATGAAGAGGCTGGCCTGGAGCGTAGGAGCCGTGGTTGCCGTTGCCATCCCGCTCGCCCTGCTGGGCCGGGCGGCGCTGAGCCGAGGCCAAGAGCGTCCCGCTCCTGAGGTCGCGCGGGCCACGCGGCGCGACATCGAATCCGCGGTCAAGGCCACAGGGGTGGTCAGGCCCATGATCGGCGCCGAGGTGAAGGTCGGCTCCCGGGTGTCGGGGGTGGTGAGGCGCCTCTACGTGCGCGTCGGGGATAGCGTTGGCAAGGGTCAACTCCTGGGAGAACTGGAGGTGCGAGAGCTGGTCGCGCGCCAGGAACAGGCGGCCGCGGTCCTGGCCTCGGCGCAAGCGGGCCTGAGCTACGCCCAGTCCGACCTCGCACGCAAGCGAGAGCTGGGCCGGGCCAACCTCATCTCGGCCAGCGAGATCGACCTGGCGGAGCGAGCGCACGCCGTGGCCCTGCAGCAGGTGACCGAATCGGTGGCCAGCCTCGACTCCGCGCGCACGCAGGTGGGCTACACCCGGATCCACGCCCCCATCGCCGGCATCGTGGCCTCCGTCTCCACGCAGGAAGGGGAGGCGGTGGCGGCCAGCCTGGCCACACCGACCTTCGTGACCCTGGTGGACCTCTCTCGCCTCGAGGTGTGGGCCTACGTGGACGAGACCGACATCGGCCGGATCCGGGTGGGACAGAAGGCCCGCTTCACCGTGGACACCTACCCCGACCACGAGTTCGAGGGTCGGGTGACCGCGGTCTACCCCCAGGCCGAGATCCGCGACAACGTCGTCAACTACGTCACCGTGGTGAGGTTCGCTTCGCCCCGGGACCGCACGCTGCGCCCGGAGATGACGGCGACCGTGAAGGTCGCGATCGAGAGCCGCGAGAAGGTGGTGGCGGTTCCCCGCCGGGCGGTCCGCCGGGAGCAAGGCCGCTTCCTGGTGCTCTGCCGTCGGGGCGACAGTGTCGTTAGGCGTTGGGTGACCACGGGCAGCCGGGACGAGAGCTACTGGGAGATCCTCGAAGGGCTCGATGAAGGGGAAGAGGTGCTGGTCGGCGAGGCGAAGCCGCAAGCCACCGGCGCGCAATGAAGGAGTCAAGCACATGATCCAGCTCCAGGGCGTTGGAAGGACATACCAGCGGCCCACCGGCGAAGCCGTTCGCGCACTCGACAACGTCTCGCTCCGCATCGAACGGGGCGAGTTCGTGGCGATCGTCGGCTCTTCGGGCTCGGGCAAGTCGAGCCTCATGAACATCCTCGGCCTTCTGGACCGACCGGACCAGGGAAGCTACCTCTTGGACGGGCAGAATGTGGCGGACCTGAGCGTCAACCAGCAGGCCAGGGTGCGGAACCAGAGGGTGGGCTTCGTCTTCCAGGCTTTCCATCTGCTCCCCAGGACGAGCGCACTCGAGAACGTGGAGCTGCCGCTGCTCTATTCGGACCGGAGTGAGATCGACGGTCTGGGCCGCCGCGCCTTGGAGGCGGTGGGCCTGAGCGACCGCATCGACCACCGGCCCTCGGAGTTGTCAGGCGGCCAGCAGCAGCGGGTGGCCATCGCCCGTGCCCTGGTCAACGACCCGGACCTCCTGCTCGCAGACGAGCCGACGGGGAATCTAGACGCGGGATCGGCGGGGGAGATCATGGGCATCCTGGAGACACTGAACCGGGCCGGCCGGACCATCGTGCTGGTGACCCACGACGCCGCCCTGGCCGCCCACTGCGGGCGCATCGCCCGCCTGGAGGCCGGCCGGGTGGCCGCCGACGACCACCGCGCACCTGCGAAGGACGCAGCTCAGGAGGGACGATGAAGGCCCAGCGTCTGGTCAAGAGCAGCCTCCGGGCGATGGCCCGCTACAAGCTGCGCAGCGGCTTCATGATGCTGGGCAGCCTGGTGGGGGTGGCCGCCCTCACCTTCGTCATCTCGATCGGGGCCACCGCCGAACGCAAGCTCCTGGGAACCGTGCGCCAGCTCTTTGGCGCCTCGTCGATCGTGGTGTCGGCTGGCGGAGGCTTCTTCATGGGCGGATCCCGCGCGGAGGCCGCGCGGTTGACCATCGACGACCTCGAGACCATCGCCCAGGAGCTTCCCGGCATCGAGGTCTGGGACCCTCTCCAGGTACTCCCCGGGGCGCAGCTTCGCCGGGCCGAGCAGACCACCACGGCCCGTTTGATGGGCCAATCGGAGCGCTCGGAGCGAGTCTGGGAGCGTGGGACCACCAGCGGCGAGTACTTTGACGCGGCGGCGGTAGCTGGCTCGGCCCGGGTAGCTCTGATTGGCGAGACGGTGGCGAGGGAGCTGTTCGGCGACCAGGATCCCTTGGGGGAGGAGATCCTGATCGGCTCCGTGCCCTTTCGGGTTGTCGGGATCTTGGAGCGCTTCGGCACCGACGTCCACGGGATGGACCGGGATGCCGAGGTGGTGGTGCCCATTTCGACGGCCATGCGCCGGGTGATGAACGTGGACTCGATCCGAGCCGCCAAGCTCCTGGTCAAAGACCCCAGCTTGGTCGAGGAGACCACCCGCCAGGTCAAGCGGATCTTGCGAGAACGCCACGCCCTGGCCGCGGGGCAGCCGGACGACTTCACGGTGGTCACCTCGCTGGCGGTCCAGAAGATGGTCGGACGCATCGAGCGCGTCTTCTTCCTGTACCTACCGCTGGTGGCCGGGGTGTCCCTGCTGGCCGGCGGCGCGGTGGCCGGGAGCCTGATGCTCGCATCCGTGAACGAGCGGGTGGCCGAGATCGGCCTGCGGCGGGCGGTGGGCGCCCGGCCGGAGGACATTCGCGCGCAGTTCCTGATCGAGACCGCGGTGACCACGCTGGGGGGAGGTGTCATGGGCATTGTGATCGGCGGCGCCGGGGCCCTGCTGCTGGCGAGCCGCATGGGCTTGGGCGGGGTTCTCTCCGGCCAGGCGATCGCGCTGGGCATCGTACTCTCGACGGTCACGGGGCTTCTGGCCGGCCTGCTCCCGGCGCGCCGCGCAGCGCTGCTGCAACCGGCTGACGCGTTGCGATGAGAGCGGGTCGCCGCTTGCGGCCGTCGCTCCGCGCCCTTGCCGCCCACAAGGTGCGAGCGACGCTCGCCCTCGCCAGCGTGGCGATGGGGGTTGCCGCGGTGGTGGTGACGAGCGCCCTCGGAAAGGGCGCAGAGGGAGAGGTGCAGCGCGGGATCGACGCCATGGGCACCAACCTGGTGGTGGTGAGGCCGGCGCAGGTCAAGCGGCTGGTGGCTCGCAAGGGTCTGCGAGGCTTCGCCACCAGTCTTCGGATCGAGGACCACCAGGAGATCGCCGCCCTCAGCTTCACACGAGAGGCCGCTCCAGCGGCTGAGGCGGGGATGAGGGTGAAGGCCGGCGGCGGTTCCATGGTCGCGAGCGTCACCGGGACCAGCGCCGCCTTCATGGCCCTTCGCAACCTGCGCCTTCGCTCAGGTCGCTTCCTCGGGGCCGAGGAGGACTCCTCCGGCAGCCGTGTCGCCGTCCTCGGCGCCCGCGTCGCCGACACGCTCTTCCCCGGAGCAGACCCGATCGGCCTGGCGATCCGCATTCGCGGGGTGCCCTTCGAGGTGGTCGGGGTGCTGGAGCCCCGGGGTGTCCTGGCCGACGGCTCCGACGAGGACAGCAAGGTCCTGATCCCGATCCGGACGGCCCTCCGCCGAGTCTTCAACTCCCGCTGGCTCACCGCGATCTTCGTCGCCGTCGGCGATCCCGAGCGCATGGCTGAGGCCGAGCTGGCGATCCGCGATCTGCTGCGGGAACGACACCGCCTGGGGACCGGCAAGCCCGACGACTTCGCCATTCAGAATCAGGCCAAGCTGCTGGCCATGCAGAAGAGGATGGTCGACTCCCTGAGTCTGCTCACCACCGGCTTGGCCGGTGTTTCGCTGCTGGTCGGGGGAGCCGGAATCCTGGCCCTGATGCTGCTCTCGGTCAAGGAACGCACCGGCGAGATCGGCCTTCGCATGGCGGTGGGAGCGAGGCCCCGAGACATCCTCCTCCAGTTCCTCACCGAGGCCACCCTGCTGGCCCTCGGCGGGTGGCTGGCGGGAATCGCGGTAGGCGCGCTGGCGGTTGCCGCCGCC
Source organism: Vicinamibacteria bacterium (assembly GCA_035286745.1). Lineage (GTDB taxonomy): Bacteria > Acidobacteriota > Vicinamibacteria > Fen-336 > Fen-336 > DATECU01. The sequence continues at coordinate 6,787 of DATECU010000013.1, read as the reverse complement.
GCCCTGATCACGGGGTGGAGGGTCGGCGTTCCGGCAGAGGCGGCACTGGCGACCCTGGCCACGGCCATGGTGACCGGGCTCGGCTTTGGGGCTCTTCCGGCGCGACAAGCGGCGCTCCTGCCTCCAATCAAAGCCCTGGCGGCGAGATGATGCGTCATCATACGGAACCATGACGACCTGCCCCGCGGGTGGAACCCGAGTTCTCCTCATCGACGACGACGAGGCGCTGAACGCCCTCCTCACCGAGTACCTGGGCCGCTTCGGCTTCTCCGTCAGGGCGGTCGCCCGTCCCGACGAGGGGCTCCGCGCACTCAAGGCCGATCCCCCGGACATCGTCGTCCTCGACGTGATGCTGCCGGGGATGGACGGCTTCGCCGTCTGCCGCAAGGTCCGCGAGACCAGCACCGTCCCCATCGTCATGCTGACCGCGCGGGGCGACGTCATGGACCGCATTGTCGGGCTGGAACTGGGCGCGGACGACTACCTGCCCAAGCCCTTCGAGGCGCGCGAGCTGGTGGCGCGCATGCAGGCCGTGCTGCGCCGCGGCGCCAAGATCGACGACGAGACGGTGCGGGTGGGGGCGCTGGAGGTGAACGGGGCGGCGCGGGCGGCCCGTCTCGGCGGGCGGCCGCTGGAGCTGACCACCGCGGAGTTCGACCTGCTCGCGCTCCTGGTCCGGAACCGAGGCCGGGTTCTGACCCGCGACCGGATCATGGAGCTGACGCGGGGGGTCGACTGGGAGTCGTACGACCGTTCGATCGACGTCCTCGTCAGCCGCTTGCGACAGAAGCTGGGCGACGATGCCCGGCGGCCGCTCTTTATCAAGACCGTGCACAAAACCGGCTACAGCTTCATCGGAGGCGACGTTGAGTAGCAGGGGACAGCCCGCGCCTCATAGGTCGATCTTCGCCAAGCTGGTGGCCATCACGGTTGTGATGGCGGTGAGTCTGGTGCTCATGGTGGCGATCTTCTTCCGCTTCATCGTGGATCCCACCGTCGCCACCTCTGCCGATCATATGTTTGGCGACTACGCCCGGGCCGTCGCGGCCAGGTCACCGGGTCGGGAGGAGGCGAAGCGGATCGCCCACCGCCTGGATCTCCAGATCCGCTACCGGGGACCGGATGGGGACTGGGCCACCTCCGATGGCCTGCCCACGATCGACCAGGTGAGAGACGCCGCCAATGGCCTGCCAAGCCGGCCTGCGTGGCGGCCGGTGTGGGGGCGAAGCCGCTACCTGGTCCCCGCCCCGAACGGAGGCACCTATCTCTTCTCCTGGGAGTTCGGTCGGCGGATGCAGGCAGCGCACGACAAGCTGCTCTGGCTGCTGCTCTGCTTGATCGTAGCGGTCATTGCCATCGCTCACGTGACCCTTCGCCGCGCACTCGTTCCCTTGCGCCTCCTGCACGACGGCGTGCTGCGGCTGAGCGACGGCGACCTCGAGGTGGAGCTGCCGAACCGGACCCGCGACGAGTTCGGCGCCTTGACCGACGCCTTCAACCAGATGGTCCGCCAGGTGAAGGAGATGCTCCGCGCCCGCGACCGGCTGCTACTCGACGTCAGCCACGAGCTGCGCTCGCCGCTGACCCGCATGAAGGTGGCGCTGGCCCTGCTGCCCGACGGCGAGAAGAAGACAGGCATGGCGGCCGACGTACGCGAGATGGAGGCCATGATCACGGAACTGCTGGAGATCGAGCGCCTCCGAGACGGTCGCGGGATCAGAACCGAGCGTCGAGACCTGACGCCGATCTTGCGCGAGGCGGCCAGCGCTCTTCAGGACGTTGGTGCAGGCGTTCGCCTTCTGCCCGGAGCATCGGAGATCCTGCTGGACATGGACGTGGACCGCGTCCGCGCCGTGCTCAGGAACCTGGTGGAGAACGCGCTCAAGTACTCGCTCCCCGACAGCCGTCCCGTGGAGGTCTCCGCTTGCGAGCAGGGAGACGCCGTCGTGGTTCGTGTCGCCGATGACGGTCCGGGCATTCCTGAGGCCGACCTGGTCAGCATCTTCGAGCCCTTCTACCGCGTCGATCGCTCCCGGTCCAAGAAGACCGGAGGCTATGGCCTGGGCCTCAGCATTTGCAAGTCGGTCATGGAGGCGCACGGCGGCGGAATCGCAGTGGAGAATCGCGCCCCCCGAGGCGCCGTCTTCACCCTGACCTTCAAGCGGCCACCGGCTTGAGCCCCTCGCTTGACTGCCTGACTGCTTGTGAACATGATCCGCCACGAAAGGACGGTGCATGAACGCCAAAGAGCGCTATCAGATCGTGACCCTGCCCGGGGATGGCGTGGGGCCCGAGGTCACCCAGGAGGCGGTGGCGGTCCTGAGGACGGCGGGCGCGCGCTTCGGCGTGGCCTTCGACTTCGAGGAGATCCCGGGCGGCGGCGAGTACTACCGAGATCACGAGCGGGAATGGCCGGAGGGTTCGGAGGCCCGCTGCGACGCGGCCGACGCGGTCCTGTTGGGGGGCGTTGGCGCCCAGGACCCGGCGACCGGCAAAAACGTCTTCACCAAGCCCGACAAGCCCTACGAGACCCCGCAGCTCGCGGGCTTCGCGCAGGTCATCGGCAACCGCCAGCGCATGCAACTCTTCGTCAACTTGCGCCCGATCAAGCTGTACCCCGGCGTCCGACACCAGGTCTCGGGCCGGTTCTCCGAGGTCTGGGAGCCCGGCAAGGTGGACTACGTGGTGTGCCGCGAGAACACCGAGGAGGCGTATACCGGGCGCTCTGAGGACATGCGGGACGCGGCGGGGAACCTGGTGGGCCGCCGGACGCCGCTTGAGGTCACCCGGGTTGCCACCGAACGCGTCTGCCGCTACGCCTTCGAGCTGGCTCGCAACCGCAAGCGGGCGGGACGTCCGGGCAAAGTCACCTGTGTGGTGAAGTCCAACATCGTGGGGGCCCACCGGTACTTCGAGGAGGTGTTTCGCGAGCTGGGCCAGAAGGAGTTCGCCGACCTCGAACAGGACGTGGCCATGTTCGACGCCTTCTGCATGTGGCAGATCCGCAACCCCGAGTGGTACGACGTGGTGGTGGCGCCCAACCTGGTGGGCGACGTCATCTCCGACAACGGCTCGACGACACAGGGCGGCATGGGTTTGGCGGCCGGCGGGAACATCGGCTACGACCACGCCATGTTCGAGCCGGTTCACGGGTCCGCTCCCAAGTACAAGGGGCTGGACAAGGTCAACCCCATGGCCGCCATCATGGCGGGCGCCATGATGTGCGACTGGCTGGGGGACCGCTTCGCCGACGAGCGCTTGAAGAAGACCAGCCGGGTGATCGAGGCGGCCGTGGTCGCGGTTCTGGCCAGCGGGCGGGTGCTGACCTACGACCTCGGTGGAGCCGCCCGCTGCTCCGAGGTCGGCCAGGCCGTCCGCGACGCGGTGGCGACGGCGAGTCCTTCCTGAGGCCCGCGGCCGGCGTCACGGCGTCCCTCCGCGGTGGCCCCGCCCCCCATGCTATACTCCGCTGTCTGGCGCCTGTAGCTCAGGTGGATAGAGCGGCAGCCTTCTAAGCTGCGGGTCAGGGGTTCGAGTCCCTTCAGGCGCGCCAAGCAGTCTTTGGTGGGTGTAGCTCAGTTTGGTTAGAGCGCCAGGTTGTGGCCCTGGAGGCCGAGGGTTCAAATCCCTTCATCCACCCCATCCTCCCTCCCTGAGGAGTTCTTGACTGCCATGCCCCAACGGCCGCCGGAAGTGACCCCCGAAATCGTCAAGCGCGACATCACCGAGCAGCAGCTCGCCGCCTACCTCGCCTCGCCAGCTCTGGCAGTCGACACCGAGACGCTGGGCCTCAACACGGTGCGGGATCGGCTTTGCGTGGTTCAGCTCTGCGACCGAGCCGGCCGGGCCACGCTGGTGCAAGTCCTGAAGGAGCAGATCGAACCCCAGGTTCCCCTGGCCGGTCGCGCGCCCAACCTCAAGCGCCTGCTGGAGGCGCCCGGGGTGCTCAAGGTCTTCCATTTCGCCCGCTTCGACGTGGCGGCCCTCCGGCACTACCTGGGGATCGAGGTCGCTCCCCTCTACTGCACGCGCACCGCCAGCAAGCTCATCCGCACCTACACCGAGCGTCACGGCCTCAAGGACGTGGTGCTGGAGCTTCTGGACATCGAGCTGGACAAGGCGGCGCGCAACACCGACTGGGCCAGTCCCGACCTCAAGCCCGACCAGGTCCGCTATGCGATCTCGGACGTCACCCTGCTGCTGCCCCTGATGGACCGGCTGAACGTCATGCTGGAGCGCGAGGGTCGCGGCGAACTGGCTCGATCCTGCTTCGGCGCCATCCCGGTGCTCGCCCGCCTCGACGTCCTGGGCTACCAAAACCTCTTCGAGCACTGACGCAGAACCACCGCGCTCGGCAGTTCAGCGCTCGGCGTCCAGCTACAACAGGCCCTGGATTTCTTCGGGGCGGGCGTACTTGAGGTCGGCCAGCGCGGCCACCAGGGCGCGGGCGCAGGTTCGGCAGTGCTCCAGCACCGCATCGCCGCGGCCGTTGACCTTGCCCCCGTCCAGGGCCCACAACCGCTCCTGGGCCTCGCTGTGAGGAACGCAGGCTCCCCCCTCCACCCGATGCGGCGGCAGGCGCTGGTACTTGAACCCGGAGACGCCGGGGAACGCATAACTCAACAGATAGTCGATCACCCGCACGATGCGCTGCGGGTCCTCCCCCAGCAGCCGGCTGTCGGCCCGAACCGACACCTCGGTCACCCGCTCGGTGACCGCCACCGCGATGGCGATCGAGGTGTTCTCGATGCGCAGCAGCTCGGTGGCGATCTCGGCGATCACGTCCCGGTGGTCCTCCCGGATGTAGCCGACGGGGGCAATGCGGACGGCGCCGGTGGTCTCCATGTTTCGGAACGCGGCGGCGCGATAGGTGAACCACTCCGGCGGCACCCGGTAGTCGCGCAGCTCGGCCAGGATCTCCTCGGTGGCCCGGTCCCGCGTCAGCTTCTCGAACATCCGGAAGTCGAGGGGGGTGGCGCCGTGCAACAGGGCGTTGGTGTCGGTGTAGATGCCGAGAGCAGCGGCGGCGCGACCGGCCGGCCCCAGGTCCTCCCACACCTCGAAGGCAATGGCCAGTGCCGCCATGAAGGCCGAGGTGGAGCCAACGGGCAGGCCCACGAACGGCATCTTGACCTTCCGCACGTTGCGGGCCCGGCAGTCCTCCTCCACGTCGGCAGGATCGGCGTGGTGATCGGCCACGAAGAAGTACTCCTTGACCGGCTCCACCCGACCGGTGTTCGACATGCCGAGCGGCGGGGAGGTGTCCACCATGCAGTGGAGACCGCGCGGCAAGCGGCCCTGGTTGGGGTCGTGAAGCTCGATGCCGCACTTGGCCACCAGGTTCCGGTTCTGGGGGTGACCGAGGGTCCCGGTGAGGATGCGGACCTCCTTGGCGCCTAACTTCTCCAGGATGGCCTTCAGCACCACCGCGCTACCCAGGGCGTCGGGGTCCCCCACCCACTGGGTGAAGATGTTGGCGCCCCGCCCCCGGACCGACTTGGCGGAGCGGCGGAGTCCCATGAAGGCAAGGTGGGCCTGGGCCAGCAGGGCCAGGTTGTTGCGCGTAAAGCGCTTGCCCAGCGCGGCCCCGAAGCGCGACACCACGGCCAGCCGGCTGGGCTGCCGGGTCGCGGGCGCCAGCACGCGTCCGTTGCTGCTCACTGCGCCATGGCCTGGAGCGTGCTCCGGTCCCCGCTGCGAACGATCTCACCGTGCATCCGCAGGAGCGGCAGCGAGCGGTGGATGAACCGCTCGGCCAACCGCCGACGGTTGACATCGAGGCCGGCCTGGGCGGAAAGCGCCTCGGCGGCCCGGGTGTACGCCAGCATGGCCAGCAGTCGTTCAGCGCTCAGCATGGCATAGCCCAGATCCTCGGCCGAGGGCGCCCCCCGCCCCAGCAGGCCACGGATCACCCCGGACAGGCCCACGGCGTCGTTCGCCACATAACGGAATGCCCGGTTGTACTCGGAAGCCATCTCCCGGAGCGCATCCCCCATCCGGTCCGGCGTCGCCTGCACCCGCACTGGCCCTCCCAGAAGACGCCACGGCTTGCTGAGAGCCCACTTCATCTGGTCCTTGAGCGACATCAGCGCCTGGATCTGACTGGTTCCCTCGTAGATCGGCAGAACCAGGGCGTTCCGGTAGTGCCGCTCCACGTCGTACTCGGCCATCACCCCGTAGCCGCCGTGGACCTGGACCGCGGCCCGGGTGACCCACAACGTTCGCTCGGAGCCGAACCACTTCACCACCGGCGTCAGCTCGCGCACCTGGTGCCTGAGGGCGGCGAGTTCTGCCGGGCGCGCCTCGGCTTTGGGGCGCTCCAACCCCAGCACCCGATCGTAGAGCGCGCTGGTGCGGTAGATGAGGGCCCGCAGCGCCGCCACCTCGACCTCCATGTCGAAGAGCAGGTCGGCCAGAAGCTCGTGGCGCGCGATGGGCCGTCCCATCTGCACGCGCCGCCCGGCGTAGGCGCGAGCCGCCTGGAAGGCCGCCTCGGCCAGGCCCAGACCCTGAACACCCACCACCAAACGGGCCTCGTTCATGAAGGTGAGGATCTGTTTGAAGCCGGCACCGGGGGGCCCCAGGAGCTCGGCCCGAGAACCGTCGAACGCCAGCTCGCAGGTGGCCGAGCCGCGGATCACGAACTTCTTCTCGGGCCGCGCCACCCGGTAGTTGTCCTTCCCCTCCATGACGCGGGGCACCACGAAGAGCGACAGGCCGTCGAGACCCCGCGAGCCGCTCTCGCTGCGGGCCAGCACCACGCACACATCCCCGCAACCGTTGGTGA
>DATECU010000012.1:0-20603 GCA_035286745.1 Vicinamibacteria bacterium | reverse complement strand
CCGTGGGCAAGACCGAGCGGACCACGGAGGCGGCTGAGGTGGAAGACCGGGACGAGCTGTTCGACGAGGCCGCGCGCTTCGTGCTGCAGAGCGGCCAGGCTTCCACCAGCATGCTGCAGCGCCGCTTCCGCATCGGTTTCGCCCGGGCCGGCCGGCTGGTCGACATGATGGAGCGGGACGGCATCATCGGGCCCGCCGACGGTTCCAAGCCGCGGGAGATCCTGGTGGCCGCGGACTACTTTGAGACGGTGGACGCTTGGCCCAAGTGACGGCCTTCACCACGAAGACACAATGGGCACGAAGAACGAAGAGGCTTCGCTTGGTGCTGGGTGTCGCTTGCGCTTTGGTCCTCCCCGCGCTCGCCGATGCAGCGCGGAGCAAGCCGCGGCCCACCCCCACCCCTGAGGCGAGACCCGACCGGGCGCTCTACCAGGAAGCCAAGGGGCTGCTGGCCACCCTCAACGCCTCGCCCGAGCGACAGAAGAAGAAGCCGGAGTGGGAAAAGGCGGTCCTGGCCTTCCGCCGCCTGGTGGCCCGCTATCCCCAGAGCCCCTACTGCGACGATGCGCTCTTGGCCGCCGGCGACCTCTATCGGCGGATGGCCACCCGCTTCAAGTCGCCGCGACACGCCGACGACGCGATTCACGCCTACCGCATGCTGGTGGCCGAGTACCCGAGCAGCAGCAAGGGAGAAGAGGCCCTCTACGCCGTCTTCGGCATCGCGGTGGCCGGCGGCGACAGCCGCAAGGTCGCCGAGGCCGCCCGGTCCTACCTGGCGGTCTACCCCCGCTCCGCGCGAGCCGCCGCGGTCAAGGCGGCACTCAAGAAGCGGGCCCCGGCCCAGGAAGCCTCGCTGCCCAAGCTGCCCCCCCCGGGACTGGCTCAGGTCTTCAACCTGCGCTCCTGGAGCGGCGAGTCGTCGACCCGCGTGGTGCTCGACGTGGAACGGCAGGTGCTCATCCAGCACGACCGCATCCAGGATCCCGACCGCCTCTGGATCGACCTCTCGGGGACCCGCCTTCACCCCAACCTGACCACCCGCACCTTCCCGGTGGGCGATGGCCTGCTGGAGCAGGTGCGGATCGGCCAGAACAGGGACGACGTGGTGCGGGTGGTCCTCGACTTCAAGCACGTGAAGGACCACTCGATCTTCTACTTGGAGAACCCGACGCGTTTGGTGGTCGACGTGCGAGGCGTGATGAGGCCCAAGATCGCCGAAGTCCCGCCGCCGCTTGCCCCGGCTTCCCCACCGCCCCAGAGCGCGGAGCCCTACGATGGGCCGACCCCGGCCGCTTCCCCCACGGCGGGTCCCGGCGGCGGTCGGCCCTCGGACCAGGCCAACCCCATCCCGGTGCGCCGGGTCCCGGCGGTGACGGCTCCGGAGCCCCTCCCCACCCCGCTCCCGCGTACCGCCCGGCGGATCGAGCTGGACGGCCCCTTCGCCTCACCGGTTCCCACCCCCGCGGCCAGCCCGGCGGCCCGGACGGCGCCCATCGAATCCGCCCCCGAGCCGCCCCAGGTCAATCGCGCCGGCTCTTATAGCCTGGCCCGCCAGCTTGGCTTGGGCGTGAAGCGGATCGTCATCGATGCCGGGCACGGCGGCCACGACCCCGGCACCATCGGCCCCAGCGGCTTGCAGGAGAAGGACCTGGTGCTGGACGTGGCCCTGCGGCTGGACCGCCTGGTGCGCTCAGAGTTGGGTGCGGAGACCCTGCTCACCCGCTCCGGCGACGTGTTCGTGCCGCTCGAGGAGCGCACCGCCATCGCCAACTCCAGGGGCGCCGACCTGTTCTTGTCCATCCACGCCAACAGCTCGCGCAACCGCAGCGTCCGCGGCATCGAGACCTACTACCTGAACTTCGCCCAAGACCCCCACGCGGAAGAGGTGGCGGCCCGCGAGAACGCGGTCTCCGCCGCCACCATCAAGGACCTGCAGAACCTGGTGAAGGCGATCACCCTGAACAGCAAGATCGACGAGAGCCGCGACTTCGCCGCCAGCGTGCAGGAGGCCATGCTCGGCCGCCTGCGCACCGGGCATTCCCGGGCCGAGGACCGCGGCATCCGCACCGCACCCTTCTACGTGCTGATCGGCGCCAACATGCCGAGTGTGCTGGCCGAGATCGCCTTCGTCAGCAACCACGAAGAAGAGCGGATGCTCAAGGCGGCGGACCATCGCGAGCGAATCGCCCGCTCGCTGCTGGAGGGCGTCAAGAGCTATCTGAGCGCCCTGAACCGGACCCAGACCCGCAAGTTGACCGCGGGCCCCGGCGAGCCTAAGCTGGCCGCTGGGGGTTCGCGTCGTTGACCTTCCTGGGCGAGCCGGTCATCACCTGGATCAAGGTCCAGAAGCCTACCTTCGACTTGGTAGGCGTCATCGTCACCTCCCTCACCGCGACCGCCTTGGTGGCGGGTATCGCCCTGTTCCTGGGCTGTGTCACCGGCGTCTCCGTCATCCTCTATCGGCGAAAGGGCCCCCCCCGATCGCTGGCCGATGATGGCCTGCGCCTGCTCGACCGCTCGCACCCTTGAACCGGCGGCCGTCCCGCCATGACGCTCTGCGTCGAATACACCTTGACAGAAATGACGCTCTGCGTTATCTTGGTGGTGTGAAGGGCAAGCCGAGGCCAGCCGACACCGCCGAGCGGGTCATCAAGCGCTACGACAACCGGAAGCTGTACGACACCGAGGCCCGCGCCTACGTGACCCTGGCCGATCTGGCCCGCACCTTGGCGGGAGCGGTCGAGATCAAGGTGGTGGACCAGAAGAGCGGCGAGGACATGACCACCGTGGTGCTGGCCCAGATCATCCTGGAAGGCATCAAGGAGAAGACCGCCACCATTCCCCGCCAGGTGCTGGCTCGCCTGATTCGGCTGGGTTTGGGCCCCAGCTCGGCCTGGGGCCACCTGGCGAGCCCGCCCGCGGCGGCGGTCCGCGCCAAGGCGGAGGCGGAGCGGATCGTCGGCGCGCTGCTGGCGCGGGGGCGGCTTACGCTTGACGAGGGTCTCGCCCTCCGCCAGGAGATCGCCGGCTCGGTCCACCGGCTGGTGGCCGACGCCCAGCACGGCGTCGAGAGTCGCCTCAAGGGCCTCCTGGAATGGAGCGAGAAGGAGGCCGGCGTCAATCCCTCCCTGCAGGCCCTGAAGGAGAGGCTGTTGTCCTTTGAGAACTACCTGGAGGAGCCCGCTGCGGCAGCCCGGGAAGACAAGCCCAAGACGGCGGCGCGGGGCCCCCGTCGCGGCAAGAGATGAGACTGCCGGCGGCAGCGGCGAGGCCGCAACCGCCGGCCCATGGAGGAGGAAGCATGAAGAAGCAGGCGCCGCGCAAGAAGCCGGCCAAGACCACCGGAGCCATGATCAAGGACCGCTGGGACGCTACCGTGAAGTCGCTGGCGGCGGCCGAGGCGCAGATGGAGAAACAGGTCCGGCAGGCGCTCAAGAAGAACAAGCTCGCCGGCGACGCTGCCGACGCCCTCAAGGACTTGCGGGCCAAGCTGGACCGGGAACGGAAGAAGCTGAGCAAGGAGCTGGACTCCCGCCTGCACGGCCTGCAATCCCGCGTCAAGAAGGAGCGCAAGGCCCTGGGCCATCTGGTCGACGACGCGGTTCGGGGCGCCCTGGCCACCCTCAACATCCCCAGCCGCAAGGAGGTGGCGGAGTTGACGCGGAAGGTGGACGAGCTCTCCCGCAAGATCGACGGCTTCAAGGCTCCGACTCGCCGAAAGGCCAGCAAACGACCGGCCCTGAAGGCCGAAGTCGCGGCTCTTCCTCAGTTGTAGCCGGCGTTTCGGCGACCAGGTCGCCGCCCCTGTGAAGAAAGGGAGCGGCGACCTCGCGTAGACTGGCGCTGTGAGGGGCCGGCGGGCGCCGGCCCTACCTCCGGAGGGTCCCCTTGGGTCAAGGCAGCGAGGTTCGACGCCGGCTCCGCAACAAGAAGAAGGTCGCCCTGGTCTGCGCTGGTGGCGGGGTCACCGGGGCGATCTACGAGATCGGCTGCCTGAGAGCACTCTCGGACCTGCTCGACCGCAGCGTCTGCGATCTGGACATCTACGTCGGGGTGAGCGGGGGCGCCTTTGTGACCTCGCTGCTGGCCGCCGGCATCTCCCCCGAGGAGATGTACGAGCAGGTGGCCGAGAGGGGCCGACGACCCTTCGGCGGGTCGGCCAGCGACCTCTACCGCCTGGGTCTTGGCGATCTACTCAAGCGTTCGGCACGCGCCCCCAGGGTGCTGGTGGACGCGGTGACCACCGCTCTCTCCGGTGAGGGCCGCAACCTGTCCGACTTCGCCCTCTCTCTCCTCGAGCTGCTGCCGGCGGGCCTGCTCGACAACTCGGGCATTCGGGAGTACATCGCCGGCGTCTACAAGGCCCGGGGCGTTCCCGATTCCTTCACCGCCCTGCGGCGGGATCTGTACCTGGTGGCCGTGGATCTCGACAACGGCGAGGCGGTGGCGTTCGGCGCACCGGGGAGCCCCCAAGTCTCCATTTCCCGCGCCGTGCAGGCTTCCACCGCGCTGCCCGGTCTTTACCGTCCGGTGCGCATCGGGACCCGGGACTACGTGGACGGCGGGGTGAAGAAGACCGCCCACATCCACCTGGCCATCGACCACGGCGCCGATCTGGTGATCTGCATCAACCCGGTGGTGCCCCTGGAGAACAACACCGTGCGCGGCCCTCTGGGCGGCCACCTGGCCAACAAGGGCGTCACCTACGTGCTGGACCAGGTCCTGCGCATCATGCTCCACGGCCGCATGCAGTACGGCATGGAACGCTATGCGCACGAGCACCCGGAGGTGGACATCTTGCTCCTGGAGCCACACCGCAACGACGTGCGCATGTTCAGCTACAACATCATGCGCTACAGCGCCCGGCGGGTGGTGGCCGAACACGGATACCGTTCGGTGCGCGAGGGCTTCGACCGGCACCACCGCGAGTACGCGCGAAGGCTGGCCCGGCACCGGATCCGCCTGGTCCCGCCCGGGAGCCTCCCCGAGCTTCCCGCGAAGGCACGCTTTCGCGCCCCGGTCGCCCGCTCCCTGGCCGGCTCGCTCGACAGCCTGAGCGCCAAGCTGGGGTAGTCACCACGAACGGTAGCATTCAGCATTCGGCACAAACGGACAACGGTCGGCAGCGTTCAGCCGTCAGCACTCAGCAATCAGCCAACGGACAACGCTCAGCGGCGTTCAGCATTCAGCGAACAGCCAACGCAAACAGAGACGGTTCAGTATCCATCAGCGCTCGCCTCCGTGTGCCGGACCTTTCTGTCCGACCTCCCAGGCCGCTGTCCGTAGCTGATGGCTGATCGCTGACCGCTGATCGCTTCCGTTATCTCCCCTGGCCGTCCAGATCGGCATCCACCATGATGCGGACCAGTTCCCTGAAGCCGACCTTGGGTTGCCAGCCCAGCACCTGCTTGGCCTTGGTCGGGTCTCCCAGCAGGAAGTCCACCTCGGCCGGACGGAAGTACTTGGGATCGACCACCACGTAGTCCTGCCAGTGGAGACCCAGATAGGAGAAAGCCTCTTCCAGGAACTCCCGGACCGAGTGGGTCTCCCCGGTCGCCACCACGAAGTCGTCGGGCTGCTCCCGTTGCAGCATCAGCCACATGGCCTCCACGTAGTCCTTGGCGAAGCCCCAGTCGCGTTTGGCGTCCAGATTGCCCAGGCGCAGCTCCTTGGCCTTGCCCTTCTTGATGGCCGCGATGCCCATGGTGATCTTGCGAGTCACGAAGTTCTCGCCTCGGCGGGGCGATTCGTGGTTGAAGAGGATGCCGTTGGAGACCGGCATCCCATAGCCCTCGCGGTAGTTGATGGCCATCCAGTGGGCAAAGACCTTGGAAACCCCGTAGGGCGAGCGCGGGTGGAAGGGCGTCTTCTCGGTCTGGGGCGTCTCCTGGACCAGGCCGAACATCTCGGAGCTGCCCGCCTGGTAGACGCGGCTCTTCATCCCCAACTCGCGGACCGCGTCCAGCAGGCGCAGCACGCCAAGGGCGGTGACGCCGGCCGTGTACTCCGGCATCTCGAAGGAGACCTTGACGTGGCTTTGCGCCGCCAGGTTGTAGATCTCGTCAGGCCCGACCAGCGCGAGCGTGCGCACCAGGCTGTTCTGGTCCACCAGGTCGCCATAGTGGAGGACCAGATGGTCGCGGATGTGGTCGATGCGCCAGGTGTTGAAGGAGCTGCTCCGGCGCACCAGACCGTGCACTTCGTAGCCCTTGTCGAGCAGAAGCTCGGCCAGGTAGCTGCCGTCCTGTCCGGTGATGCCGGTGATCAAGGCCTTGCGGGCAGACACGTGAGAGACCTCCTGAATGCGATCAAAGGGGGATTCTAGCTCGCAGAGGCGAGCCGCCTCAAAGCGCGGGGTCGGGGCCGCGGCTCCGGGTGTGAGGCGACTGGATGCCGAGCTGCTTCATCTTCCGGTACAGGTTGGTGCGTTCGATGCCCAGCTCCCGGGCGGTGTCGCCCAGGTTCCCCTGGTTGGCCGCCAACCGGTAGAGAATGTACTGCCTCTCGAAGCGGGCCCGCGCCTGCCGCAGCGAGAGCGGCGAGCCGTCGTCGGCGATCCGAGACATCTGGAGCACTTCCATGACGTCCCGATGGCCGACCACCTCCTTGGGGATCAGCACCACCAGGCGCTCCATCAGGTTCCTGAGCTCCCGGACGTTGCCCTGCCAGGGGAGCTGGCCCAGGAAATCCAGAGCCCGCGGCGACAACCGCTTGGCCTTGACTCCGTTCTCCACACTCGATAGTCGCAGGAAGTGCTGTGCCAGCTCGGGGACATCCTCCCGCCGGCTCCTGAGCGGGGGCACGGCGATGGTGAGAACGTTGATGCGGTGAAAGAGATCCTCCCGGAAGGTCCCGCGCGCGATCTCGTCGGTCAGGTTCTTGCCGGTGGCGCACACGATCCTGACGTCAACGGTCCGATGCTCGCTGCTGCCCACCGGCGTGACCACGTTCTCTTGCAGCACCCGGAGCAGCTTGGCCTGGGTCATCAGGCTCATGTCCCCGATCTCGTCCAGGAACAGGGTGCCGGTGTGGGCGGCCTCGAAGGTGCCCTTGCGGTCGTTGCTGGCGCCGGTGAAAGCTCCCTTCAAGTGGCCGAACATCTCGCTCTCGATCAGCTCGGCCGGGATGGCGGCGCAGTTCAGCTCCACGAAGGGCTTGTCGCGCCGGGGCGACAAGGCATGGATGGCGCGGGCAATCAGCTCTTTCCCGGTGCCGCTCTCCCCGCTCACGAAAACCCGACACTTGGTAGGCGCCGCCATCTCGACCAGCTGGTAGATGCGGCGCATGGACGCGGAGCGCCCCACCATGCCGTAGCGAGAGCCGTCGGCGACCTTCTCCAGATCGGTCTCGCCGCCGGGCAGCGGGGCCTGGAGGATGCGGTCCACCACCCCGAGCAGCCGCTCCCGCGAGACCGGCTTCTCCAGGTAGTCGGTGGCGCCCACCCGCATGGCTTCCACCGCCTCGTTGACCCCTCCCGCCCCCGAGATCACCACCACCGGCGTTCCCGGAGCCTGACGTTGCAGCTCGCGGAGCACGTCGATGCCGGTGCCGTCGGGCAGTTTCAGGTCGAGGAGGACCGCCGACGGGCGGACCTGGCTGAAGGCGCGCAGAGCCTCCCCCACCGAGGAGGCGCCGACCGCCCGGTAGCCTCGGCTGGCCAGGAACTCGGTGCAGAGCTTGCGGATCCCGCCGTCGTCGTCGATGACGAGGATGGGGGGCTGGAGGGAGTCGAGCATCGACGCTGCATGGTATCATTCGCGCTAAGCGAGCAACAAGCCTGGCTGTTGTTGGGAGGCAGTCCAATGCAGAAGTCCCTAGCCCGTATCGCGGTCGCCTGCACACTGGCGGTCGTCCCGCTGGCAAGCTGCTACGACTTCCACTTGCAGGGCCCCGAGGACCCATCCCCGGTCGGCCCCCGGCTGGTCGACGTGACGATCGAGTATCGGCAGCTCCAGGGCTGCCTCAACGTCTCCGCCAGCTGCGACGCCCCGGTGTGGTTCTCCGCTAGTTGGATGCTCGAGGGCGGCCAGTTCCGGCTGACGCGCGACGCCACCGGCTACATCTGGCGGGGGGTCGCGAAGGCGGTGCCGGTGAACTTCCCCCCGCGCGACGACCCTCACGCGGTTCGCGTTTGGGACCCCCACCTGGAGCAGTACCCCAGCGGCGGAGCCACCGCCGAGCGCCTAACTGTCGGGGGGCAACTCCTCACCCGCTTCGTCTCGGAGGATCATCCGGACGTAGCCGCGCACGTCCACATCGACGACAACGGCTTCGGTCACAACCCGTACTGAAGACGCCAAGCTGGCCGGCGTCACACCCTATCGATCGGGAACCCCCAGCGGACGCTCGGTGCCCCGAATGCCGCGCAGCTTCTCGCGATAGCCCTCGAGCGTGACCGCCTGCGCCGACGACCTGTCGGTGATGTACTTCGCCGCCTCCCGGAGTTGACCGTCGGCCGAGCCCCACTGCTGGGCCGCCAGGTACCCCGCGGCCTGCGTCAGGTAGATGTCGGCGATCTTGGTACGCACGGTCTCCTCGTCGGGCTTCCAGATGAGCGCCTGACGGTACTCGTCGATGGCGGCTTGCGGATCCTTCTTCACGTTGAGCAGGAAGTCCCCGTAGCGCACCAGCGGTTCCGGCTTCTCCCGCTGGCGCTTCAGCAACTCCTGAAAGCCCGCCTCGGCCGCCTCCACCCGATTGACGCGAGTGGCGAACTCAATCAAGGCCTCCACGGTGTCGGAGCCCTGCTTCTGGTCGCGGACCGCACCCTCCAGCTCGCGCAGCACGCGATCCACGCTGAAGTCGACCGCGGCCTGGGCTTCGGGTGCCGCCGTCGGCTGGCCCTTGCGCGTCCCTTTCTTGCGGGCCGCCAGCTCCCGCTCCAGATCGTGCCGCCTGAC
The DNA here is from genome assembly GCA_035286745.1 of Vicinamibacteria bacterium. Lineage (GTDB taxonomy): Bacteria > Acidobacteriota > Vicinamibacteria > Fen-336 > Fen-336 > DATECU01. The sequence continues at coordinate 11,703 of DATECU010000012.1, read as the reverse complement.
GGTATGCGGAGCCAACAAGCGACCCAGCGCCAGCCGCGCCTCCCACAGCGTCGGCTGGGCGAGAAGCGCTCGCTCGTACAGCTCGACCGCGGTCAACTCCTCGGCCTTGAACTCGGGAGCCGCTGGGGGTTGCGCTCCGCGCGGCAAGGGCGAGGCCGGCGTCGGAGGGAGGGGGGCCGGCGCCAGCTCGGCCTTCTTGGCCCAGACGCGGCCCTGCACGTAGAGGCCCTCGGCGTCTTGCCCGGCGGCCTGGAGCTTGTCGAGGGCGGCATCGAGCTGCCCCTGCTCCAGGAGCACCTTGGCTTCGGCGACCGGCCCCGGCGGGGGCGCAGGAGCCGTCTTCTCGGTCGAGCGCGGCTGACAGGCGACCAGCGCGCAGACAACGGCTGCCGGCAGAAAGCGCCTCATCTTGACCCCCGTCTACTGACCCGCTCTGGCTCCCTTGAGGCGTCGCAAGTGCTCGATGGCCCGATTGGCCCGGTCGCTCACGTTTCCGCTCGGATCGTTGAGGAGCGGGGTGAGGCGACTGGCGGCCTCGGGATCCCCCAGGATCGCAATGATGTCGCAGAGCTGGGCCCGGATCTCGGCATCCGGATCGTTGAGATAGGGGAACAGCTCGGGGAGCACGTCGCTCCCCAGCTCCAGGATGTAGCCGCGGCTCCGGCTCCCCACCGTACGCGCCGGAAGGCTGAGGACCAGGCTGTCAAGGAACGCGTGATCTCCCATGCGGGTGATGGCGAACGCATAAGCGAGCTTCAGCTCCTGGTTGCCCTCGCGCTGGTAGTCTTTCTTGAAGGCCGCCATTCGTGAGGGGTCGGAAATGCGCGCCAGGCCCTCGATGCCCAGGCGCTTCTTCTCGGGATCCGGATCCTGGATCAACTGCTGGAACAGCTCGGCCTGTCCGGAATCCCCGATCCGGCTCAGCGTCTCCAGCACCTTGAGGCCGATCTCGCGCCGCCGGTTGGCCTCGTACATCTCTCGGAGCGGCGGCGCCGCCTCCTGAACCCGTAAGGTGCCCAGGGCGTGCAGGGCTCGCAACTTCACCGGATAGGAGTCGTCGGCCAGCAGCGGGATCAGGGCTCGCCCGTCCTTGGCGGTTCCGATCTTGCCGAGAGCGGTGGCGGCGGCGCCCCGCACGTCGGCGTCGGGATCGGCGAGCGCGGTCTGCAAGTCCGCGATGGCGCCCTTCCCATCCAGGATCCCCAGTGCCAACGCGGCTTCCTCACGGGTCGCCTTGTTCTCATCCCGCAAAGAACGGGCCAGTCCCTGAATGACCGCCGGATCGACGCGCCCGTAGAGGCCCCCAGTCGGTCGGTCCAGCTCGTCGGAGAACACCCTCAGGAAGCGATCCACCGGCCCCACGCGCTCGCGATCGGCGTAGATCCCCACCATCCCGCCGATGGCTTCTTCCCGGATCTGAGGGTCGCCGTCGCCCAGGGCGGTGACCAGGGCCGGAATGGCGGTTGGGTCCTTGAGCTGGCTCAGGGCCCGCGCCACCTCCAGCCTCACCCTGGGCTCGGGATCGCGCACCAGCGCGGCCAGCGACGCCACCACGTCCCGGCGCCCGCTCTTGCCCAGGGCCACCGCGGCGGCTTCCCGCGTCTTCGCATTGGGGCTCTTGAGGTTGGCCACCAGATCCTCGAACGACGGTTTGGCGGCCGCCCCTGAGTCTCTTGGCACGAGAAGGAGTAGGCCGGCGGCCAGCACGGCCCACGCTGCTTTTGTCCCAATCATCTGTCGCCCTCGAAGCCGAGAATCCCGAGTGTCGGATGCGATGATAGCAGAAGGGGGAACGGCCGACGACAGAAGCGATCAGCCTCCCGCTGCCGCCAGGTCGGGCTGGGTCTCCCTGAGACACCGGCCGGTGGGGCTACCCGGGAAGGCGGCCAGCGCGTCGGGCCCGCCCTGAAAGAGCAGCCGCCCCCCCGCCTCGCCGCCACCGGGCCCCAGGTCCAGCACCCAATCCGCGCGCCTGACGATCTCCAGGTTATGCTCGACCACCAGCAGCGTGGCGCCCGCCTCCAGAAGGCGCTCGAAGCAGGCCAGCAGGTCGGCGATGTCCGCCATGTGCAGCCCGGTGGTCGGTTCGTCCATCACGTAGAGCACGCGCTCGCCGGGGCGCCGGGACAGGTGAGCGGCCAGCTTGATGCGTTGGGCCTCACCGCCCGAAAGCGCGGTCGCCGGCTGTCCCAAACGGAGGTAGCCGAGGCCGATCTCCTGGAGCAGCTTCAGCCGCCGCGTCACCTTGGGTTGGCCCCCGAAGAAGTGCAGCGCCTCCTGGACGCTCAGGTCCAGCACCTGGTCGATGGTGCGCCCCTTGTACCGCACCCCCAGCACCCGCGGCTGATAGCGCCGGCCGCTGCACGCCTCGCAGGTCAGGTACACATCGGCCATGAACTGCATGTCGACCCGGACCCGGCCGTCTCCGCAACACCCCTCGCAACGCCCCCCGGGCAGGTTGAAGGAGAAGTCGCTGCCCGACAGCCCCAGCCGGCGGGCCTCCGGGAGTCCGGCGAACAGCTCGCGGATGGCGTCGAAGGCCTTGATGTAGGTGACGGGGTTGGACCGGGGGGTTCGACCTAACGGAGACTGATCGACCACCACCACCTCGTCGATGAGCTCCCGGCCCTCGATCGCCGCCTGCTCCGGCGCGGTCTCGGCCCCCCCCCAACTTGCCATCAGCCCGGAGGCGATCACCTCATGGACCAGGGTGGACTTTCCGGAGCCCGAGACCCCGGTGACACAGGTCAGAGCCCCCAGGGGAATCCGCAGCTCCAGGTTCTTCAGGTTGCGCGCCCGGGCCCCCCGCACCACCAGCGCTCGTTCGCGCCCCTTGAGGCGGCTCCCCCGCAGCCGGAGCCGCAGGTCGCCGCGCAGGTATTTGGCGGTCAGGCTCCGACCGTCGCGGACCAGGTCCTCGAAGGTCCCCTGGAAGACCACCCGCCCCCCTTGCTCTCCCGCTCCGGGGCCCAGGTCCACGATCCAGTCCGCCTCCCGGACCAGGGCTGGATCGTGTTCTACCACCACCACCGTGTTGCCCTGATCCCGCAGACCCTTGAGCACCGCCAGCAGACGCCCGGCATCGCGGGCGTGCAAGCCCACCGATGGCTCATCGAGGACATACAGCATCCCCAACAGACCCGAGCCCAGGGCCATGGCCAGGGCCGCCCGCTGGGCCTCGCCTCCCGACAGGGAAGCGAACGGCCGGTCCAGGGTCAGGTACTCGAGGCCCAGGTCCGACAGGAAACCCAGCCGGCGGTCCAGCTCCTCGACCACCGGGGCGCCCGCGGGTTCGCTCCCTTCCTCGGTCAACCCGGAGAGGAAGGCCCTCGCGGCAGCGACCGACAGCCCCGAGACCTGGTGGAGATCCAGTCCGCCGAGCTTGACGTCCAGGGCTTCGGGTCGCAAGCGGCTGCCCCGGCAGGTCGGGCAGACGCGATAGCCGCGGTAGCGCCCTAGAAACACCCGCACCTGGACCTTGTATTTCTGACCCTCCAGCGAGCGAAAGAAGCCGATCACCCCCTGAAACTCGTCATCCCCCTCCAGCACCAGTCGCCGGTGCTCCTCGGGCAGATCCTGCCAGGCCACGTCCCAGGGAATGCCCCGGCGGGCGGCGAACCGCTTCAACTCGGCCATCCAGCCGCGGTACTGGGGTCGGGTCCAGGGCGCCAGGGCTCCATCCGCCAGACTCAGGCCGGGATCGGGAACCACCAGCTCCCGATCCACCTCGATCTGGTTGCCAAAGCCGTGACAGGTGGGACAGGCCCCCTGGGGTGTGTTGAAGGACAGGCGGTGCGGTTGCGGTTCTTCGTAGACCCGCCCGCAGCGCGGGCAGTCGAAGCTCTCGGAAAACGTTAGACGCACCCCGGTCGCCGCCTGGACCAGCGCCCGCCCCGCGCCTTCGGCAAAGGCCTGCTCCAGGGACTCCACCAGCCGGGCCCGCGTCTCCGGGATGGCCCGAACCCGGTCGACCACGACGAACCAGAGACCCGGCAGGTCCAGCGAGGCCAGGTCCCTCACCTGGTCGCCGGCCAGCGCCCGGCGAAAGCCCCTCCGCTCCAGCCGCTCCCGGGCGTCCTCGATCCGCATGCCCCCAGGATCGAAAGGGAAACCGACCAGCAGTTCTGTCCCCGAAGGGAGTCCCAGCAGCCGCTCCGCCGCGGACTGCGGGGTATCCTTCCCCACCTCTTCGCCGCAGTTGCCGCACATCGTCTTGCCGGTGCGAGCGAAGAGCAGGCGGAGATGGTCGTGGATCTCGGTGGCGGTGGCCACGGTCGACCGGGGGCTGCGGCCTGGAGACCGTTGCCGGATCGCCACCGCCGGGCACAGACCCTCCAGGGCATCGGCGTCCGGTTTCTCGAGACGTTCCAGGAACTGCCGGGCGTAGACCGACAGGCTCTCCATGTAGCGCCGGCGACCCTCCACGTAGAGGGTGTCGAAGGCCAGGCTGCTCTTGCCGGAACCCGAGACCCCGGTCACCACCACCAGCTTACCGGTGGGGATGGTGACGTTCACGCCCTTGAGGTTGTGGACTCGGACACCCCGGGCGACGATGGGCTGGCTCATGCCAAGGAATCGTCGGAGCCGGGAAGCCGCCCGGGAGCAGCCGCCGCCCGGCTCCGCAGGCCTACTTCTCCTCGAAGGCCGAGGAGACCTTCTCCTTGCCCTTGGCGGGCGCCGCGGATCCTGCCACCGGTGCTTCGGCCATCCGGGCCTTCATGGCTTCAAGGGCAGCGTCCACTTCGGTCTTCTGGCTGATGGCGGCCAGCTGGCGATCCAGCTCCGCGCCTTCGGAGACCGCGATGGTGTCCATGGCCGAGAGCTTGTCGGCGTTCTCCTGGATGTTCGCGGCGGTCTTGTCGAAGACCGACATGGCGCCGTCGATGTTGTACTCGTCGGTGATGGACTGCATCCGGCGCTGGGCATCGTTCATGGCGTGGATGGCCTTGAGCTCGCCCAGTTGGCGGATCTTGCCCTGAACCCGTTCCTCCTCCACCTTGAGCTTCCCTCGAGCGTTGTCGGCCCGGAGCTTGGAGGCCTTGTGGGTCTGCTCGGCCCGTTCCCGGGTGCCCTTGGCCTCCGCCTGAAGCTGGAGTGCCCTGCGGGCCAGCTTCTCGTTCCCCTGGCGCAGGGCCTCTTCGGCCTGGGCGTCCAGGTTCTTGACCCTGCCGTTCTGCGCATCCAGCTCGCGCTTGGACTTGGTCTCGAAAGCGATGGTGGTGGCCGTCGCCTCTCGGAGCGCCCGCAGGTTGTCGAGCATCTCCCGCACCGATTCCTCGAGCATGGAGACCGGGATCTGGCCCTCGGCTTCGCCGAGGATGGCGTTGAAGATCGCCTTGAAGAAACGCGCTATGCGAGTGAACATTGCCTGCCTCCCTCTCGCGAGCGCGCTCCCTGCCGCCCGCAAGGCCTTGCTTCCGTCCGGAGAAACGTCGAAGACTAGCACGCGCGGGAGCCCCCATCAACGCTCCCTCGCGCCGGTGCCCCGGGCGCCGATCTAGCGGCGGCTGCCGGCTGCCAAACGCTTGCTCGCCTCCTGGTCGGCCAAGAACCGCTGGGGATCCCGGAGCAACTGCTCGGCCCTGGGCAAGACCTCCAGTGCGCGCTGGAACTGCGGATCCCAGGCCAGCGACCGGCGGCGGGCGGCCCCCTCGCCGAAGACCTGCTTCAGGACCTCTTCGGTGAGCTCTTGCACCAGAGCCTGGCGGTTGGACTCCAGATCCTCCTCGGTGTACTTGAGCTTGCGGCTGTCGAGGTAGGCCCTAAAGTCGGCCAGCACCCGGTCATCCACCTGAAAGCTAGGGGCAATCACCTTCACCTTGCCGACGCTGGCGTCGGGCCGGGAGCCGGCGCCGGCGATGTCGGCCTTGCCGTTGGTCTCGGCGGGGGCGAAGCCGCGGGAGAAACCGATGAACGCCTGGCGCGCCATCAAGTAGGCCATGAACTTGGAGGGCGTGGTGGGCTCGATGCAGTAGTCGGGGGTAACACCATCGCCCCCGTACACCTTGCGTCCGGCGTCGGTGAGCTTGGCATCGCTACCCACCTCGTCGCAGGTGCGCCGCGGCTTGGGCGGCGAGTAGTAGTCGTCGAGAGCGGTACTGCCGTAGTCCCGCTGGATGAGCCTCCCCGAGGGGGTGTAGTACCGGGCCGTGGTCAGGGCCAGCGCGTAGCCCCGCGAGCTGCGCAGGGGCATGATGGTCTGCACCAGGCCCTTGCCGAACGTGGTTTCCCCCACCAGCAGCCCGCGGTCGTGGTCCTGGATAGCGCCGGCCACGATCTCGGACGCACTGGCCGAGTGCTTCGAGGTGAGGACCACCAGCGGCACCTCACGATAGGGGCTCTCGCCCTCGGCCAGGTAGCTCGACTCGTCGCGGCGGAGGCGCCCCTTGGTCGACACCACCAGCTGCCCCTTCTTCAAGAACAGGTTGGCTACCGCGAAGGACTGATCGAGGAGGCCTCCCGGGTTGTCTCGGATGTCGAGGACGATGGCGCTGGCGCCATCCTTGAGCAGGCTCGAAAGCGCCTTCTCCAGCTCCTTCTGGCAGCCCTTGGCCTCGATCGGCCGGCAGGCCGTGGTCTCGTTGAAGTCCTGGAGCCGAATGTAGCCGGTTCGGGGAGCCGCCATGAAGAAGTAGGGCACCGCGTGCAGGGGGATCTCGTCGCGGATGACGGTGAACTCGAGTGGCGCATCGTAGCCCTGGCGCACGATGGTGATGCGCACCGCGGTTCCCTTGGGGCCCCGGAGCCGCTTCACCGCATCGTCGATCGGCATCCCCCGCGCGTCCTCGGCCTCGATGCGACTGATCACGTCGCCGGCCCGGATCCCTAATCGGTAGGCGGGAGTCCCCTCGAAGGGGGAGACCACGGTGATGTTGCCGTCAATGGCCTGCACGGTAATGCCCAGGCCGTAGTACGACCCCCGCTGTTTCTCCTGGAGCTGCGAGTAGGCCTTGGTCTCCAGGAAGCTCGAGTGGGGGTCGAGCGTCCTCAGCATCTCCCGAATCGAAGCCGACACCAGCTTGTCGCTGGTCAGCTCTTCGGCGTAGTTGGCCTCGATGGCGTCGAGCACCGCCGAGTACAGGCGCACGTGCTCGGACAGGCGGGTGGTGCCCGCCAGCACCCGGCCGCCCAGCAGGCCGCCGGCCAGGGTGGAGGCCGCGAGCAGCACCACGCTCACCCGGCCCAGGCGCGTCATTCTCATCGGGACCTATCCTCCTCCTCGCGATCTTAGCAGAAGCCTCAGCCGACCTCGCCCACCGTGGGAAGGGGCTCGCCGCTCTGGCGCCCCCGCCGGCGCACCAGCCACACCGCCACCGCCACCAGCAGCAGGCTCAGCGAGGCCACCAGCACGATCTGGGTGTGCTGCGCGAACCAGAGGTCGAAGCGGCGCAGCATGCCCACCGCCGATCGACCGTAGAGAACGCCCAGCACCGCCCACAGCCCATAGCGAGCCCCGCGGGCCAGGGCGATGGTCACCGACAGGCGCCGCCAGCTCATGCCGAAGGCGCCGGCGGCAAACACGAAGGCCTTGAGGGGTACCGGCGGCGGGAGCAGGGCCGGCAGGGCCAGCGCCCAGAACCTCCAGCGCCGATAGGTGGCTCGCGTTCTCTCCAGCCGGGCTGGGCCGAACCTCTTGGCCAGCATCGCTTCGCCGCCTCGCCGTCCCAGGTGCCACAGCACCAGACACCCCGCCAGCGAGCCCAAGGTGCTGAGCACGACGAACAGCCAGGCCAGCCGAGGTTGGGCGGCCGATCCCGCCACCACCAGGAGGTCGTTGACCTCGGGGAGGCTCAGGACCGAGGAGTCGAGAAAAGCCACGACGAACAGACCCCAGGGGCCCATGGCGGGGATCAACGCGGTCTGAATCCAGGTGAGCAGCTTGGCCATCGGGTCTCAGGCGAGGAAGAACTCCTCGGAGTCGGGATCGAAGTCGAAGACCTCCCCATAGCGCGCCCAGTCCAGGGCAGTCGAGAGCTGCCGCTCGGCCTCGGCTCGCGAGAAGTGGTCCTCGAGCCGTTCCAGGAAGGACTCCCTGGGAACTCGTCCGTGGCCCTTTGCCGCCGCCCGGTAGATCTCCACGATGAGCGGAAACCCCTTGAGGCGCTCCCCCACCCGCTGCTTGCGCTCGGGTTCTTCGGCGGCGGCCAGGGCCCGGCCCTCCTCGGTCAGCTCGATGTCCCCCGACGCGATCTCGACCAATCCCAGGCGCTTGGCCGCCTCGGTAACCGGCAGCAGGTCGTCCAGCTCGTAGCCCAGAGGCCCACCGAGCTTGTACAGGTCCTCCCGGCAGCCCGGGACCTCCCGAAGGTGCTCGAGGAGCCCCAGGACCATGCCGATAGGCGCGTGGGGCAGAGGTTGTGGCGCATCCGTCATCAGTTCCTTCTCCTCAAACCAAGAGCGTGTACATGCGATCGACGGCATCTCGGACCGCCGGGGTGTCCGCCTTGCGGGGCCGCGGCAGATGCCGCAGGTCCATCACCTCGGCGATCCGGCCCGGGTTGGCCTTGAGCACCACCACCCGATCGGAAAGGGCCACCGCCTCCTCGATGCTGTGGGTGACCAGCAGGATGCTCTTGGTGGGCACCGAAGGCGACTGCCAGAGATCGAGGACCAGATCGCGCACGGTGCGAGCCGTCAGCACGTCCAGGGCCGAGAACGGCTCGTCCATGCAGAGCAGCTCCGGCTCCAGGGCCAGGGCGCGGGCCAGCCCCACCAGTTGCTTCATCCCTCTGGACAGCTCGCGGGGGTAGGCTCGCTCGTAGCCCGAGAGACCCACCAGCTCCAGGTACTTCTCGGACCGCCGGAGACACTCCCGCAGGCCGAGCTTCCGCGCTTCCAGGCCTACGGCGACGTTCTCTACCACCGTCATCCAGGGGAAGAGCGCAAACGACTGGAAGACCACGGCGGCCTCTGGGTTGACGCCTCGCAACAACTGGCCACCGACCCGCACCGCGCCTCGGGTGGGACGCAACACGCCGGCCGCAATCCGAAGCAGCGTACTCTTGCCCGATCCCGAGGGGCCGACCAGAGCCAGGAACTCGTCCTCCCGAACCTCCAGATCCAAGGGGCCCAGGATGCGGATCTTGCCGTCGAAGAGCTGCTCCACTCCCTCCATGTGCAAGAGCACCTTACCCGCGGACACAACCCCACCCTCCGGCGGCGGCGTTGGCAAGAGGGCCTGGGTCGAGGTCAAGCGTCCATCTTATAGCGGCGGGCAGCCCGCTGATAGAGTGGATCCCAGAAGAGGCGGTTCACCGCCACGATCAGCAACACCATGGCGAGCAGGCTGGCCGCTACCACCTGCATGTCCCCCGAGCCATAGTTGGCGCGGTCCAGGGTGGCGCCGATCCCGCGCACGCTGAAGACCCGCCCCCCCGCCTCGATGTACTCGCAGAGGATGAGCGCGTTCCAGCCCGCTCCCCAGGCGGTCACCGAGCCGGTGATGAGGCCCGGGATCACCGCTGGCACCACCACCCGCCACAGGTAACGCCGGCCCCCGAGACCCAGGGTGAGGGCGGCCTCCTGCATCTCCTTGGGAATCGCGGTGGTCGCCCCCAGCACGTTGAAGAGCACGTACCAGAACATGGTGGTGAGAGCCAAGAGCACGGTCCCGCCGTTCATGGCCAGGCCCCAGGTGAGCAGCACAACGATCAGGGGGAAGAAGGCGGTGGCGGGGATGCTGGCGAAGATCTGGATGACGGCGAGGGCGGTCCCCCGCCAGCGTGGCCGGCAGGCGATCGCATAGGCGACCGGGATCGCCAGCGCGGCCGAGACCGCGACCCCCAGCGCGACCCGCAGGAAGCTCAGCACCAGGTCGAGGGGGATGTCCCGAATCTCGGGCGACAGGGCCCGGCTGACGAAGAGCAGGTAGAGCCGGCGACCCAGGCCCCAGACCGCGAGCGGGACCGCCAGCGCCAGCGCGACGCCCACCAGCCGAGAGTGGGTGGTGACCGCGTGCAGGACCGTCCCGGCCACGGTCAAGGCCTGCTGGCCCGAGGGCACGACCAGCTTCCGGGTCACCCACCTCACGATCCGGCTGCGACCCAGAGCCCTGGCGATGGGCGGCGTGCGCGGGTGGCCGCCGCTCTCCTCGAATCGAAACCGCTCGGCCCAGGTGTCGAGGGGGCCCCACAGCAGGAGGTGCATCCCCACCGTGGTGGCCAGCAGCACCAGGATGGCGAGCAGGGTCTGCTGGTGGCGGCCCACCACCACCGACTGAGCCAGGTAGCTCCCCAGACCCGGCAGCGTATAACGAGCTGGCCCCACGGCGATGATCTCGCTGGCGATCAGGAAGTACCAGCCGTTGGCCCAGGAGACCAGCGAGTTGTAGAGCACGCCCGGCATCACCGCAGGCAGAATCAGACGGCTCCAGCGCAGGGACCCGCGCAGGCCGATCTGGTCCGCGGCCACCACCAGGTCCTCGGGCAGGGTGATCAGGCTCTCGTAGACGCCAAACGCCAGGTTCCAGAACATCGAGGTGAAGATGAGGAACACCGCGGCGCACTCGACCCCCAGCGCCGAGCCGTGGAAGACACCGATGAAGAAGCCCACCGCCACCGGGAAGAAGCCCAGGATGGGGACCGACTGGAGCACATCAAGGCTGGGCAGGATGATGCGTCGGGCGGCCGCCGAGCGAGCCGCCAGGTAGCCGGTAGCCAGCGCCGCCAGCAGGGCCATGCCGTAGGCGGCACCCAGGCGAGCCAGGGAGAGCAGCAGGTAAAGGGGCAGCAGTGCCGGTCGAGGGTCCAGCTCCGGGGCGTCGTAGGGCCGCAGATAGGAGCTGCCCAGGAGCACGACCGGCACCACGAAGAACAGGCTCCCCAGCAAGCCGAGATCGATGGGGCCTAGCGATGAGGCGCGCCGCGACACGGTTCAGGATCTTCGAGGGGGCGTGAACGAGGCGGCGATCGTATCACGCCCTCTCTTGGCTCGACTAGAACCTGAACAGCATGCCCAGGGTTACGCCCGCGCCCGAGAGGTCGATCTTGTTCTCCCGGAAGTCGTCCGGCATGTCCGTCTTCGCCCACTGGTAGCGGACCTCGCCCGTGAAGGCGAAGACGGGTCCGATGGGAACCCGGAGCCCCCCGGCGACGTGAAAGCCCGGGGCCACCCCCTCGGAGATGAAGGAGTCGGAGCTGATGTCGAGCCCCGGGGTGTGAAAATCGATGAACTCCCCGTACTCCTCATAGCGATAGTAGAAGAGGTCCGCACCGACCGTAGCGTAAGGCGCCAGCCGCGCATGGCGGCTGGTCGGCACCAAGCGCAGGGAAACGCCCACCGGAACCACGCTCAGCTCCAGGGCCTGGGAGATCTCGCGACCGCTGTCACGGGTGTAGTCCCGATAGTGAGAGTCGAGGGTCCGGTGGTAGCCGTCCACGTGGAAGCCCAGCTCCAGGTTCGGCACCAGCTTCATGCTGAACTCGATACCCCCGCTGCCGCCGGCCCAGTCCTTCTTGTCGACGTTGTAGAGCTCGGACACATCGCTGAAGAGGTTGCTCTGGGCTCGAGGAGCAAAGCCGCCGCCCCTCACTTCGATCCCACCGGCCAGTCCTGAGGCCGGCACGCCCGCCAGCAGGCCCAGGGTCAGGGATGCCGCCACAAGCGATCGAGACATTTGAAGCTCCTTTTTTCGGGGCTTGCTCTCTGGCCCCGACGCTGCCGCTCCGTGCAGGAAGGGTGCCACCACGAAACCCGCTGCCTCCA
>DATECU010000011.1:0-2545 GCA_035286745.1 Vicinamibacteria bacterium | reverse complement strand
GGGCCGCCGAGAGGCCGGATCCTACGAGGACTACCTGCTTCACCGTTTCGGCCGTGGCGTCTATCAGTTGGTCTTCGAGCCCCTGGCCCGCAAGGTGTGGGGCGATCCCCAACTGCTCTCGCCCGATCTGGCGCAGGCCCGTATCCCCTCGGGCGGGGCGGCCGAGCTGATCCTGCGGCTGCTCAAGCTCAAGAAGCCGACGGAGGACCTGGACGCCCCGTTATTCTACTACCCCAAGGGAGGCTTCGGGCGCTTCCCTGAGAAGCTGTCAGAGGAGATCGTGCGCCTGGGAGGCCGGGTCCTCACCTCCACGGCGCCCTTGTCCCTGGATCGAGACGGGGCCAAGGTGACGGCAGTGCAGGTGAAGACCGCGGGCGGTGTCGAGCGGTTGGATTGCGAGACCCTCGTCTCGTCCATCCCCATCCGATCGCTCAGCGGCTTCCTGTTCCCCGGCGACGCCGAGGCGGAGGCGGACGCCCAACGATTGCAGCTCCGCAACCTGCTGCTGGTATTTCTGGTGGTGAAGGAGGACCGGCTGCTCCACGATCACTGGATCTTCTTCCCCGAGGCCAAGTACCCCTTCAACCGGCTCTTCGAGCAAAAGGCCATGGACGCCGGCCTGGGCCCGGCGGGGCGGACCGCCCTCTGTTGCGACATCACCTGCGACGAAGGGGACTCCCAGTGGACCGCGTCCGACGAGACGCTGGTCGAGCGTTGCCTGGAGGGCGTGGTGGAGGCGGGGCTGGTGAGCGCGGACCGCTTTGAGGCGGGGTTCGTCAGGCGCTTCCGCAGCTTCTACCCCATGTACACGGTCGACTACCGGCAGCGGGTGAGCCGGGTGTACGACCGCCTGCGAGGTGCGTCCAACCTGATCCTGACGGGGCGGCTGGGGATGTTCAACTACAACAACTCCGACCACTGCCTGGACATGGGGCGCTTCATCGCCCGGGGACTGGCTGCCGGCGAGCGCCCGGGAGACATCTGGTCGGGCCTGGAAGCGCGGGTGCAGTCCTACCGGATCATCGACTGACGCCACCGGCGGCGAGCCAAACGAACGGATTCACGACAGAGGCACAGAGAAGGAGAAGAAGACGTCGCCGGCCAGAAGCGCAACGGACGGCGACTGGCCCGCGGAGCGGCACCTCGATGCCCGCGCGGGCCGGAATGCAGCGGTCAGTGCCGCTACTAGTGGTACAAAGGGCAGGAAGAACGGCACGTCAGGGGTACTGGGAAGCGGCTACCGGAGGGGAATGAGGACTGAGGTCAGGGATCTCCTCGGCGAGGCATTGCTGTTGCTGGCAATACTGGCGCTTCCTGTCGGTGCCGCTTTCTGGGGTGCCGCCGGACCCCAGCGGATCACCCTTAACCTGGGCCCTGGCGACGGTCCGTATGTGCAGGGCTTCGCCCCCGCCTACGAGATCTACGACAAGGTCGCCACCCACTGGACCACCTATCACGCCGCGGTGAGCCTGCCCTTGAGGGCGCAGGGGCCGGCGACCCTCGCCTATCGCTTCAACAGGGTGTTTCCGGAGACCGCGGTGGTGGACGTGAGCGTGAACGGGTCGGCGGTCGACCGCCTTGCGTGCCGCGGCGGGCTGTGGGAGGAGAAGCGATCGCCGGTCAATGCCTGGGGGCCCGGCCCCCTGCGCATTGGTTTCGAGACCGACTCCCACGAGCGGCGGGACCGCGGCCTGAAGCTGGACTGGATCCAGATCGAGACCACCGCCGGGGCGAGGGTGTGGCTGACGGGTTCTGCGGCCTGGGTCCCGGCGTTTGGTTTGGCCCTCGTCTACCTGCTGCACCGTCTCACCGGGAGCTCGGCGCGAGCCTCTGTGCTCTTGGTTGCCCCCTGGGTGGCGGTCGCCACCTGGGGGCTGCTGCGCGACCCCTGGCTCGTCCACCGGCTGCTGCGTGGCTTGCCCTGGGCCCTGGCGCTCTTCGGGCTCCTGGGCGTGGGCACCGCCCGCTTTCTGATCGGTCGCGGCTTGGCTTCGATCCATGCGGTGCGGGTGGTGGCCGCGCTGGCCATCGGTGCTTTCCTGCTGCGGGCCCTGCTCGCCAACCATCCCGACTTCTACTACCCGGACCTGCGCACCCACGCCCGCCTGGTGGAGGTGGTGCGCGAGGCCGGGTTGCGGTTCTTCGCCACTCCCTCCCGCTACATCTGGGAGCACGGGGTGTGGCGCACCGGCGCCTACGGCAAGACCTACGCCTTCCCGTATACCCCCGCCTTCCACATTCCCTTCGCGGTGCTTGGGTTCCGCTACGACAGCTTGCTCTTGGCGCTGAAGCTGGCCGGTGCCGCCGTCTCGACGGTGCCCTTGATCCTGCTGTGGGCGATGGCGCGCCGCCTGGGCGCTTCGCCCTTGGGGGTGGGCCTGATGGTGGTCATCCCCACCTACACGTCGCGCCTGAGCTTCGCCTTCCTGCCCTCCCTCTTCGGCCACGCGGTCGACATGGCGTTCCTGCTCTGGCTCATGGCGAAGGCGGACATCCTGGGGACCCGACGCGTGGTGCTGGCAGGGGCGGCGTGGGTCGCCGCCTG
>DATECU010000010.1:0-3329 GCA_035286745.1 Vicinamibacteria bacterium | reverse complement strand
TCATTGGTCGAGGATCGTAGCAGGGTGGCGACCCGAAGGGCATGGCCCGCCCGCTGGGGCGGGTCGGTTCAGGCTACGTAGCCGAACACGGCGGCGAAGTGGGCCACGCTGCCGGCCAGCACGAAGAGGTGGAAGGCGCCATGCCCCCAGCGCAGGCGCCGGTCGAGGGCGTAGAACGCCACGCCCAGCGTATAGAGGACGCCGCCACCCAGCAGCAGGGCCAGGGCCGGCGCCGGCAAGGCGCGGGCCAACGGTCCGATGGCGAGCAGGGCGAGCCAGCCGCTCCCCAGGTAGAGCGACACCGCGACCACCGAACGGTGCCGCCGGACCAGGAACTCGCAGAGGATGCCGGCGGCGGCCAGGGTAGAGACTGCGCCTAACAACACAAACCCCCGCGGGCCGCGCAGCGTCACCAGCGAGAAGGGCGCGTAGGTCCCGGCGATCAGCAAGTAGATGGCGGCGTGATCCAACCGGCGGAGGACCGACTTCGCCGGCCCCTGGAGGGCATGGTAGAGCGAGGAGGAGGTGTAGAGCAGCAGCAGGGTGGCTCCGTAAACGCTGCAAGCCGCGACCGACCAGGCATCGCTGCGGGTCGCCGCCCGCCAAACCAGAGCCACCAGCCCCCCCAGCGCCAGGCCGGCGCCCACCATGTGGGAGGCCGCATTGAACCTCTCGGCCGGGCTCAGCATCGAAGCACGCTACGCCGCGCGCCGCGCGCGGTCAACCCCAGGACTACCGGCCGACGGCGTGGAGGGGCCGGATTCGAGACAAGGCCGCCGACTCCGCGCGCTGGGCGTGGTAGAGATCCCACCGAGCCTGCAAGTTCAACCAGAACGCGGCCGAGGTCCCGAAGAAGCGGCCCAGCCGAAGGGCGGTTCCGGGAGTTACTCCCCGCCGGCCGTTGACCAGCTCGTTGACCCGCTGGTAGGGCACGCGCAGCGAGCTAGCCAGGTCCTGCTGAGAGAGCCCCAGGGGCACCAGGAACTCCGCCTGGAGCATCTCGCCGGGGTGGGTCGGCGCTCGATGGGTCGGTACGCGAATCATGGCGTGTGTCCTTCCTCGTCCGCGCGTTAGTGGTAGTCGACGATCTCCACCTCCGATGGTCCTCCACCGGCCCACCGAAAGCAGATGCGGTAGCGCTCGTTGATGCGGACGCTGTGCTGCCCCTTGCGGTCGGCCGAAAGGGCCTCCAGACGGTTTCCCGGCGGAACCCGAAGCTCTTCGAGACGCTCGACCGAATCGAGTTGATCGAGCTTTCGTTCGGCGATGCGCCGTAGTTCTCGCGGGCACGCTCGACGAGCCTCCCTGGTGTAGCGGCCGTTGAAGACATCCTCGGTGCCGGGGTTTCGAAAGGTCCGGATCACGATCTCATGTTAGCACGGGTATCATGCTATGCTCACCGGTTCCTTCCTGGAGGAGGGAACCATGAACACGACGCAAGTCGGGCCATGGGTGCTCACCGCGGGCGTTGCCATGCTCGCACTCGGATTGACGCTCCCGTTTGTGGTCGGCACCCGCATCCCGCCGGTGGGCTACAACGTCCTCCAGGTCGGGGGCATCGCGCTGGCGCTTGTTGGCTTTGCGGCGCGCGCGGTCGCCAAACGCACCAAGGCGTAGAGGCCGTCCGATCCGACCCTGAAACCGGGGTCTGGTCCCAGGCGCCGGTCCTGGTTGACTGTCGACTGCCGACTTCTCTATAGTTGCCACCTTCGCCTAGGAGAGTCTTGATCGATCCACCCGCCGAGGTCGAAAAGCCGAGCGACCCCAAAGCTCGCCACCGGCAGATCCTGGAGACGGCGGCCCGGCTGATCGGGGCCAAGGGCTACGAGGGCACCTCCATCCAAGACATCGCCGAGGCCTGTGGCCTGACCAAGGCCGGCCTCTATCACCACATCCAGAGCAAAGAGCACCTCCTGCTCCAGATCCAGGACTACGGCATGGACGTGTTCGAGGAATCGGTCCTCGCCCAAGTCCAGTCGATCTCCGATCCGCTCGAACGCCTCAAGGCGTGCATGGAGAAGAACATCCTGCTGGTGACCCACGGCTGGAGCAAGGAGGTCACCATCATCCTCCACGAGCACGCCACCCTCACCGGCGAGGCCCGCGCCCAGATCAACGCCCGCAAGAAGCGCTACGTGGCCTTCCTCGAAAGGTCCTTCGAGGAGGCGACCCGAGCCGGCGAGATCCGGCCCGTCAATCCCACGGTGGCGGCCTTCGCCTTCCTGGGCATGGTGCTCTGGATCTACAAGTGGTACCGGCCCGACGGGGCGTTGACCGAGGAGGTGATCGTGCGGGAGATGGGCGACATCTTCTTCACCGGCCTCAAGACGCCCAAGCCCCCGGCGACCCGCAGTCGCCAGCCCAGGACCAAGCCCTCGCCTGCCAAGAGGTCGCGAAGGGTCAAGCCGGCGCGCCAGGCTCGAAAGACCCAGACCGCCAAGCGGAGGCGCTGAGGGTGGCCGTCGTGCGACACTAGCCTGCGCATGCCCAGGAAGGCCCTCCGGCCCTGGCTTCCGCTGGCCCTGGCTCTCGTCGCCTACGCACTGTGGACGACGCCCCTGCTTTTTCCGCTGCGCATGTTCGTGGTCTTCCTGCACGAGCTGTCCCACGGCTTGGCGGCGGTGCTCACCGGCGGACAGATCGTCCGCATCGAGCTGAGCCCGGCCGAGGGCGGCGTGTGCCTAACCAGAGGTGGGTGGCGCTTCCTGGTGCTCTCGGCCGGCTATCTGGGAAGCCTGGCCTGGGGGGTCGCCCTGCTGCTCGGGGGCGCCCGCCGCCGGGGACACGGCGCCCTGCTGGCCGGCGTGGGCCTGCTGCTGCTGGCCGTCACTCTGGTCTATGTCCGCTCGGTCTTCGGCCTGGTGTACGGCGTGCTGAGCGGGGCGGCCCTGCTCCTCGCCGCGCGCAAGCTCCCGGAGGCGGCCTCCCAGGTCTTGCTCACCATGCTGGGGGTGGTGAGCTGCCTCTACGCGGTGTGGGACATCGTCTCGGACACCCTGCTCCGGCAGATCCCGGCCAGCGACGCCTCGGCTCTGGGCCGCCTCACCGGCATCCCCGGACCTCTCTGGGGCGTGGTGTGGATTACGCTGGCGTTGGCGACCACGGTGTGGGCTCTCCGGAGCGGTTGGCGCTAGGAGGGGCCGCCGGCCCCCGTGCTAGACTGCCGGGTTTTCGAGGCGAGAGGTGGATTTGGCCAAGGCGTCTGTCGCGAAGAAGCAGCCGGACAAGAAGGGCCGCAAGGCGGCGCGCCCCCAGCTCGATCTGTTCGAGGCGGCGGCCAAGGAGGAGACGGCCCCGGCGCCCGCCCGCCCGCCCGTCGCCGCCGTCCC
>DATECU010000009.1:0-4203 GCA_035286745.1 Vicinamibacteria bacterium | reverse complement strand
GCGTGGGCCAGTTCTGCACCAGCCCCGGTCTCACCGTCCTCATCGACTCCGAGGCGGCAGCGGCTTTTCTGGGGGATCTGGCCCGCCTCTTGGCCTCGGCTCCCGCCGGCACCATGGTCCACGCCGGGATCAAGAGCGGCTACTGGGCCGACCTGTCCGCGGCCGCCGCCCTCCCGGGAGTCCGATGGGAGGCACGGGGCGCCGCGGCCGCGCCTAATCACTGCCAGGCCCACGCCGCGCTTCTGGAGACCGATGTCGCTACCTGGCTGCGCGAGCCCCGACTGGCCGAGGAGATCTTCGGTCCGGCCACGCTGGCGGTGCGGTGTCGTGACCGGGTCGAGCTCTCGGCGGTGGCGCACAGTCTCCACGGCCAGCTCACCGCCACCGTCCAGGGCACCGCCACCGATCTGATCGATTTCGCCGGTCTCCTCGGTGCTCTTCGTCGCAAGGTCGGCCGCCTGATTGTCAACGGCTTCCCCACCGGGGTGGAGGTCGGCCACGCCATGCACCACGGGGGGCCCTACCCCGCGACCACCGACTCGCGGTCGACGTCGGTGGGAACGGCGGCGATCCAGCGTTTTGCGCGGCCGGTGTGTTTCCAGGATGTCCCCGACGAACTGCTGCCGCCAGAGCTGAGGCGCGCCAACCCCCGCGCTATCTGGCGGCTTGTCGAGGGGCGCCTGACGCAGGCGGCATCATGAGTTTTCCGGAGGCGATCGAGGTCGTCGACTCCCACACCGAAGGCGAGCCAACGCGAGTCGTGGTTTCGGGCTGGCCGATACCCTCGGGGGAGACCATGGCGGCGCGGCGTCAGTCGCTGCTCACCGGTCAGGACCATCTGCGCCAGGCGGTCGTCTGCGAGCCGCGCGGGCACGATGCAATGGTGGGGGCCCTGCTGACGCCGCCCGTGCAGCCAGGCTCGGCGGCCGGCGTCATCTTCTTCGACAACGCCGGCGTAATCGGTATGTGCGGCCACGGCCTCATCGGCGTGGTGCGAACCCTGGAGTCTCTGGGCCGCTTGCGTCCGGGGCGGGTGCGTCTCGACACCCCGGTGGGAGGGGTGGGAGCCGAGCTGCACCCGGACGGCGTCGTCACCATCGAGAACGTGCCCGCAGTCTGCCACGCCCTCGACGTCTCCACCCCGGTGGCGGGCCTGGGCACCGTCACTGGCGACGTCGCCTGGGGTGGCAACTGGTTCTTCCTGACTCGGCTTCCCGAGCCGGCCCTGGAGCTGTCCCTCCTCGATCGCTTGCTGGAAGCCACCGCGCGCATCAAACGCGCGTTGGCGGTTGCGGGCATCACCGGAGCCGGGGGCGCCGAGATCGACCACGTGATCCTGTTCGGCCCGCCCACCCGCCCCGATGCCGACAGCCGCAACTTCGTCCTCTGTCCCGGCCTGGCCTACGACCGCTCGCCCTGTGGCACCGGCACCTCAGCCAGGATGGCGGCTCTCGTGGCTCGCGGCTCTCTCGCACCTGGCCAGGTCTGGCGCCAGGAGAGCATCACCGGGGGTCTCTTCACCGGTTGGCTGGAGCAGCGGGGGAGCGACCTCATCCCATTCATCCGCGGCCGCGCGTTTGTGACCGGACAGGCGACCCTCTTCTTCGACCCGCTTGATCCTCTGCGCGCCGGGTTCACGGCAGCCCGATGAGTCACGCCCGGGCGGACGCCATTGTGGTCGGCGCCGGCATGGTGGGAGCTGCCTGCGCCGAGGCCTTGGCGCGCGACGGCCGCCGCGTCCTGGTGTTGGATGCTCGTTATGCGGCAGCAGGCGCCACCTCCGCTGGCATGGGGCACATCGTGGTCATGGACGATTCGCCAGCTCATCTCGCGCTGACCGCCTACTCCCGGGGCTTGTGGACTGAGCGGGCGACCCGGCTGCCGGCGGATTGCGAGGACCAGGCCTGCGGGACGCTGTGGGTGGCTGCCGACGAGCAGGAGATGATCGAGGTCCGGCGCAAGGCTCGCATCCTGGGCCTCCACGGATTGACCGCAGAGGTCCTCGACAGCCGCGCCCTGGCCGAGGCCGAGCCACTGCTCAGGCCCGGCCTGGCCGGAGGGCTGCGCGTTCCAGACGACCGTGTGCTCTATCCCCCTAACGCAACACGACACCTGCTCCAGGAAGCGACCCGGCAAGGAGCCGTGATTCGTGAGGGGGTCCAGGTTCACTCGCTGGCTCCCGGGGAGGCACGGACCTCCGCTGCCCGGCTTCAAGCCGAGGTGATCGTCAACGCCGCCGGCGCCCAAGCGCCGGCCCTGGCTGCCGGACTTCCCATTGCACCCCGCAAGGGTCACCTGGTGATCACCGACCGCTACCCCGGCCGCTTGCAGCATCAGGTGGTGGAGCTGGGGTATGTCAAGAGCGCGCACGCCTTGGGGAGCGAGTCGGTGGCCTTCAACGTCCAGCCCCGATCGACCGGCCAGATCCTGATCGGCTCCTCGCGGGAGTTCGTGGGCTGGGATGCCTGCATCAACCGCCGGCTGCTGGCTCGCATGCTGCACCGAGCCGCCGAGTACCTGCCGGCACTCGAACGGCTCGATGCTCTCCGGGTGTGGACCGGCTTCCGGCCCGCCACCCCCGATCAGCAGCCGCTCATCGGCGAGTGGGAGCCGGGCTTGTGGGTGGCCGCCGGCCACGAGGGCCTGGGCATCACCACCTCGCTAGGCACCGGCCAACTCCTGGCCGACCTGATCGCCGGCAGAACCCCCGCCTTGGATGCGGCGCCTTACGCACCCCATCGCCGGATGCCGGCGACTGGCTGAGCCTATGGCCCGCATCTCGCTGCGCATCGACGGTGCTACGGTGGAGGCAGAAGCCGGCCTCACCGTGGCAACGGTGCTCTGGAACCTGGGCCGTCGGCGCCTCGGGAGGTCGGTCACCGGCTCGCCCCGTGGCCCGCTTTGCGGGATGGGCGTCTGCTTCGAGTGCCGGGTGACCATCGACGGCATCCCCCACCGCCGTGCCTGCCTCGAGCCGGTCGCCTCGGACATGGAAGTGGTGACCGATGGCTGAGGTCCAGCAGGTCGAGGTGGCGGTGGTGGGCGCCGGCCCGGCCGGCGTGGCCGCGGCCTCCCGGGCTGCCGAAGCCGGAGCCCGGGTGCTGGTCCTCGACGAAGCGCCGGCCGTTGGGGGCCAGATCTGGCGCTCTTCACCTGGCGGGCAGGACCCTCCCATCGCTGCCCGGCGCTGGCTGGAGCGCCTTCGCGTCTCGGGAGCCAGGGTCCGCCCCGGCTTTGTCGTAGTCGACGCGCCGGAGCCCCACAGCTTGCTGGCGGCGAGTTCCGATGGGGCCACCCTTCGCGTGCAGGCCGGGGCGCTGGTGATCGCCACCGGCGCCCGCGAGCGCTTCCTGCCCTTCCCAGGCTGGACACTCCCTGGTGTGCTCGGTGCGGGGGGCGCCCAAGCCCTGCTCAAGTCCGGGGCCTCGTTTGGCGGCCTGCGAGTAGCGGTTGCCGGCTCCGGCCCCCTGCTGCTGCCGGTGGCCGCTGCGCTCCGGCGGGGAGGCGCCAAGCTGGTGACGGTGGTGGAACAAGCCCCGGCGGCGCGCCTGCTCCGCTTGGCGGCTTCTCTCCTCCGTCAGCCACGGAAGCTCCGCGACGCGCTGGCCTACCGGCTTGCCTTCCCCACCACCGCCTACCGAGTGGGGACCTGGGTCACCGCGGCCCACGGCGATGACCGCTTGGAGGCGATCACGCTGAGCGACGGCACCAGGGCGCCCTGCGACGTGCTCGCCATCGGCTACGGCCTCACCCCCAACCTGGAGCTGCCCAGCCTCATCGGCTGCAGCATCGAGAAGGACGGCGTGAGGGTTGGAGAGACGCAAGAGACCAGCGTGCCCGACGTCTACGCCGCGGGCGAGATCACCGGCATCGCGGGCGTGGATCAGGCTCTGCTGGAGGGCCAGATCGCCGGGCTGGCTGCGGCCGGGCGGGCGGAAGCCGCCCGACCCCTCTTCGCCGCCCGGGCGCGATGCCTGAGCTTTGCGCACTCGTTAGCGGTGGCGTTCGCTCTCCGGCCCGAGCTGAAGCGGCTGGCCCCGCCCGACACCATCGTCTGCCGGTGCGAGGACGTGCCCCTGGACCGCCTGAACCCCGGCTGGGACCCGCGCCAAGCCAAGCTCGCGACCCGCTGTGGCATGGGGGCCTGCCAGGGCCGAGTCTGCGGCTCCGCCCTGGAGTTCCTGCTGGGCTGGTCGGCCGACG
>DATECU010000008.1:0-22095 GCA_035286745.1 Vicinamibacteria bacterium | reverse complement strand
TCCGCCCCACCGTGTTCGGCCCAGGCCTTGGCCCTGGCCAGCCCGCGGATTGCGTCGCCCTGGACCAGTGGCCTCAAGCGAATGCTCAGTCCCTCGAAACCCAGTCGGCACACTGTCCTCCGAGAAGATGCGGAATCGCTGCCAGGAATGGACGACCGTTGATCGCTGCCGTCCGTGGCGTAGACTGTTCGTGCCCCCCATGCGCTTCGCCAACCTGAGCCTGAAGACCAAGCTGCTCCTGATGATGCTGGGGCTACTGGCCCTTTCCGTCTCCAGCCTGTTCCTCCTGCACCTGCTGGGCCAGCAGCGACTCATCTCCCAGCTCCGCGAGTACACGGAGGACCTCTCCACCGCCATCGAGGTGGTGCAGGAACAGCCCGCCGGGGAAGGTGACCAGGCGGCGCTCAAGGCGTACGCCGAGAAGCTGCGCCAGCTCGGGGTGCAGGAGGTGTCGATCGCGGATGCCGCGGAGGAAGTCCAGGCCTCGACCGATCCCGAGAAGGTGGGCAGGCGTTTGGAAAAGGGAAGAAAGCAGAAAGGGCCGAAGGAGTTCGTGGTCCGCGGCGTGCTCGGCGAGGACACCGGCCGGCCCGGCCGAACCACCACCCTCGCCATCCCCATCGTGGTGGGCGATCGCCGGGTGGGCTCGCTCCTGCTCACTCGGCATCTCGACGACTTCTCGGCCCTCTCCCGGGCCGCTTTCGTTAGTCGGGTGATGGCCACCCTGGCCGTCTTCGCCCTCGGCATCCTGCTCTCGCTCTACCTCTCCTGGTCCTTCTCCCGTCCCCTCCACGAGCTGACGCTGGCCGCCGAACGGGTCGCCGGGGGCGATCTCTCGGCCCAGGTCCCGGCCGGCGGCGGGGGCGAGATCGCGAGCTTGTCCCGCACCTTCAACCAGATGGTGGCCCGCCTCCGGGAGAAGCGACAGCTCGAGGAGCGGCTGCACTTCGCGGAACGCTCGACCGCCCTGGGCCGACTGGCCTCGGCGGTGGCCCACGAGGTCAGGAACCCGCTGAACTTCATCAACCTCTCGATCGACCACCTGCGGGAGCGGCTGGCTCCGGCCGAGGCTGCGCGGCGGGAGAGTTTCGATTCCATCCTGGCCAACGTGAAAGCCGAGATCGGCCGGCTAAATCGTTTGGTGGGCGACTTCCTGGCCTTTGGCCGGCCGATGCGGCTCAACCCCCGGGAGTTCGACCTCGCCGAGCTGGCCAGCGAGGTGAAGTCGCTGGTGGACCACAAGGCCAGGGACCAGGGCATCGCTCTGGCCTTCGAAGCCGAGCCGGGACTGCCGCGACTGTGGGCCGATCCCGAGCTGGTCAAGACCTGCCTGCTCAACCTGTTCATCAACGCCGTCGACGCCATGCCTGACGGAGGCCTGCTGACGGTGACGGTGGGGCGCAACCGGGCGCCGGGGCCGCCGGCACTGGTGGTGACGGTGAGCGACACCGGTCGCGGCATGAGCCCGCAGGAAGCGCGATCCGCCTTCGAGCCCTACTACTCGACCAAGGAAGCGGGGCTGGGACTGGGACTCGCCCTCACCCACCAGATCGTCACCGACCACGGCGGCAGCATCGATCTCGAGAGCCAGCCGGGCCAGGGCACCACGGCGCGCCTGCTGCTACCGGTCCCCGCCGCCACTGACGTTACCGCCGAACGTGAGATGCTCACCGGAGCGGAGGGCCGCGGATGAAAGGGCGGATCCTGGTGGTCGACGACGAGCCCCGGCAACGGGACATCCTGCAGATGATCCTGGAGAGCGAGGGCTACCTCACCACCGCGGCCGGCAACGGCCGGCAGGCCCTGGAGGCGGCCAGCGAGGAAACCTGCGACGTGGTGTTGACCGACCTCAAGATGCCGGACATGAGCGGAATCCAGCTCCTGGACGCGCTGCTCAAGAGCCAGCCCAACGTCTGTGTGGTGCTGATGACCGCCCACGGCAGCATCGACTCGGCGGTGGAGGCCATGCGCCGCGGAGCCTTCGACTATCTGACCAAGCCCCTGGACAAGGACGCCCTGCTGCTCTCGCTGCGACGGGCCCTGGAACGCGTTCGCCTGCTCAGGGAAAACCGCATGCTCAAGGAGCAATTGCGGGATCGCTTCCGCCTGGACTCCATCGTCGGCTCCCACGGCTCCATGCAGGACGTGTTCCGGATGGTGCAGAAGGTGGCCGCCTCCAACTCCACCGTGCTCATCCACGGCGAGAGTGGCACCGGCAAGGAGCTGATCGCCAGGGCCATCCATCAAGAGAGCGAACGCCGGGCTCGGCCCTTCTGGGCCGTGAACGTGGCCGCCCTTCCCGAGAGCATCCTGGAGGCCGAGCTCTTCGGCCACGAGAGGGGCGCCTTCACCGGCGCCGAGGCCCGCAAGATCGGCCTCTTCGAGCAGGCGCACGGCTCCACCCTGTTCCTGGACGAGGTGGGGGATCTGAAGCGCGACTTGCAGGTGAAGCTGCTGCGTACGCTCCAGGAGCGGGAGATCCTGCGGGTGGGCGGCACCGAACGCATCAAGATCGATGTGCGCATCATTGCCGCCACCAACCAGGACTTGGAGAGGGCGGTGCGCGAGCACCACTTCCGCGAGGACCTCTACTACCGGCTGAGCGTGATCCCCATCGCTCTACCGCCGCTACGCGAGCGGCGCACCGACATCCCGCTCTTGGTCGATCACTTCATCGCCAAGTACGGCGGTGGCGCCAAGCGCAGTGTCTCCGCCAGCGCGCTCAGGATCCTCGTGAACCACGACTGGCCCGGCAACGTGCGCCAACTGGAGTCGGTCATCGAGCGGGCGTTGGTGCTGGGAGACGGCGATACCATTGAGCCCGAGGATCTGCCGGTGGCGATCCGGGCCGGCGTCAGCGCCCCCCGCAACGGCGTGGCTCCGGAGATCCCCGATTCGGGCATCGACCTCGAAGGGCTGGAGCGCTCCCTGATCCTGAAGGCGCTGGACAAAGCCGCGGGCAACGTCACCCGGGCCGCTCGATTGCTCGGCCTCACGCGTCGCACGCTTCAGTACCGGATGGGGAAGCTGGAGCCCGCACCAAATGGTGCGGCTGATGCACCAAAAGGGGCGGAGTACGAGTAGCGCCCAGGAACCGGACCGCACGCCAACCTCCTGCTGCACAGAGGATTGACGTCTCTGGCTGACGCCGGACACCCCTGGTATGGCCCTTGCTGACTCATCGGGTCTGGGGCCCTTGGGCCCCAACCTCACAAGCAAGGAGAAGGAAGAACCCATGAAGAAGTTCGCGCTGCTTCTGTCGCTCGTCTTTGTCGCTGGCGTGGCCGTCGCTCAGGAAACCAAGACCGCGCCCCCCGCCAAGGCCAAGGCGGAGGCCGAGGCCACCAAGGCACAGGCCCCGGCGGACCAGCCGGCGGCCAAGACCCACGATGTCGCCGCCGAGATCGTCTCGGTGGACGCGGTCAAGCACACCATCACCGTGAAGGGCGACAAGGAGAACGCCACCTTCCCGGTGGAGGGCAAGGCCGTCGGCTCTCTGAAGATGATGAAGGCCGGTGAGAAGGTCACTTTGACCTGCAAGGACGACGAAAAGGGCGCCCACAAGTCCGTGGTGGCCATCAAGGCTGCGGCCCCGGCCAAGGCCCCCGAGCCCAAGTAGGCGAGGGCCGGAAGCGCAAATCGAGGGTGGCCGGGACGATCCTCCCGGCCGCCCTCATCCTGCGTTTAACGGCGCGACGACATCCTACCGCTTTCGCATCCCGTCCAGACCTTCGGCCACGCCACAAACGACCATCAACGTTGCTTCCCTCAAAAGGAAGTTGCTATCCTAAAGAAATGCAAAGAGCGACGAGGATTTCGGTAGCCTTGATCTTGGGAGGCTTGGCTTTGAGCTCTCCTGCCGTTGCCGACGAGAACCGCGTGGCGCCACCCCCTTCTCCAGAGGCTGCACTCTGCCCTGAGTCCCATCTTTCAGCGCCACTACCCGAAGGCGGCATCGACAGCGACGGCGGAGGGTGTCCATTTCGAGACCGACACGCGGTTGTTTCTCATCCACCGGTCACTCATGACGGGAGAGTGGCAAGAGGCGAGCGAGATCAAGGGCCCGAACCGTAAAGGCATCCTCTGTGACATCGCGCTGGTCGAAGGCACGTACGATGGACAAGCGATCCTGCCTCAAACCTTCAACGACCGCTATTTCAAGATGCTGGTGATGGCGGTGGCCCCGCCGAGTCAAGAGGCATACCTGTACGTTCACCTGTCCCATCCTGACGAAGTGAGCCCGGGGTTCTTGAAGGAGTTCACCGATCTCGTAGCCGGCTTTTGGAAAGGCGAGACTCTCACTGGATTCAAAACGAGGCCGCTTCCATGAGTCCAAGAATCCAAAGAGCCCTGCTTCTGTCCATTCTGCTCGGCGTCCCCATGGCCCTTGCGGCCGAAGAGATCGCGCCCCAGGCGAGAACGGTGCTGGAGCGGTACCTGCAGCTTCCGTTTCCGGAGAAGGATCCGTTCGGCAATGCTCGGATCGTCCGAGTGAATACGCTGGACGAATTGAAGCCCTTCTCGGACCTGGCCGTGCGCGAGATTGCCAGGACATTGCCGGGCGTAACGGATCCGCGCCAACGGATGGAGCTCGCCGAGGCCTTGAGACTCTTTCAAACGAGAGAATCGGCGGCCAAGTTGTCCGAGCTGTTGGGAGACCCGAACGAGAAGGTGCGCTGGCAGGCCATCGTCGGCCTGGGGATGATGGCCGGGAGAGTGGTTCGATTGGGCGCTCAGAGCGTCCAGCGCGGCGGAGGAGTTGCCCCGAAAGTCGAGGGGCTCGTGCCCCAGCTCATCAAGGCCGCGGGCGATGAGAACCCGGGGAACCGCACCGCGGCGTTGTCTGCTTTGGCCGACACGCTCGATCCCGCCGCAATCGCCGAGATTCGTCGCCGATTGAAGGACGAGAACGCTGAAGTCCGATTCGAGGCTGCGTGTTTGCTCACGGGGTTCCAGGACGCTTCGGGGTTGGGTGAACTCCAAAAGGCGCTGGCGCGGTTGCGCTCCGAACCAGAATCGAACCTGCTGGTGATGATTCGCACCGAGCGGTTGCTGGTGTCCTTCGAGCGCATCACGGGCAAGAGCTTCGGTCCGATACCGATGGAACCGTGGGCCTCCTCCCAATCCGGCGCGGAGGAGGAAGCGAAGCCGCTATACAAGCAACTGCTCGACGCCTGGGCCGCATGGTGGGCGTGGGAACCAACGGCAAAGTGAGCTGCTGGTCTCCTGGCTGTCGCTATTCGCCAGGTTTGGACGATCCCGGTCTGAGCCTGAGCCTGCCGCCCTCTTCTTGCGGTTGACGGGGCGAGAACGTCCTACCGCTTGGCGGCGTCGAACGTGAAGGCGACGCGCTCCCCCGCCCGTCCCTTCAGGCGGAACACGACCGCGTCGCCGGCGAGCAGCGCCACCTCCCCCGATTCCACTCGGAGCGAGCCGGGGCTTGCCCCGCCCAGACTGAAGCGCCAGACCCCGGGGCCCTGAGCTTCGACCAGGGTGGCCACCACCCGGTTGCGCCGGGCCGCACCCTCGCCTGCCCACCACTGGCGGCCGGCCTCCTGCAACAGCGGTGAGGCATCGTTGAGCGCCACTTGACCCCGCGCTCCGGGAGCCTCGAGCTGGCTGTCCAGGGTGACAGCGGCGGGTGACTCGAAGCCGCTCGGTCCCACGTTGACCTGGATCTGAGGGGAGCAGCGGCGTTCCGTCGTGGGGCTGCCGGTGTCCGCGCAACACTGGATGCGCCAACTGCCCCCGGTGGACGGCGTCCACTTCGTGCTGTAGCGGGGACCTGGTCCCGCCACCCGGATCGAGGACGGTACCCCCGCGGCGGGCTGGAGGTTGAAGAGCATGGCGGTGTTGCCGCAACCGGTGGCCGGGCCGATGGCCGTGAGCTCGCACACGATCTCGACGCCACTCGCGGGGACGTTCGCGCCATTGGAGGGCTCCAGGAGCGCGACCGAGTAGTTCGTGCAGGGTGTGGGCGTAGGTGTAGGCGTCGGGGTAGGCGTAGGCGTCGGTGTCGGCGGCGGCGTGGGGGCTGTGATCGGGGGGGGAGTGGGAGTCGGCTCGGACGACGGACCAGGCGTCGGGGTAGGCGTAGGCGTGGGCGTGGGGCTTGGATTCGATGCGGTAGGCGGTGTGGACGAGCCGCCCCCGCCCGCCAGGGCGAGTCCGCCTCCGGCCGCCGCCACGCCGCCCGCCAGGATCAGCATGACCGGCTTCTTGCTCTTCTTGTTCGCCGGCGGCTCGGAGGAAGCCGATGTGGACCTGGCTGCCGCCGGTGCCTGGGCGACGCGGCGCGCCGCCGCCTCTTCGGCCTCCGCCTGCTGTTGGACCTGGCCGTAGAGACCAACGACGTTGGGAGCAAACTCCCGGGCCGTCACGCTCAAGGTCCGGTTCTCGGTCCAGGCTTTCCGAAAGCGGTCCCGGGCCGAGCTTTCCATGCCCAGACCCAGGTAGGCGATGCCCGAATAGAAGTGGGATCGAGCCAGAGTCTCGCCGGACACCCCGCGCTCCTGGAGCCGCCGCGCGGCCGCATCCAGGGTGAGCACCGCCTGGTCGAACTCTCCCTCTTCCACTTGACGGATGCCGAGACTCAAGTCGGGCTCCTGGGTGGCAGGACTGTCGGGAGAGGCCCCGAAGGTCACCAGGCCCAGAATCAACAGGCTGGCCAGGGTTCTCATGCTTCCTCCTTATCGTCAGCGTCGAGGCACGGCGTCCTTGTTCAGGTCCACCTCAACTCGCACCGTGCCCCCGGAGATGATCTGCACCCGTCGCTGCAGGGGCCGGAAGTCGGGGTGTTCGATCTCCACCAGATAGGCCCCGGGGGCCAGGCTTACCGGCCGGAAGGGTGTGGTTCCCACCGTCTTCCCGTCGACGCGCACCTCCGCCCACGGCCGGACCACGCACTGGAGCTGGCCCGGCTGCCGCGGGATCTCGCTGGCCCGCGCCGAAGGTGATGGCCGCGGAGTGGACCGCGGGGTCGGCCGGGGAGTTGGCCGAGGCGTCGGCAGCGCGGCGGGTGCCGCCAGGGCCAGCCGAGGCGCTGGCGGCTCGGTGCTGGGCGAGGGTGTGGGGGGAAGCGCCGCCGCGGCAGTGGGCGGAGCGGAAGGGACGGCGCCCCTGGCCAGCGCGGCCGCGACCGCCGGGGGGCTGGCGGAGGGAGCCGCGTCGAACCCTGGCAGCCAACGATAAAGCACAACGAAACCAACCGATGCGAGCACCATCAGTCCCAGGCCAGGCACCACCCACAGCGGGAAGCGGCGGCTTCGGGCCGCCGCTACCGCGGGCCGAGGAGCCTGTGGTAGCGGGTCCGCCAACGCCGGCGGGGCCGGTTCGGAGGGCAGGACAGCCGGCAGCGGCTTGGTGAACTCCGCCGGCGCCAGCAGCTTCGCAATGACGTCGGTGGCGCCTGGTGCCGGCTCAGCCTCCGCGAGCATGAGCAAAGCCAGGGGACGGGATTCGGGGATGGCCGTGGGTACCGGGGTCGGTACCGGGGTGGGAACTACGGTGTGGGAAGGGGCGGGGACGGGGACGGTGTCCGGCTTCGGCGCCACCGCCGGTACCACGGCACCCCTGGGCGCCGTGAGCTCCGGGCCGGAGGTCCTGCCCTCGCTCAGGCTCTCGACCCGCGCCTGACGCAGAGCCTCTTCGATCTCGGCCACCGTCTGGAACCTCTCGGCGGGGTCCTTGGCCAGCGCCTGCCGCAGCACCGGCAGCACCGGAGGCGGGATCAGCCCCGAGCCGTCGAGATCGAGGGGTGGCGGCTCCTGCAAGTGCTTGAGGATGGTGGCCACCGGCGTATCGCCCCGGAAGGGGACGTCCCCGGTGAACAGCTCGAAGACGATGATGCCCAGGGCGTAGATGTCACTCCGGAAGTCCACCTTGCTGCCCCGGGCCTGCTCCGGGCTCATGTACTCGGGGGTGCCGATGATCTGTCCGCTGCGGGTGGCGGAGGCTCCATCCGAGGCGAAGCGCTTGGCGATGCCGAAGTCCATGAGGCGGACCACGCCCCGGGGGTCCAGCATCAGGTTAGGTGTCTTCAAGTCGCGGTGGATGATCCCCGCCTCGTGAATGGCCTCGAGACCCCGTGCCACCTGGAGGGCGATGTCGAAAGCCTCGTCCTTGGGCAGGGCCCCCCGCTGCCGGATCAGGCGCTTCAGGTCGGTGCCCTCGATCAGCTCCATGGAGATGTAGGGGCGGCCGTCCTGCTCGCCGTAGTCGTGGATCCGGCACACGTTGCGGTGGCTGATCATGCGGGCCAGCTTGATCTCGGACCGAAAGCGCTTGGTGAGATCGGGGGACTCAGAGCCGGCCAGCAGGAACTTGAGCGCGACCGCGACCTCCAGCCGCCGGTCGAAGGCGCGGTAGACGACCCCCATGCCGCCCTTGCCCAGCCGCTCCAGAATCTCGTAGCGCCCATCCACCACCACACCCTTGCGGATGGCGGTGTGGCCGCAGTGGAAGCAGGACTCGGCGTCGTCCTCGATGGCGGCGCTACAGGAGGGACAGTTCATGGTCGCCCGGGGCGTGTTGGCTACAGTCTTCGAGTGCGGATGATACGAGAGGTGGCCCCAAGGCACAACCCCGCGCCGCACTCTCTCACTCTCTCGTCCCCTCAGCCGCCTCCCTCCTTCACGGCGCTGCGGCGGTCCACCTGAGCTAAGATCGAGTCGCATGCAGCAGAAGGGACTGGACTTCGGGCCCAAAGAGGAGCCGCCGCGGGAGCCGCGGCCGGCCCGACGCAAGGCCCTCACCGTCTCCGAGCTGACCGAGCGGATCCAGGGGGTCCTGGAGACCGAGTTCTTCGACCTCTGGGTCGAGGGCGAGGTATCGAACCTCACCCTCGCCAGCTCCGGCCACTGGTACTTCTCCCTCAAGGACGAGGCCGCCCAGATTCGGGCGGTGGTGTGGAAGACGCAGACCCGTCTCATCCGCTTTCGCCCCAAGGACGGGATGAAGGTGATCGCCCGCGGCCGGCTTCAGGTCTACCCCAAACGGGGCGAATACCAGATCGCGATCGAGGTGCTGGAGCCGCTGGGCAAGGGCGCCCTGCAACAGGCCTTCGAGGAGCTGAAGGAGCGACTGGGCAAGGAGGGCCTCTTCGACCCCGGCCGCAAGCGCTCGCTGCCCATGCTGCCCCGCCGCATCGGCATCGTCACCTCCCCCACCGGCGCGGTGATCCGCGACATCCTGCGCGTGCTCCGCAGGCGTTATGCGAACCTCGAGGTGCTGATCTACCCGGCCCGGGTCCAGGGCGAGGAGGCGGCCGGCGAGCTGGTGCGGGGCATCCGGGCCCTGAACGCGCTGGGCGGTCTCGACGTCCTGCTCTTGGCCCGCGGGGGCGGCAGCCTGGAGGACCTCTGGCCTTTCAACGAGGAGGCGGTGGCGCGGGCGCTGGCCGCCTCACGCATCCCCACCCTCTCGGCCGTGGGCCACGAGACGGATTTCACCATCGCCGACTTCGTGGCCGATCTCCGGGCCCCCACGCCCTCGGCCGCCGCCGAGCAACTGGTCCAGGCCAAGGAGGAGATCCGCGCCCGCATCGAGGCTCTGGACCGGCGACGGGATTCGGCCCTGGGCCTTCGCCTCACCCGGGTAAGGGCCCAGGTCGCGGCTTTGACCTCGCACCGGGTGTTCGAGGCGGAGCGGGGCCGGATCCTGAGCCATGCCCAACGCCTGGCGGAGCTGGGCCGGCGCTCCCGGCTGGCTCTGACCCGCCGCCTCGAGCTGGCCCGGGATCGAGCGGGACGCCTGACGGAGCGTGTCGAGGCCTTTCGCTGGGATCGCCAACTGGCCGACCGACGGGAGAGGCTGGGGCGTAACGGCCGCCGCCTTCAAGAGGTCCTGGTCGCCGGCTTGCAGGCCCGCCGGAGCGCCCTCTCGGCTCTGGTGGGTCGCCTGGACGGCCTGTCGCCCCTCGCCGTGCTTTCGCGCGGCTACGCTCTGGTCTGGGACGCTTCGGGCCGCCTGGTGCGGCAGGCGGTCGCGCTCAAGCCCGGCGAGTCCATCCGCATCCGCGTGCACAGAGGCCGCGTCGAGGCCACGGTGACCGCGACCTCACCCCTTTCCCCGGAGAACCCGTGACCACAGCCGACGCCGACAACCCCACCTTCGAGGCCGCCCTCAGCCGATTGGAGCAAGTCGTTCAGCGCCTGGAGAAGGGAGAGCTGCCCCTCGAGGAATCGCTGCAAGTCTACGAGGAGGGCATTCGCCTCTCTCGGTTCTGTCACGCCAAGCTGGAAGAGGCCCAGGGCAAGATCGAGCTGCTGGTGAAGGATGCTCAAGGCGAGGTCGCCCGGGACGCCAAGGGACAAGCCAAACGCAAGCCCTTCGAACCCGAGCCGGGGGACGACAAGGTGCCCTTCTGATGAGCCCTGCCCTGGCGGTGGAAGCGCAGATCGAGACGCTGCGCCAGCGCGTGGATACCGCCCTCGACGCCGCCCTGCCGGCGGAGTCGGCCTGGCCGGAGACCATTCACCGGGCGGTGCGCTACAGCCTGTTCGCCGGCGGCAAGCGCCTGCGGCCGCTTCTGGTGCTGGCCGCGGGCGAGGCGGTAGGCGGAGCCGAGGTCGAGCTGCTGCCCCTGGCCTGCGCGGTGGAGATGATCCACACCTACAGCCTGATCCACGACGACCTGCCGGCCATGGACAACGACGACCTGCGCCGCGGCAAGCCCACCTCCCACAAGGTCTTCGGCGAGGCCATCGCCATCCTGGCCGGCGACGCCCTGCTGACCCGCGCTTTCCAATCCATGACGGAGGTGCCGGAGGATTGGACCGGTGACCGGCTGCGGCGCCGTTTGGAGGCCACCGCACTTCTGGGCGACGCCGCCGGCACCAGCGGACTGATCGGCGGACAGGTGATGGACCTGGAGAGCGAGGGCCGGGACATCTCGGCCCCGGACCTGGAGCGTCTGCACCGGGCCAAGACCGGCGCCCTGCTCGCCGCCTGCGTGCGCGGCGGCGCGATCCTGGGCGGGGCTCAGGCCGCGCAGCGGCAGTGCCTTGACCGTTATGCGGCGGCCATGGGCCTGGCCTTCCAGATCGTGGACGACGTGCTGGACGCGACCGAAGCCGCCGAGCAGCTCGGCAAGACCGCAGGCAAGGACGCGGCCCAGCAGAAAGCCACCTACGTGCGCGTCCACGGGTTGGAGCGCGCTCGGGCGATGGCCGGCGAGTTGCTGGGCGAGGCGCTGACCGCGCTCTCACCCTTGGGCCCGAAGGCGGCGCTTCTCGCCCATCTGGCCCACCGGATCGTGGAGCGCCACGCGTGAGGTCGCGCCTCGACCTGTGGCTGGTCGACCATGGCCTCGCGGAATCGCGCGAGAAGGCTCAGGCCTTGGTGATGGCCGGGCGGGTGCGGGTGGACGGCCGACCTGTCACCAAGGCGGGCGCGGCGGTGAAGTCCGCGGCCGCCGTCGCCGTGCAGCCCGGCCCTGAGCATGTGGGCCGGGGGGCGCTGAAGTTGGCCGGCGCCCTGGATTCCTTTGGCATCGACCCGAGCGGCCGAGTCGCCGTCGACGTGGGAGCCTCCACCGGCGGCTTCACCGAGACCTTGCTGGCTAGAGGCGCCAGGCGCGTCTACGCAGTCGACGTGGGCCGAGGCCAGCTTCACGAGCGAGTCCGCAGCGACCCGCGGGTGGTGTCGCTGGAGCGCGTCAACGCCCGCGATCTCTCGATCCGCGAGGTGCCGGAGCCGTGCGACATCGCCACCGTCGACGTCTCCTTCATCTCGACGCTCAAGATCCTCCCCGCCCTGAAAGCGGTGCTCTCCGCTGAGGCCGACCTCCTGATCCTGGTGAAGCCCCAGTTCGAGGTGGGACGGGAGCAGGTGGGCAAGGGCGGCGTGGTCAAGGACCCCACCTTGCACCTTCAAGCGGTCCGCGAGGTCGCCCGCGGGGCCGGCGCGCTCGGTTTCGCCATCCTGGCCGCTTGCCCCTCGCCGATCACCGGCAGCGAGGGCAACCGCGAGTTCTTCCTTCACCTGCGCCCTTCGGGGCCTGGCCTCTCCCCGCACGCGTTAGCCGCGGCGCTGGCGGAGGCGGTGTCGTGAGCACGGTAGGCGTCTTGGTGCGGCCCGATCTGGGCCAGGCGCGGCCTGCCTTGCAGGAGTTGGTGGCCTGGTTGGACCGGCGCGGGATCGAGCCTTGCCTGGAGGAGCGCACGGCGATACTGGCCGGCCTCAAGCCCGGCTCCGCCTGCGCGGTGGCCTCCGGCCGCGAGGTGGCGGCCCGGGCCGACGCTCTGGTGATCCTCGGCGGCGACGGCACGCTGCTGGCCGCCAGCCATCTGATCGAGAAGCCGGTGCCGGTCCTGGGCGTGAACTTCGGCAGCCTGGGCTTTCTGACCGAGATCACGCTCCCCGAGCTCTACCCCACGCTGGAGGGCGTGCTCGCCGGAAGCTATCAGTTCGAGGAGCGCCGGATGTTGCGGGCCGCGGTTCGGCGCGAGGGCGAGCCCGAGGTCAACGGCGACGTCCTGAACGACGTGGTGATCACCAAAGCCGCCCTCTCCCGCATCATCGAGCTGGACGTCAGTGTCGACGGCCTCTTCGTCTCCGCTTTCCGCGCCGACGGCCTCATCATCTCCTCACCTACCGGGTCTACCGCATACAACCTGGCGGCCGGAGGCCCCATCCTGCACCCGGCGCTGCCGGCGGTGGTGCTCACCCCGATATGCCCCCACATGCTCACCAACCGCCCCCTGGTGGTGAGCGATCAGGCGTTGGTGGAGGTGCGTTTGACGCGGATTCGGGAGAGCGAGGTTCACGTCACCTTCGACGGCCAGCACGGCTTCCCCCTGGGCAGCAGCGACGTGGTGACGGTGAGCCGCAGCCCCAAGACCCTGCGTTTGGTGAAGGCTTCGGGCCGGGACTACTTCAAGGTCCTGCGCACCAAGCTCAAGTGGGGCGAGCGGTAGCGCTGACTGCTACCACCTGTCGGCGAGTCAGGGAGGCCCGAACGACACGAGTAGGCCGCACCGTTTCCCGCTGATGGCAAGGCGAGGCGACCCCGCCCTCGACGGTCCGCGGCCGGAATGATAGCCTGACGCTCACAAAGTGGGGCTTTCAGCCTAGGCGAGGAGTCATGAAGCCTGTCCTGACGGCGGCTGGCGTACTGCTCGTAGCGACGTTCGCGAATGCTCAGAAGGCGCCCGAAGGCGACCCTGCGTGGATGACAATCGGCGTGCGCGGTGTCCAACAGGGCGAGGGCACCTACCAGGTCCGCGTCCACTACCGCCCCAACGACACTGGCCAGCGCGTCGACGCAATCCTCGTGTACGCCGAGCCGGCGCACCGGCTCCTGGTTACACAGTGGCATCGAGACCCCAGCGAGCGCGAGCGGCAGACCGTTGCGGACGGACGGGGGCTGGCATCGACCAGCATCGATGCGGGACGTGAGAGCCGCTTCGCCACCCGGATTCCCTTCGACGCCCGCGGCTCCACGGGTTTCTCGGTCGAGGTGCTGCACGACGGAGAGCTGCTCCCTCTCATGTCCAACGCCCTCACGACGGGCCCGGACTGCGGCCTGTCCATCACGTTCGACGCGGCCGAGCTTCTGTCGAGCCTCCACCTCCGCGCGCGCGGCGTCGTGAACCCCCTGGCGAAGAAGTACAAGGTCTGCTGCGGCAGCGGCGAGTGCAAGCGATGCATCGATTGCGTCGAGGACCCCCCAAGTCCGTCGTGTAGCTGCCCGGGCTGTGACGTCAGCTGCACCTGACGGGCTCCGGGCGCCCCGCGCCAACCCACGCGTCGGCATCTGGCCGAAGCCCAGCAATCAGCAATCAGCTATCAGCGCCCGGCAATGGCTGCCGCAGCGCATGCGGCTGGAGGGGCGGATCGCGACGGCGCCGTAGCTGAAGGCGGATCGTTGCTTGCTGACCGCTGTCGTTCAGCGGCTCAGGGGGGTGCGAGCAGGACGCGCAGGCCGTGTAGCGTCCCGCTGACGACAAGGACCGTAGCCCAGGCCGCGGCGTGGAGGGCCAGGATCTGGCGCCAGACGTTTGCGACTGATGCCGGTCCCCCCGACTGGACCAGCGAAAGGCGCCGCGCCCAGAAGACACCGACGAGCAGCAGCAGGCCGCCGCTGGCCGCCGTCGCCGCGCCGGAAGCGGTCCCCCCGGGCAGGTCGGCGGTGAAGTCCGTGGCCGGGGTGAGCACACCGCGGAACGGCTTCACGGTGCGCCTCCAGTCCTGGAGCATGGCCGCCGACAGGGTCCAGGAAGCGAGCGCCAGGCCGACCACCGCCCAACGGAACGGAAGGTAGTCGCCCAGTTCGACGAGACCCAGGGCCAGCGGAACCGCGAGCAGCGGAAGCACGGGGGCGAGCAGCCGGGCGGGTGGGCCGGGAGCGCCGCCGCCGTGGAGCGCGGCCACCACCCACAGGCTCGCAAACAGGGCCCCTAACGCAAGCGTGGTCGCGCGATCGCGCCGCCAGAGGCGAGGCAGAGCCAGCGCGGCCGAGAGCAGCACCGGGGCCATGACGAAGCTGCCGTCGCGGGGGCCGAAGAGGGCATTGGCCAGTCCGCCCAAGAGGCCCGCGGACAGGAAATCGCCCGGACCCCGGTAGACGTCGCTGCCGAAACGCAAGTAGATGGCGTCGGGGCGGAGGAGACCGGTGACGGCGTACTGGAAGAGAAGGAGTCCGGTCAGGGGAAGCGCCACCGCAACCAGGAGCAGCGCTCGCTCGCGAGGACGCAGGCGGAGAGCCAGCAGGGAGGCGGCGGTCAGGCCCAAAGGGAGGAGCTTGACGTGAAGCCAGGCCAGGGCACCTGCGATGAGGCCGAGGGCCAGCGTGCGCGCAAGACCGGGGCGGGGAGCGCCCGCTCGCAGCCAGCGCGCGAGCCAGGGCACCGCCGCCGCGGCAGCCGCCTCGGGGTAGAAGTGCTGCCCACCGACCAGGAGGGGGGCCGCGGTGGTGACCGCAATCGCCGCCAGCAGGCCCGCCCAACGCGAGCCGGAAACCTCCGCCCCCAGCTTCATCGTCTGCACCAGCGCGAACGCCCAGAGGCCGGCCAGGGTGACGATCGCCAGCGGGGGTGGTGGGCCCTCTGGCCCGGGCGGAGGGTCGAGAGCCAGGGCCGGAACCAGTAGGGCCGGGAGGCCGGGCGACTGGACGTAGTAGAGGCCGCCGCCCCAGCCGGCCACCGTCCAGTTCCGCTGGCTCCAGGCGCGTTCGGCCGCGGGGCGATCGCCGCGAGCCAGGGCCTTCACGGTTCGCGCGGTGCGCTCGCAGAGGTGCGTTATGTTTTGGGCCAGACCACCAAGCTCCAGCCGACCGGGTTGGTTCGCGGCCACGTCGGCGTCGAGGTCGCGGTGGAGGCTCACGGCCAGGCGGAGGTACTTGGGCTCGTCCCCACTCGGAGGCCCGTACCATCGATAGGCGGGGACCAGCAGCAGGGCCGCCACCAAGGCGACCAGGGCTGGAGCGAGCGCCACCCATCGGGTAGGCCGCCCGTCCAGCCAAGTCGAGACCCGAGTCCAGAGTCGTTCCGAAGGCAGCCCAGCGCCGCGCCAGAAGAGGACGGCGGCGGCAGCCAGCGCGCCCAGGACGATCAACCAGGCGCCGTTGGCAAGCACGAAGGCAAGGCCGGGAGGCAGGAGTCCCCTCCGAGCCAACGGGAGAAGGGCAAGCGGCAAGAGCAGGACCGGAGCCCGCACGGCGGCAAGGAACCCCGAACGAGCGTGCACCCAGGCACTATACACAGGGCCGCACACCCCGTGGCGATGGACTCAGGCTCGCCCCGCCTCAATGACCCTGTTTCGCCACCTGCGCCGCGTATGTAAGTAGCAGCAAGCAGGGAACCGCAGAAACTGCGCCCGGAGCCAGGGAACAGGCCAGAGCGTGCTGTAACGACCAGGGGCGGCGTGCGCACAATAGAAAGACAAACCGAGGAGTCGACCGCGAGGGGCGGTTCCAGTGAGCCACCTTGTCAGGTGGTTGGGCGGCGCTTTGCGCGGGCAGGGCCTAAGAACGAGGGGGCTGCATGAAGATCCAGGCGGGGCGGATGCTGGCGGGCGGGTTCTTGCTGTTTGGGCTCGGCAGCGCGGCTGCCCACGCGGGGGCCATCCAGGGGACCATCACCAGCGCCGCCACGACGGCACCGATCGAAAGCGTGTCGGTCAACGTGTACAGCGCCACGGGACAGTACGTAGCCGGGGACGCGACCGACGCTCTCGGCGCCTACAGCGTCTCGGGACTGGCCGATGGCACCTACTTCGCCCGGACCAACAACGCTCTGGGGTATGTGGACGAGCTGTACGATAACGTCGCCTGCCTGGGCTACTGCACGGTCACGAACGGCACCGCCATCGTGGTCAGTGGCGGGGCCACGATCGTGGGAATCGACTTCGCCTTGAACCCGGGTGGCCGGGTCTCCGGAACCGTCACCGGCACCGCCTCGGCTCCTCTGACCAACGTCCGGGTTGAGGTCCTGAACTCCTCCGGCGTGACTCTGGCCTCGGGGTACAGCGATGCCTCCGGC
This sequence comes from Vicinamibacteria bacterium, assembly GCA_035286745.1. GTDB lineage: Bacteria > Acidobacteriota > Vicinamibacteria > Fen-336 > Fen-336 > DATECU01. Next base: position 5,614 of record DATECU010000008.1, on the reverse strand, counting down.
GCCTACCTCACGGATGCGGGTCTGCCCACGGGGAGCTACCTGGTGCGCACGCGGAACAATGCAGGTCATGTAGACGAGCTGTACGACAACGTCCCGTGTGTGGGGAGTTGTACGCTGACGGGTGCGACGCCCATCGCCGTCACCGCCGGTGCAACCACGGGTGCCATCAACTTCTCTCTGAGCGCCGGGGGCCGGGTGGCAGGAACCGTCCTTGACGCGAACACGTCGGCTCCCCTCGCCGACATCACGGTCTCCGTGGTCGATGCCGGCGGCACCACCGTCACCAGCGGGCGGACCGATGCCGCGGGCAGCTATCTAACCCAGGCCGGCCTTCCCGGCGGCACCTACTTCGTCCGCACCAACAACTCCGCCGGCTACGTGAACGAGCTGTGGAACAACGTGCCCTGCCCGGGCGCCTGCCCCTTGACCAGCGCGACGCCGGTCACCATCGCCGCCGGGACCACGGTGAGCGGCATCGACTTCGATCTGACGCCCGGCGGCCGCGTCTCGGGCACGGTCACCAGTTCGACCACTTCGAGCCCGCTGCTCAACATCTGGGTCCAGGTCGTCGATGCCCGCGGCGGCACGGTCGCCGCCGCCATGACCGATGCCTCCGGGAACTACGTGACCCAGGAGGGCCTGCCCACGGGAAGCTACTTCGCGCACACCTCCAACTCCCAGGGCTACGTCGACCAGACGTATGCGGGCCTGGTCTGCGCGGGTTCGTGTCCCCTGACCTCGGCCACGCCGATCTCGGTGACCGCGGGGGCGGTGACTCCGGGTATCACCTTCGCTCTCAGCCCGGGCGGTCGCGTCTCGGGTCGGGTGCGGGACGCCTCGACGCTCCTGCCGCTGGCCAGCATTCAGGTCTGGATCGTGAGCGCAACCGGCTCCTTCCTGACCAGCGGGACCACCGACGGCTCGGGCAACTACGTCACCCAGGCGGGCCTCCCCGCCGGAAGCTACTACGCGCGCACCTATCGCGCAGCCGGCTACATCGACGAGCTTCACAACAACCTCCCCTGCGTCGGCACCTGCAACGTCACGGCGGGAGCCGGCATCGTGGTCTCAGCCGGAGCCATCACCTCGGGCGTCGACTTCGATCTTCAGGCCGGGGGAAGGGTGTCGGGGACCGTCACCAACGCCGTGAGCGGAACGCCGCTCGCCGGAGTCTGAGTGAGCGTCCTGTCCGCCGCCGGATCGACGCTCACCGAAGGGCGGACCGACACGCTGGGCCACTACCTCAGCGGAGGTGGTCTGCCCGCGGGGAGCTACTTCCTCCGCACCGACAACACCCAGGGCTACCTGAACGAGCGCTACGACAACGTTGCCTGTTCGGGAAGCGTATGCCCCACCACCGGCGGAACTCCGGTCGCCGTCAGCCTGGGTGCCACCACCTCCGGAATCGACTTCGGGCTGGTGCCGGGCGGGCGCGTCGCGGGCCAGGTCGTCGACGCCGTGACCTTCGCCCCCCTGGCGGGCGTGACGGTTTCGGTGGTGGACCAGACGTGGGGCACCACCAGCCGAGGGATCACCGACAGCCTGGGCAACTACGTCACCGAAGCGGGCCTCCCCACTGGCAGCTTCTATGCCCAAACATCGAACAGTTCCGGCTATGTGAACGAGTTGTACGATAACGTGCTGTGTGCTTTCGGCTGCAGCACGGCCGGTGGCACCGCCATCCCGGTTGCTCTCGGCAGCACCAGCCCGGGGGTCGACTTTGGTCTCAGCTTCGGTGGACGGGTGACCGGCACCATCCGGGACGCCGCAACGGCCATACCCCTGGCCAACGTGTCCGTTCAGGTCCTGGACGCGGCCGGCAGCATGGTGGGCAGCGCCAACAGCAACTCGCTCGGCCAGTACACGGTCGCCGGCCTTGCGACCGGAACCTATTACGCGCGCACCTCGAACTCGGCGGGCTACCTGAACCAGCTCCACAGCGGCGTGCCGTGCACGCCCTCCTGCAACCCCACGAGCGGCACCCCCCTGACGGTGAGCCTGGGCGGAACCGTGGCTGGCGTCGACTTCAACCTGAACCGCGGCGGGCGCGTTGCCGGCACGGTGACCGATGCGGCGACCGGCCTCCCCTTGAACGGCGTCACCGTCTCGGTGGTCAGCGCCGGCGGGCTCACCGTGGCCAGCGGGCGCACCGACCTGGGCGGCCACCACGTGAGCGGCGCCGGCCTGCTCCCGGGCAACTACTTCGTGCGAACCGCAAACAGCCAGGGTTATGTAAACGAGGTTTACGACAACATCCCCTGCGTGGGTAGTTGCGCGGTGACGCTGGGCACCGCGGTGAGCGTCGGGGCGGGGGCCACCACCTCGGGGATCGACCTGGCGCTCTCCGCGGGCGGACGGGTCTCCGGCGTGGTAACCGACGCCACCACCGGGGCGCCGGTCCCCGACGTGACCGTCTCCATCAGCGACGCCAGCGGCCGCAGCGTGACCTCGGGCTACACCGACGCCTTCGGCCGCTACCTGACGGGGAGTGGTCTGCCCCCCGGCACCTACTTCGCCCGCACCTACAGCTCTTTGGGCTATGTCGACGAGTTGTACGGAGGCACTCCCTGCCTGGGCTGCAGCGTGACCACGGGAACGCCCTTCACGGTCTTCTCCGGAACCACTTCGGGGATCGATTTCGCCCTGGAGGCCGGGGGACGCCTGGCGGGCCGGGTCACCAGCGCCACAAGTGGGCTCCCGGTCTCCTCCGCCACCATCCGGATCTTCGACGCCACCGGACGCGAGGTGGCATACGGGTACACGGAGATCTCGGGGTACTACCGGAGCGAGTCCGGCCTGCCACCAGGCACCTACTACGCGGCGACCGCCAACTCCCAGGGTTACGTGAACGAGCTGTTCGGAGGTGCCGTCTGTGTGGGCACCTGTCTAGTGACGGCGGGCACGCCGATCGCGCTTACGGGACCGGGGGTCGTTCCCGGCATCGACTTCGAGCTTTCGCCCGGCGGACGCCTCGCCGGAACCGTGCTCGGCACCAGTCTCACCCCCATCGCCAGCGTCTCCGTGCAGATCTACGACGCCACCGGGCGGCTTGTCACCTCGGGCACTTCGGACTCGTCAGGCGCCTACCTCAGCCGGGACGGGCTCACCAGCGGCACCTACTTCGCTCGGACCTCGAACTCCCAGGGCCTGGTGAACCGGCTGTACAACGCCATCGACTGCCTCTCCTGCGACCCGATCTCGGGGACGCCGATCTCGGTCACCCTGGGCGCCGTCACACCGGCGATCTCCTTCACGCTGGCCGCGGGCGGACGCGTCTCGGGAACGGTCACCCACGCGCTCACCGGCGTGCCACTCGCCAACATCCGGGTGGCCGTTCTCAATACGGCGGGGACCACCGTGGCCTCCGGCACCTCAGACGGCCTGGGCCAGTACCTGAGCCGCGAGGGTGTCCCCACCGGGACCTATTTCGCCCGTACCGAGAACTCCCAGGGCTTCGTGAACGAGTTCTGGAACGACCACCCCTGCGTCCTGACGTGCAGCGTGAGCGATGGGGATGGCATCGCCATGACCGCCGGCGTCACCACCCCCGGGATCGGCTTCGCTCTGACCCCGGACAGCGACGCCGGGGACGGTGACGGCATCGCGGCCACCGTCGACAAGGACGCGGTGACCGGGGCCGACGAGAGCACGACCTACTCCGACGACTTCAACGACGTGCCGCTCAGCGGCTCGACCTCGGGCACCATCGTGAGCCGCGGCGGCTTCTCGGTCGCGGTGGGAGACGTGAGCCCCGGGGGCGTCCAGGCGCGCGTGACCGGAAGCGGGAGCACGCCGGCCACCCTGGAGACCTGCGCCAACGGCGGCGCCGAACAGCTAACGTTAGACGTCGACGGCGAAGCGGCCACCGTGTTCTGCGACCCCACCACCGGCAGCACCACCGCCCGAGCCGTGGTGGCCACGCCGCTGATCGAGCTCCGGGACCCGCCCTCGGGCCCGGGAGCCGTGGTCTACCTCTCCACCGGGCAGGCCGCCACCATGGGCAGCCCGGTGACCGCAGACCCCGACAACACGGAGTCGATCCAGGTGGCCCTGGTGGACGCCGGGAACCTGGCGTTCGGCTCCTTCGCTCTGGACCCCGGCGATTCGGTCGACGTCACCTTCTCACCGGCGGGGACGGTGGACACCGCCGTGCTGGCGGGCACGGTGACGATCACGGTGGGCACGCAGACGGTGACCCTGAACCCGGGCCAGAGCCACACCTGGAGCTTCGCGACACCCGACCAGATCCTGGCCGGCCTGGCGGCACAGGTGGACAGCCTCAGAGCCTCCGGGGACATCCGGAGTCGCGGGGTGGCCCGGTTCATCAAGCAGTGCCTGGCCTTGGCCCGGTGGCTGATCGTCCAAGGGCACGAAGCCGCCGCCAAGCACCTGCTGCGGGGACTGATCTTCGACCTGGAGTTCTTCGCCCACTGGGGGCTGATCACCGGAACCGCGCGGGACGCGCTAGTCCCGCCCCTCCGGGGCGTGATCGCGGGCTTGCCGTAGCGGTTCGCGGGGCGCCGTCCGACTAACGCTTCCACCAGAGGTCGCGGGCAGGTGGGCGGCGCTTGCGGTTCTGGAGCAGGCCCACCAGGGCCAGTCCGGCCAGGAAGCCGCCGATGTGGGCCCACCAGGCGACACCGCCGGTCTGGGCGGTCTGCGCCAGGGACAGGGTGCCGGACAGGAACTGCTGCAAGAACCAGAAGCCCAGGAAGAAGAAGGCCGGGATCTCGATGAGCGAGGAGAAGAGGCCCAGGGGCAAGAGCGTGATCACCCGGGCCTTGGGGTAGAGGGCGAGGTAGGCGCCCAACACGCCGGCGATGGCGCCCGAGGCGCCGATCGACGGCAGCTTCGAAACCGGCTCCGCCCAGATGTGGGCGTAGGAGGCGGCCCAGCCGCAGACCAGATAGAAGAGGAGGTAGCGGCCGTGGCCCAGGCGGTCCTCCACGTTGTCGCCGAAGATCCAGAGGTAGAGCATGTTGCCCAGGATGTGGGCGAAGCCGCCGTGCAGGAACATGCTGACCAGGACCCGGAGGCCCAGGTCGGGGTCGGCAGTGGTCAGCAGGGTCTCGATCAGGCCGAGTCGTCCGTCGTGGCCGGAGTACAAGATGGGCACCACCGCCGACTGGTAGAGAAAGGGCGCGAGCGACCGGCCCAGGCCCAGCTCCCCCAGGAAAGCCAAGACATTGAGCCCGATCAGCGTCAGGTTGACGATCGGGAAGGAGCGCGAGGGGATGTCGTCGCGGAGAGGGATCACGCGTCGATCTGACGGGCCAGGCGGAAGTCGCGTTCGGTGAGCCCACCCGCGTCGTGGGTGCTCAGGTTCAGGGTGACCTCGCGGTAGCGCACCAGGATGTCGGGGTGATGGTCCTGGGCCTCGGCGATTCCCGCCACCCGGTTGGCGAAGGCCATGGCGGCGGGGAAGTCCTCGAAACGGTAGGTGCGGTGGATGGTCTGCCCGGACCTCTGCCAGCCCGGCAGATCCAGAAGCCGTGAGTCGACGTCGGGATCCGTAAGGCGCGCCTTGAGCCCCAGTTCCTTCTGGTTCCCTTCCGGTATCCGCGCCATGTCGACCTCAGGCCGGCGGAGGCTGCGAGACGGGCGGCGCGCCAGG
>DATECU010000007.1:0-2894 GCA_035286745.1 Vicinamibacteria bacterium | reverse complement strand
CCCCGCGTTCCACAAGGCGTTCGACCTGCCGATTGCCGGCATCCTCCACACGAAGCCGACGTACCAGTACCGGGACGCCGCCCCCGGCCAGTCCGAGGAGGCGTACGCGGCGGCGCTCGCGGCCGAGCTGGACCAGCTCATCCAGCGGGAAGGCCCGGAGACGGTGGCGGCGTTCATCGCCGAGCCGGTGATGGGGGCGGGCGGCGTGCTGGTGCCGCCGGCGACCTACTTCCAGAAGGTCCAGCAGGTCCTCCGCAAGCACGACGTGCTGATGATCGCCGACGAGGTGATCTGCGGCTTCGGGCGGCTCGGGCGGAACTTCGGCTCGGAGGTCTACGGCATCGAGCCCGACCTGGTAACGGCGGCCAAGGGGCTGACGAGCGGGTACTTCCCGCTCTCGGCCTGCTTCGTCTCCGAGAAGATCTGGACCGTCCTCCGCGAGGCGTCGCCCCAGACCGGGGCCTTCGCCCATGGCTTCACCTACTCGGGCCACCCGGTCGGCGCGGCGGCGGCGCTGGCGAACCTCGAGATCCTGCTCGGCGAGGACATGGTCGGCAACGCGGCGCGGGTCGGCGCGTACGTCCAGGGGCGGCTCCGCGAGTCCTTCGCGGGCCACCCCCTGGTCGGGGAGGTCCGCGGGGTCGGCCTCATCGCCGGGATCGAGCTGGTCGCCGACAAGGCGACGAAGCGCGCGTTCGAGCCGGCGTCCAAGGTCGCCCAGCGGGTGGCCCAGCGCTGTCTCGAGGAGGGACTGATCGTCCGCGCCCTCCCGGTCGGCCACGTGCTGGCCTTCTCGCCGCCGCTCTGCATCACGCGGGAGCAGGTGGACGAGGTCCTGGACCGCTTCGGCCGCGGGCTGGCGGCCGTGACCGACGAGCTGGTGCGTCAGGGGGAGTGGAAGGCGGCCTGAGGGAATCGACCTCGTCGGCGGCGCGAGCTTGTTCTTCACGACCTTGACCTTGGTCCGCACGCCGATCGACTCGGTGCCCTGCTTCAGGGCGTCCATCCGTCGGATGTCGCGGACTACCGCTTCGACGCAACCGTGGACCCCCTCTTTCGACACCCGACTCTGCACGGAAGTTCTCAAAGACTAACTGGGGTTGCTAAGTGGCTGCAATCGTCCTATTCTTCAAGTGCCGACCTCGCCCGCGGTTTCTCCATTAGCTCGGGCTGTTCGTTCGCGGGCACGTGCCTTGCTGCTACAGCCTCCCGAGCCGACCGCCCTCCCGACCGGCTGGTCGTGGCGGTTTGGCTCGGGGCCGACCCTCCGGCCCTGGTCGCTGCGTGGGGGTACCGCCCGCCCCTCCCTGGTAGGCCGCCCCCACGCAGCCTTTTCGCCCCCTGAGGGAATTGCAGCTTCCGAGGTGCGGCCATGACGCGATGGGAGCAGCGGATCGAGCGAGCCAGAGGACGGATGATTCTGGGCGTCTTTCGGTGGCCGCGCTTCACGGGGCCGTCGGCAGCTACCCCGAGCATGGTCGAATGACCGATCCAGCGCAGGCAGTTCTGGCACGATTCGAACTCGCGGTCACGTTCTGCCGCCTCTGCGGCTCACGGACCGTCTGTCAGCGTGGCCTGTGTTCGTACTGCTGGGAGATCCGCATGTGGAGTGACATCAACCGAGCCTTCTGCGCCCTGATCCATCGGCATCGTTCAGTCCAGTTCGGCGAGGAACGCTGAGATGGGGCGCCGATCGCTACGGCTTGCGGCGTGGACGGTCGGTTGGACCGTGTTCCAATGGTGGGCCGTCATTGGCTGGCCGGAGACGCTGGAGGGGGCCCGAGCCGCCCTGCTGACCATGAGCGCCGGGAGCAGCGTGGCGCTCGTGGGCTGGTACAGCGTGCAGCGCAGGTGGCCGCGACCCCGACCCGAGGGGCGAGAGCCGGCGTTGGCCGGCAGGGAGACGGCCCTATGAGGCTCCCGGAATGCCGAATCATCGTCCAGCGGTACCAGGGTGCGCTCTACAAAGCCCTCAGGCAGAAATTCCGGGGGGCCGGTCCGGTCATCGTGGACCGCCGTCACGTTGAACGCCGGCGCTGTGGGGCCTACACGGGCGTCGAGCGACGCCGAGGGGAGCGACGACGTCCCCTCACACCCGACCAGCGCGCGATGTGGACAGAGCTGCGGCACCTGGTGCTCTATCGAAGCGGCGAGAGCCTGCCCGCCTGGTCTCCTCGGATTGCTGAGGCCTGGGCCCACGTCGTTGCGCGTGGGGAGGCCCGAATCGGCAGTTGACGCATCCGCGGCCAGCCCACGAGGGTCTCACTTGAACAGCACGGTGGGCAGCCACAGGGCGATCTGGGGGAACATGATGATGAGGGCCAGCGCGATGACCTGCAGAACCATGAACTGCAGCATACCCCCGTAGATGTCCCGCAGGTCCCACGTGGGAGCCACGGACTTGAGGTAGTAGGCCGACATGGCCACCGGGGGCGACAGGAACGCCGTCTGGAGGTTGACCGCGACCAGGGTGCCGAACAGGATCAGGTCGAACTTCAGCGCCAGGACCAGCGGCAGGAAGATCGGGACGAAGACCAGGACGATGGCCGGCCACTCGAAGGGCCAGCCGAGCAGGAAGATCAGCGCCATCAGGATGACCAGCAGCACCACCGGGGGGAATGGAAGCCCGAGCAGCGTGTTGGTCATCAGCGTGGCGGTGCCGAGGCGCGAGAAGACCGCGCCGAAGACGTTGGAGGTGACCGCCAGGAAGAGCACCATGCTCGAGGTGGTGAGAGTCTTGAAGACCGCGTCCCTGAACCTCCCCCAGGTCAGCTCCCGATAGCAGAGCGTCAGGACGATGGCGCCCGAGGCCCCCATGGCCGCGGCCTCCGTGGGCGTGGCCAGCCCTCCCAGGATGGTCCCGAGCGTGGCGAAGATCAGGCTCCCCAGCGGGA
>DATECU010000006.1:0-12820 GCA_035286745.1 Vicinamibacteria bacterium | reverse complement strand
CCCAGCCGATCCGCGCGCAGGGTGTCGATGGTGACCAGCAAGACGCTGGCGCGCTGGGCCGGCCGGCTCTTGAACCAGGAACAAGCGCTCAGGCTGAGTGCCACCGCCGCCACCGCCGCCGCTGTTCTCATCGCAGGCCCTCGATTCGCGATCGCGCCCGATCCCGCGTCTTGGGGTCGTTCAGGGCCGCGCTGTAGTAGCGACGAGCGGTCTCGCGATCCTGCCGCACCCGTGCGATCTCGCCCAGGTTGAAGTTCACCTGACCGTCGGCGGGCTTCAGGGCCAGGGCCGCCAACAGCACGGCCTCGGCCTCCCTCAGTTGGCCCAACTCCGCGTGAGCGGTGGCCAGGCCCACGTGGGCCTCCACGGTTCGGGGGGCACCGTCGACCACCTTGCGGTAGTGAGGCAGCGCGACTGCGGCCTGGCCCGCCCTGAGCAGCAGGTCGGCCAGCCGGAAGTTCAGGAGCGGGTTCGGCGGATCGAGGGCCACCAGCTCGCGATAGGTGCGGATGGCGGCTGCGGGGTCGGGAAAGGGGCCGGCGGCGGCGGCGATCCGCGAAGCGAGCCCCACCATGTCCTTGGGATCCGCTCCCGAGCCGCGGCCTCCGGGACCCTGCAGGTAGCCCAGCGCGCGCAAACGCTCGGCGGCCTCGGCGTCGAGCGCCTGCCCGCTTTCCTTCTCACCCAGGACACCCAGCGCACTCGTCAGGCGCGAGGTCAGGCGCGAGGTCTCCTGTGGGCGTTCGGCGGCCAGGTTGCGCATCTCCCCGGGGTCCGCCTGCACGTCGTAGAGCTCGGTCCTGGGGGCCCGGATCAGCTTGAAGCGCCCCTCGCGCCAGGCCCTGAGGTCGCTCCAGCCGAAGTCGAGGCGGGGCGCCAGCGTCTCGGCGTAGATCGGCTCCGCGCTGTGGCGGCGAAGCAGACTCGACCCGGGAAGACCGGGTCCCGTCCCGCCCGCCAACTCCAGGATAGTGGCGGCCACATCGACCAGACTGACGGGATCGGCCAACCGGCGGCCGCTGCCCATCCCGGCACCGCGCAGGATCAGCGGCACCCGAAGGGTGACGTCGTAGACGAACAGGCTGTGGCTCTCCTCCCCGTGTTCGCCAAACGCTTCACCATGGTCCGCGGTGGCCACCACCAGCGGCCGGCCCGGCCGCGCGTCCCACCTCGAGAGGAGTCGGCCCAAAGCCCCGTCGGCGGCGGCAACCTCACCTCGATAGGGATCGGTCCCCCGGTACGGCTCCGGAGGATCGTAAGGTGCGTGGGGATCGAAGAGGTGCACCCACACGAACACCCGGCCCGGGTGGGTGGCCAGCCACTCGCCGGCGGAGGCCACCACCGCGTCGCCACGGCGCTCGGCGAACTCGTAATGCACACCTGGGGCCTTGTTCAGCGTGTCGTCATAGTGATCGAAGCCTCGGTCCAGACCGAAGCTCCGGGCCAGTGGGTAGCCCCCGACGAAGCCGGCCGTTTGGTAGCCGCGGGCCTTGAGGGCGTGAGCGAGAGTGGTGGGTCCCGGCCCCAGGGCGAAGGCGCCGTTGCCCCGCACGCCGTGAGCGGGAGGCAACAATCCTGTCATCAGCGAGGTGTGGGCGGGCAGGGTGATGGGGGCGGGGGTGAACGCCCATTCGAAGAGCGTGCCCTGAGCGGCGAGCCCATCCAGGGCCGGCGTGCGGGCAGCGAGGTCGCCGTAGCAGCCCACGCGATCGGCGCGCAGGGTGTCGATGGTGACCAGCAGCACCGAGGGCGGATCGCCGGCCCCGGGCGCCGGCGATGGCGCGCGGCAAGCGGGAACCAGGAGGGCCAGCGCGAGCAAGGTCCTGCGCACGGGGCCGTATGCTAACATCGCGCCACCCGTGAAGGACTTGGTCACCGCCGAGGACGTGCAGGCCGTTCCCCCGGGAGGTGAGATCTCCACCTCGGTGGGCGCGGTGGTGACCCCCTGGGCCCGCGAGGTCGCGGCCACCCGCGGCGTGCGCATCACCCAGGGAGCCGCCGATCCTCAGAGCGCGGTGATCGCGGTGGGCGCCGATCACGGCGGTTTCCCGGTGAAGGAGCAACTGAAGGCCCACCTGACGCGCCTCGGCTACCGCTTCCGAGACCTGGGCACCTTTTCCACCGATCCCGTGGACTACCCGGACATCGCGCTGGCGGTGGCCCAGGCGGTGCGGGCGGGGGAGGCCCGGATGGGGATCCTGGTGGACGGCGCCGGCATCGGCTCCGCCATGGCCGCCAACAAGGTGCCCGGCATTCGTGCCGCGTTATGCGTGGACGGCGCCGCCGCCCGCAACGCCCGCGAGCACAACGACGCCAACGTGCTCACCCTGGGCGCCAAGTTCGCGGAAGGAGCCCGGCTGCTGGAGATCGTGGAGACCTTCCTCTCCGCCCGCTGCACCGAGGAGCGCCACAGGCGGCGGGTGTCCAAGATCAAGGCCATCGAGGAGAGCTACCTCAAGTGAACGAAGCCCGACTGATCGACGCCGTGGTCCGGGCCGTGCTGGCCCAGCTCCGGACCGAGGAGGCCCCCTGCGCCTGTCACTCGGCCGACGGCGGCTGCTGCCCGGATCGGATGGGGCGCCTGCTCAGCCACGGCGCCGAACGATTCGGCCTCAAGGCCGGGGTCAACATCTACCCCCGGGAGATCGCCCGCAAGATCGACCACACGCTGCTCAAGCCCGAGGCCACCCGCCAGCAGATCGAGACCCTGTGCGCCGAGGCTCGGGAACACGGCTTCGCCACCGTCTGCGTGAACCCCGGGTGGGTGCCCTTGTGCTCCCGGCTTCTGCGTGGCTCGGAGACCGCGGTCTGCACGGTGGTCGGCTTTCCGCTCGGTGCCACCCTGCCCGAGGTCAAGGCCTACGAGGCCGCCAGGGTGGTGGCCGAGGGTGCTTGCGAAGTGGACATGGTGATCGCGGTGGGCGCCCTCAAGTCCGGCGAGTACCGGCTGGTGGAACAGGACATCGCTGGGGTGGTGGACGCGAGCCACGCCGGCGGAGCCCTGGTCAAGGTGATCATCGAGGCGGCACTGCTGAGCGACGACGAGAAGGTGAAGGCGTGCGTGTTGTCCAAGGCCGCCGGCGCCGAGTTCGTGAAGACCTCGACCGGCTTCGGTCCCGGCGGCGCCACCGCCGAGGACGTGGCGCTGATGCGCCGTGTGGTGGGCCCGGAGATGGGCGTGAAGGCGGCCGGCGGCGTCAAGGACCTGAAGTCGGCCCAGGCCATGCTGGAGGCAGGTGCCGACCGCATCGGCGCCAGCGTGGGCGTCAAGATCGTCCAGGAGAGCCGGGGCGGCGCCCCCCAAGCCGCGAGCGCAGCACCGCAGGGGTACTAGGCCGTCTCGAACGGACGGTCAGTGGCGTTGTCCGCCGCTTGATCCATGAACGCCGCTGATATCGCCCCCGTCCCTCCCGAGAAGCGCACGCAGTCCGGGATCGATCTCTTCCTGATCTACGCCGGCGCCAACATCGTGGCCACCACGCTGGTGACCGGGGCCAGCCTGGTCCCCGCTTTCAGCACCACCGCGGCCTTGGTCCTGATCGGCACCGGCAGCCTGTTAGGCGCAGGGCTGGTGGCGGCCCTGGCCCCGCTCGGGCCCCGCTTCGGCGCCCCCTCGGTGATCCTCGCCCGGGCCGCCCTCGGCCTTCGCGGGGCCCAGTTCCTGGCGGTCCTTCTCTACCTGACCAACTTCGCCTGGATCGCCCTCAACAACGTGATCGCCGCCTCCGCCTGCGCGCGAATCTGGGGCGGGCCGGCGGCGGAGCGGCCCTGGGCGGTCGGCCTGGGCCTCTTGGCCACCCTGGTGGTCGCCCTGGGCCCCAGGGCGGTGGGCTGGGCCGATCGCCTGGCGGTGCCGGTGATGGCCGGTGTTGGCTTGCTGCTGCTCGCACGCTGCCTGGGCCTTCCCCCGGCCGTCTTCACCGCCCAGGGCGACGGCAGCCAGAGCCTGCTGCGCGGTCTCGACGTGGTGGTGGGCTACCAGGTCTCCTGGATCCTCATGTTCGCCGACTACTCACGCTACACGCGGGGAGAACGCCGGAGCGCGCTCGGCGTCTTCCTGGGCCTCGGCCTGAGCAGCCTCTGGTTCATGCCCCTGGGCCTGCTGGCCGCCCGGGCGGCCGGCAGCTCGGACCCCGGGGCCCTGATGTCGGTCCTGGGCCTGGGCGCCTCCGGTGCCCTCTTGCTGGCGCTCGCCACCCTCACCACCAACTTCGTCAACATCTACCTTTCGGCCCTGGCCTTCAAGAGCCTCCGCCCGGCCGCCTCCGAGAGGCTCTCCGTCTGGTCCATCGGCGCTTTGGGGGCTTTGCTCTCCTTGCTCTCTCGGACCTGGCTTGATCGTTATGCGGACTTCATGCTGATCCTGGGCAGCCTGCTGGTTCCCGCGGGCGGGATCCTGCTGGCCCGCTTCTTCCTGATGCGACCAGGCGTCGATGTCCCCGCTCTGTACCAAGCCCCGGCTGGCGCCAGCCGCGACCTCGCCTGGCGAGCCGCCGCGGCCTGGGGACTGGGGACGCTCGTCTATTTCGCGGCCGCGCCTATCGGAGGGACGCTCCCCGCCCTCTTGACTGCCGTGCTGGCCTACGCACTGTTCACCACAAAGACACCAGGGACACAAAGGAACAGCACGGACAACGCAACCACAGAGACGCAGAGACGCGAAGGAACGGTTCGCGTATAACGAATACGAGCACGGCACAAGGGGCCAGAGACGCGCCGGCTGTCGATCTACTTCCGCAGCAACCGCAACCCGTTGGCGATCACCAGCAGCGAAGCGCCCATGTCGGCCGCTACCGCGGCCCACAGGCTGGCGTAGCCGGCCACCGCCAGCCCCAGCACCAGCGCCTTCACCGCCAGGGCGAAGCCGATGTTCTCCCGGATCACCCGCCGGGTGGCGCGACCCAGACGCACCGCGTCAGCGACCCGCCGCAGATCGTCCGACACCAGAACCACGTCCGCCGTCTCCAGGGCGGTATCGGAACCGCGCTCGCCCATAGCTATCCCCACCGACGCCGTGGCCAGGGCGGGGGCGTCGTTGACGCCGTCCCCCACCATGGCCACCCCGCCCCAGCGCGCCCTCAAGTCCTGGACCAGGCTCGCCTTCTCCTCCGGCAACAGCTCGGCGTGGCACTCGACGATACCCACTCGTTTGGCGACAGCCTCGGCGGTGCGCCGGTTGTCTCCGGTGAGCAGCGTCACCACCAGCCCGTGAGCCCGCAGGTCCGCCACCGCGGCCTCCGCCTCCGATCGGGGAGCGTCCGCAATCCCCAAGATCCCCGCCACCTCGCCCTGCGCCGGAAGCCCCACCAGCACCGCGGTCTTGGCCTCGCTCTCCAGCCGCGTCAGGTCCCCGTTGGCGCCGTCCGGTAGCAGGCCGCGCTCCTCGAACAGCCGCTGGCTGCCCAGCAGCACCGGGCGACCGCCGACCCGACCCTCGGCTCCTCGACCCGGCAGGCTCCTGACATCGGCGGCGGCTTCAAAGGCCACTCCTCGCCGGCGGGCCAGACCGGTCACCGCCACGCCTAGCGGGTGATCCAGCCGGGCCTCTACCGCCGCCGCCAGGGCCAGCACCTCCTCGGCGGGCCGGGAGAGGCCCACCACGTCGGTGACTTGGGGAACCCCCCGGGTCAAGGTCCCCGTCTTGTCGAAGGCCACCGCTCTCAGGTGCCCCATGGCCTCCAGGTGAGCGCCGCCCTTGATCAGCACCCCCTTGCGGGAAGCGGCGGTGATGGCGGAGACGATGGAGACCGGGGTCGAGATCACCAGCGCGCACGGGCACGCCACCACCAGCAACACCAGGGCCCGGTACAGCCATTCGAAGGCGCCGCCCCAACCCAGCAGGGGCGGAACCACCGCGATCACGACAGCGAAGGCGATCACGGCGGGGGTGTAGAGGCGAGCGAAGGCCTCGACGAAGCCCTGACTGGGCGACCGCGAGGCCTGGGCCTCCTCGACCCGCCGCAGAATGCGAGCCAACGTGGTCTCGGCGGCGGCTCGGGTCACCCGCACCGTCAGCACGCCGGAGCCGTTGATGCAGCCGGCGAGGACTTCGTCCCCCGGTTGCTTCGACCGCGGCTCCGACTCGCCGGTGAGCGTCGACTCGTCGATCTCGCTCTCGCCCGTCAGCACCATCCCGTCCAGCGGCAAGCGGGCCCCGGGGCCCACCACGATGGTCTCGCCACGGGCCACGGTCGCGGCGGGCACCTCCGCCTCGGTCCCCTCGCGCACCACCACCGCCACCTCGGGAGCCAGCTTCAGCAAGGACGTGATGGCGCGCCGGGCCCGCTCCAGGCTGCGCGACTCCAGAAACTGGGCCAGGGCGAACAGGACCACGGTGACCGCTCCCTCGCCCCATTCGCCGATCACCATCGCGCCCACCACCGCCAGCGTCATGAGCGCGTTCATGTCCAGGACGCCCTGCGCCGCCCGCCGCAGCCCCTTGTGAGCGATCCTGGCCCCGCCCACCAGGATGGCGGGAAGGAAGAAGGCGATGGCCAGGCGACTGGAGGCCAGCAGGCTCAAGAAGCCCGCGCCGGTCAGCGCCGCGGCGGCGACCACGTCCCAGGACGACGCGGGGGCCGGGGCTCCGCGTTTGGCGGCCTTCCTGGCCTGGAAGCCGGCCTTCTGAAACGCCCGCTCGACCACCCCCTCGCCAAGCGTGTGCACCACCGTGGCCTGACCGGTGGCGGCCGAAGCGCGCACCGAGCACACCCCGGGGAGGCTGCGCAGGTGCTTCTCGATGGCCGCGACCTCGCTGCCGCAGTCGAGCCCCTCGACCTCGAAGACCTCGCTTCGCTCGCCGTCGCAGCCGGGGCAGACCGCCGGAGCGCTCATCGCCGGCGCCGTGGCCGAGCGGCGGCGTCTTCGGCCGCATGGGACAGACCCATGTCCACCAGGGTCCGGATGTGCTCGTCCTGCAACCGGTAGTAGGCCCGCTTGCCCTGACGGCGCACCGCCACCAGGCGGCGATCGCGCAGCAGTCGGAGATGGTGGCTGGCGGCCGAGGGGTCGATCGAGAGCAGCGCCGCCAGGTCCGACACGCACAGTTCGTCCACCGCCAGGGCGTGGAGCAGTCGGGTCCGAGTGGGATCCCCCAGCAAAGAGAAGGTATCGGCCAGGACCTGGGCGGCTTCCGCGGCCACCAGGGTGCGCCGCACCCGCCGCACCCGGTCGGGATCGACGAAGAGCGGCCCAGCTACATCTGAACGCGTGCTCATAAGTTCAGATGATAACCGGAAGTCCCGTTTGCTGTCGAGGGCTAAGTCTTCCCCAGGCGCGAGAGATAGGAATCGACGATGTGCTGCGCGTCCAGGCCGCAGGCTCGGGCGTACTCACGCAGGAAGCCGCGGATGTATACCGGCGCCGGCAGGTCGTGAAAGCGGTCGGCCTCCAGGTACTCCAGGAAGCGCACGCCGATCTTGCTCTGGTTGGCGATATCGCGCAGGCTCACCCCTTGGGCCACTCGGTGGGCCTTGAGAGCGGCTCCGGTGACCGGGTCGGGCAACGGTGGGGGTTCCGGTGGGGGAACCGGGGCCAGCGGCGGCCGGACAGCGGGAATCGGCTCCGTCGCCTGGGCGGGCTCTACTGCTGGTTCCGGCGCAGCAGCAAGCTCA
The DNA here is from genome assembly GCA_035286745.1 of Vicinamibacteria bacterium. Classification (GTDB taxonomy): domain Bacteria; phylum Acidobacteriota; class Vicinamibacteria; order Fen-336; family Fen-336; genus DATECU01. The sequence goes on along the minus strand of DATECU010000006.1, from coordinate 5,207 downwards.
GACGGCACGGCCGTAGGGGCCGGCTCCGGGACAAGGGCCGGGAAAGGTCCGGCGGCAGGGGGTGAGGGCGCCGCCGACTCCGGCACCGGGAGGCCCAAGGACACGTCGTAGGAAGAGCGACGTGCCGGATCCGCGAGCACCTCGTAGGCCTCCTGGACCCGGGTCCGAGCCCCCAGCAGTTCTTGGGGGCTGAGCAGGGAGTAGGTGGCGAGCGAGTTGTCGCGATAGAGGTCGCGGTAGAACCGGTAGGCGCGCTCCACCTGCTCGGGGGGGGCGCCGGGGCTCAGTCCCAGCACTTCGTAGCAGGTTCTTCCCCGGAGCTCCATGGCCTACCAGGGCAGGGTGAGGGTCTCACCCTGCAAGAGCCCCTTGGCCAGCCGCCGAACGCTCTCCGCCGCCGCACAGGTGGGCGCCTCGGTCATGAACAACTTCCGGTGTCTCACCGCCTGCCAGACCCGGTCGTCGAAGTTCACATAGCCAGCGTAATGGGCCCGCACTCCCAGGTGGCGCTCACAGGCGGTCACCAACTGGTGTCCAATGGTCACGTCCCCCGGCTCCCGCACCTGGTTCACGATGAACTGAGGATGAAAGGCTGCCATCTCGCGGCGGAGCACCTCGGCCTCTCCCCCATCCAGCTCCTCGACCGCGCGCAACAGATCGAGAGGGGTGCGGATGGCCTGTGGGTTCTTGGCGTCCAGGGCCGCGTCCACCAGCTCGCGCACCGACTCGTTGCCGGCGGCGGCCCGCAGGCGCCGGTAGAGGGCGCTCTTGATGAAGCGATAGCCGTTCTCGATCGAGGTCGGCTCGGGCACCACCGTCAGCAGCCCCAGGTCCGAGATCAGGAAGAAGTCGATGATGTTGAAGGTGATGCCGGCTCCCAGGTCCATGAGCACGACGTCCACATCCAGCGACCGTATGCGGTTCAGCACCCGCACCTTCTGGGGGTACTTGATGTTGGCCGCCCCCAGGAAGTCGGAGGCCCCGCTGATGAGTCGCAACCCTGGGGTGCCGGTCTCGGCCACCACCTCTTCGATTCGTTCGACGCGGCGGCGGATGAAGTCGGCCAGGGTCAGGGTTGGGTTGGGCAGGCCCAGGCAGGTGTGGAGGTTGGCGCCGCCCAGATCGGCGTCCACCATCACCACCCGCTTGCCCATGCGGGCGAGCTGCCAGCCCAAGGCCGCGGTGAGCAGCGTCTTGCCAATCCCGCCCTTGCCGCCGCCGATCGACCAGATGTGGCGCTTCACGCGCGTCACCGGGAGGGCGGCCATTGTCATTTGAGGGTCAGGCTCCCCGCCACCGCGGCCACCAACCCGCGCGCGGCCAGCGAGCGTTTCCACAGCTGCGCCGGCACGTAGGAGATGACGCAGAGGGACTGGCCGCCACCCACGACCGTCAAGTTGCGCTGCCGCCAGTCGCGGTGGCCGCGGATGGCCTGGTCGTAGCGGACCGAGAAGGCCGAGTCCAGAGCCCGGCGGTCGAACATGGGGCCGCTCACGAAGTCGTACTCGTATCGGACTTGCGGCTCGCTCTCCGTCTCTGGGGCCAGTCGCTCCAGCATGCAGGTGACGTGGAGGCTGTCAAAGCCCGACTCCCCGGGCCGGTACACAAAACGGAAGCCGATTTCCTCTCCCCAGGCTTCAGTCGTCTCCGGACCCGTCTCTTTGACCTCCCAGGTCTCGGGCGTGCGGAAAGCGAAGGCGCCGGAGGGGTGGCGGTACTCGCGGGTCAGCGCGGGCAGCCCGGCCTTGGCCTTCTTGGCTGCGCTCAGCTCGCCCGGAAGCAGGCCGGCAGCGACCAACGCCAGGGCCAGCGCGAGGAGGGGGCGGCTGCGACCTATGCCGTTTCCGGGCCACATGGAGATGTAGTGGCCGCAACATTAGCCGATTGCGGAGGGTCTCACAAGCGGTCGGACCACCCTGCACCCTGTGTCGCGAGCGGGTAGCAATCACCTCTCGGCTATCAGCACTCAGCTACGGAACGGGCCTCTCTCTTTCCCGCTGTCGCCAACGCTTGCGGGTGAGCGCGGCAGCAAGGCAGCCTCTTGGACCCCCTCTGGCGGGGCGTCGTGAGACCCTTGGGCGCATGGAAGACGCGGCCACCGAACTCCTCGGCATCAGGGCCAAAGTCCCGGCCGACATCCCCCACGAGCGCGTCGCCCATGTCTGAGCAGGACCCCGTCCCCCTGGAGCGCATCCAGCACGCGATCCTGGTGGTGCGTGGGCAGAAGGTCATCCTGGACACGGACCTGGCGACGCTCTACGGCGTGCCGACCAAGCGGCTCAACGAGCAGGTGAGACGCAATCACGGCCGCTTCCCACCTGATTTCAGCTTCCTCCTGACACGCGAGGAGCATGCAGCTCTAAGGTCGCATTCTGCGACCTTAGACGTGGAGCCGGCAGGCAGGGGGGAGCACCGCAAGTACCCTCCCCGCGTCTTCACCGAGCACGGAGCGCTCATGGCCGCCAGCGTCCTCAACAGCTCCCGGGCGGTCCAGATGAGTCTCTACGTTGTGCGGGCGTTCCTGCGCCTGCGAGAGTGGGTGGCCAGCCAGGCGGAGCTGGTGGCCAAGCTCGCCGATCTCGAGCGACGCGTCGCCGGGCACGACCAGGAGCTCAAAGCGATCATCCAGGCCATCCGGCAACTGATGACGCGACCGGACGGGCCGCGACGCCGGATCGGGTTCAAAGGCGGAGAGCCGAGATGAGCGCGACGCCCTTCATGCTCTTGAGTCCGTCCGCGCTGACGCTCGTTGCTGGCCGGCGCCTCCCCAACCTCGTGCCCTGCCGCAGCTGAAAGCTGACCGCTGTCCGCTGACCGCCCTCCTCTGACCGCTACTTGCGAACCACCAGCCCCACCACCACCGCTTCCAGCACCCCGGCGGCCACGGCGCGCGCCTTGTCGGAGATGCGGGCTGGGTCCACCGCGGGGCCCCGGGGGTCGATGTCGCCGATCTTCAGGCCCACCTCCGCCGCCACCCCATCGGCCAGCAGCCCGCGAACCAGCCCGCCGACCTCGGCCCGCACCGGCTCGCCCTCCACCTCGGCTACCGCCTCCCCTCGGCTAACGAGAGCGCCGATCGGAACCAAGCCGCGGAAGCGCCCGGCTCGCGGCGCTCGCAGGACTCGCTCCTCACCGACGCCCTGCACCGGCGCGGGTAGGCGGGTGTCGGCCAGCGCAGACCCGGTCCAGATCACCGCCCCCAGGTTGGGTCCGCGCTGGGTTTCGATCACCGCGTGAACGTCGTCGCCGGCCACAAACCCCGGGCCCAAGCCCACCACCAGAGGCGCATCCGAGCGGGCGCTACCCAGGTTGCGTTTGGCCATGCGTGCGTCGATCACGGCTCCCGGCCCCAGCCGAGACAGGGACGATCCCTCAGGGTCCACGATGACGGGGACCACGTCCGCCGGCCATGGCGCAAGATCGCTCGCCATCGCCCGCCGGCCGGTGACACCCTCGACCTCCACCCCACCGTCCGAGACCGCCTGCGCGAAGGACACCAGGCGGCGAACCGCCAAGGGCTGAGCCCGCTCCAGCACCAAGACCTTGAAGCCGGCGAGGAAGAGCAGGCGGGCGGCCGCGGAGGCCATCTCGCCTCCGCCCCGCACCGCCACCAGGGGGTGGCTCAGCGGCCTGCCCGAAGGCGGCCGGGAAGCTCCACCTTCATGGGACCGATCCGCTCCGGCTCCACTCCCCGCCTGACCGCGATCATCTCCGCCAGGATGCTGATCGCAATCTCCTCCGGGCTCTCGGCGCCAATCTCCAGGCCCAGGGGACACCGGATCTCGGACAGCCGCTCGGCGGAGAGCCCGCGCTCTTCCAGGGCGGCCGCGATGTGGACCAGCTTGGGCTTGCTGCCCAGGAGCCCCACATAACGAAGCCCGCGGCCGAGCACCGCCTGCAGGGCATCGGTGTCGCCCCCGTGCCCCCGTGTCACCACCACGGCATATGAGTTAGGCCCAAGCGTCATCTGTCGGGCGGCGGCCCCGAACTCCTCCACGATCAGAAGGTCGGCCTCCGGGAAGCGCTCGCGGTTCGCGAACTTGATCCGGTCGTCCGCCACCTCGACCCGGAAACCGGCGGCCTTGGCCATGTGGGCCAGCGGCTGAGCCACGTGACCCGCGCCAAACAGGCAGAGGGTGGGCGTGCCTTCCAGGGGCTCGATGAACACCTGCATCCTCCCGCCGCAAATGAGCCCATCCTCTCCCGCCTGCTCCAGGGTGAGGTCGTAGGACGCCAGTTGGGCTCGGCGGCTCTCGATGGTCTGGCGGGCGCGGAGCACCATCTCCGACTCCACGCAGCCCCCGCCTATGGTCCCCACGATGCGGCCGTCGGGATAGACCACCATCTTGGCCCCCGCCTTCTGCGGGGTGGAGCCCTCGGTGGCGATCACGGTGACCAGGGCGGCCGGGTCTCCTTGCTCCTCGGCCCGGAGCGCCGCTGCCAGGACATCCTTCACCGGGGCAGGATATCAGAGTCCCCGAGCAGGGCCAGGTAGTCCGCCGGGGTGTCGAGATCGAGGAGCGGCGGAGCCTCGACCTGAACCGCCTGGCCCCAGTGCCGCCGCACCACCTGGCGGCCGCCCTCGTCACCGGTGAGGCTCAGAAGCTCAGGAAACAGCGCGCGGCCGAACAGCACCGGCCGAGACGGCCGGCCGGCGTGGACGGGCACCACCAGAGGCGTTCCCGGCGACCACGCCGCCAGCAGCATCGAGAGGCGACTGACGGTCACGCCTGGCTCGTCCCCCAGCGCGACCAGAACCGCCTCCGCTTCGGCACAGGCTTCGATCCCGCGACGAAGGGACGAGGCCATCCCCTCATCCCAGTCCTCGTTCACCATCACCCGAAGCCGCGGATCGTTTGGCAGACCGGCTGCCGCCTCCACCCCGGCCGCCTCGGAGCCCAACACCACCAGCACCCGGGACAGGCCGGCCTCCAGATGAGGCCTGATCGCCCGGGCCAGAACCGTGCCGCCTTCCGGCAGCGGCAGCAGCAACTTGGGCCGACCCATGCGCCGTGAGGCGCCCGCTGCCAAGACCAGACTCCAAGCCGGGTGCGTCACCCCCACACCCGGAGCGATCCGCCCCGGGCCGAGCCCGCCAGCACTCGGGCATACGGCGGGATCAGCCGGGAAGCCAGGCGACCCGCCGCGACCAGGGCCGGCTCGGTCTCCGCCTTGTTCAGGAAGACAGCGGCCAGGGCACCCGCCGG
>DATECU010000005.1:0-6817 GCA_035286745.1 Vicinamibacteria bacterium | reverse complement strand
CCCGCCCCCGCCTCCGGCAGCGGCGCAGCCCGAGCCCAGTGCGTCGCCCGCACCCGCGCCGCCCGCCGAGGCCGAAGCCGGCGCGTGCAATCCCCTGGACGGCGACATCTGCATAACCGCCGCCAAGCAGGAGACGGTGGGCGAAGGCCACACCCAGTTCACCGGCTTCGTCGACGTCCGCTTCGGCGATGCTCGCCTACAGGCCGACGACCTCGATTTCCACGTAACGCCCAAGCCAGACGGAACCTCCGCCCGGCGCATCGAGGCCAAAGGCAGCGTGGTCTTCCTGCGGGGCGAGGAACGTCTCACCGGAGACCGGCTGGAGATGGACCTGGACAGCGGCGTCGGCGTCTTCAACAACGCCATGGGTTACGCGCAGCCCGGCATTTTCGTCGAGGCCCCGAAGATCGAGCGCATCTCCGCCGACACCTACCGCATTCACGGCGGGCGCTTCACCTCCTGCTCTCAGCCCAACCCGCGCTGGAGGTTCGGTTCCCGTTCCGCCACCCTCAAGGTGGACGACAAGGTGAAGGCCAAGCACGTGATCTTCCGGGTTCATGAGGTGCCCGTCTTCTACTTCCCCTACTTCATCTACCCGATCCAGCAGGACCAGCGCAGCTCCGGCTTCTTGTTGCCCCACTACGGCAGCGATGAGGTCAGAGGCCGCAACGTCGGGGGGGCCTTCTTCTGGGCGATGGGGCGGAGCCTCGACCAGACGTTTGCGGTCGACTATTACTCCAAGTGGGGTTGGGGTTTCGGTCACGACTTTCGCTATCGACGTAAGAGCCCATCGGGCGGTGACTTCCGGTCCTTCTTCAACCGGCGGGTGTCGGAGGGAGGCGGCAGCGTCTGGGAGCACGACCTCAACTGGAATGCGCAGCAGGTGCTTCCGGGCCGGCTGCGGGCCCGGGTCCGCGTCCAGGACTCCAGCACCCAGGAGTTCCGCCGCCGCTTCCTGGACGATCCCGATGCTATGTTCAATCGCAGGCGCATCCGCTCCTTCTCGTTGCAGCGTGGCTTCGCGCTGGGGGACGTGCAGCTCCTCGCCGACTCCAACGAGACCTTCTACGCCGGCCAGGAGCAAATCCTCCAACACCTCCCCTCGCTTTCGATGAGCGGCGCCCCCCGGAAGCACAAGGCCACCGGGTTGGTCCTTCAGTACTCCGCCCAGGCCGAACGCTTGGCCCGCTTCTCGAGCGACGACGAGAGCCACGTCTCCTACTCCCGATACGACCTGAACCCCCGCCTGTCGCGGCCGCTCTCCGCCGCCTTCCTGCAGGTGACGCCTCAGATCCAGGCGCGTTACACGCGCTACGGTGTGAGCAACGATCCCGAGACCGAGGCGGAGGACTTCTCCGGGCCGCCGGTCGATCGCCGCTATCTGGAGGGGAGCCTGTCGGTCCGCGGGCCGCTGTTTTCCCGCATCTTCGTGACCCCCGGCAACGGCTATTCCGAGCGCTTCAAGCACGTCGTCGGCCCTCAGGTCACCTGGACCTACCGCTCGCGAATCGACAACTACGAGGCCTTGCCCCGGTTCGGATACGATGATCGGTTTCCGGGGACCAACCAGATCTACTATGCTCTGGAGCAACGCTTTTACGCCAAACGGCCCGGCCGCTCGGGCAAGCTGGAGACCTGGGAGTTCCTGAACTGGACCATCGGTCAGACCTACTATGTGGACGTCGCAGCCAGCGCCTACGACCCAGGCTACGTGTCGGCGATCTTCGGCCCCGAGGGAGAGCCCGCCCACTACTCTCCCATCCAGACCCGTCTTCGTTTGGCGCCCGCCAGTCGGCTGAATGCCAACTTCAATCTCGAGTACGACGTCAACTACCGGCTGGTGAAGAGCCTGGGGCTGTCGGTGCGCGCCGAAAGCGAGCGAGCCGGCATCACCGCCAACTGGTCGCGCTACAAGACCCCGCAGCAGAACCAGGTCGGCCCTGTCCTCCCGCATGACAGCGTGCGCGGCGATCTGCGTTTGAGTCTGATCCCCAAGCACCTGACGGTGAACGGCACTGCCTACTACGACTTCGATCGCAAACAGCTGGCGACCCTGGTTGCACGCGGCCGCTACGACGTCCAGTGCTGTGGCCTGATCGTGGACGTGGCCCGCCGGGACTTCGGAGGAGGCCAGATCGTGTGGAGCAAGACCTTCTCCATTGAGCTCGCCAACATCGGCTCCAGCGGCAGCTTCCTGGGTACCCAACCCATGCCTGGCGCCGGCCGCGGTTTCCCGTGAGGGTCCTGGTCACCGGCATCGCCGGCTTCGTCGGCGGGCACCTGGCCGACTTCCTGCGCACCCAGCGTCCCGAGGTCCAGGTCTTCGGTCTGCTCCGACCTCACGGCTCGCCGCTCGAGCTGCCGGCGCGGGTGTTCCCGGTGGAGGCCGACCTGGAGGACTCGGCGGCGGTGGAGGCGGCCTTCGACGTGGTCCATCCCGACCGCATCATCCATCTGGCGGCGCAATCGAGCGTCCACCGCTCCTGGGAAGACCCCGCGGGCACCCTGCGCACCAACGTCCTGGGTCTGCTCAACATGCTGGAAGCCGTACGCCGGCGGGCGCTGGCCCCGCGCATCCTGGTGATCGGCAGCGCCGAGGAGTACGGCCTGGTGGAGCCCAAGGAGATCCCGCTCGCCGAGACGGCCCCGCTTCGCCCCAACTCGCCCTACGCGGTGAGCAAGGTCTCCCAGAGCTACCTGGCCCTGCAATACGCCCTGTCCCACCAGATGGCGATCATCCGCACCCGCACCTTCCACCACACCGGTCCCGGCCGCGGCGAGATCTTCGCCGAGAGCAGCTTCGCCCGCCAGATCGCCGAGATCGAGCTGGGGCGGCGCCCGCCGCTGATCGAGGTGGGCAACCTGGAGGCGATCCGCGACTTCTCCGACGTGCGCGATGTGGTGCGCGCCTACTGGGCGCTTCTGGACCGCGGCGAGCCGGGGGAGGTCTACAACGTCTGCAGCGGCCGGAGCCTGCGCATCCGCGACCTCCTGGATCGGCTGATCGCGCTGGCCGAGGTGGACGTGGAGATCCGCGTCGACGGCTCGCGCCTGCGCCCCGCCGACATCCCGGCGCTGGTGGGCGACCCGCGCAAGCTCCAGCAGGCTACGGGTTATGCGCAGAAGATCGAGCTGGCGGAGACCCTGGCCGATCTCCTGCGCTACTGGCGGGAGCGCCTGGGCGCCGGCCGGCTGGTGCTTCCCCCGGTGAGCCGGTGAAGGTCCTGCTCACCGGGGGCACCGGCTTCCTGGGCAAGAACGTGGCGACCGCCCTGGACGCGGCCGGGCACTCGGTGCGCATCCTGGCCCGAGCCGGAAGCAACCTCGCCGGCTTGCCCCCAGCCGCCGAGATCGCGCCGGGGGACGTGACCGACGCGGGTTCCCTGGAGCGCGCCGCTCATGGCTGCGGCGCGATTCTGCACATGGCCGCCGTGGTCAAGATGTGGGCGCCCGATCCCGCGGTCTTCGATGCCGTCAACCTAGGTGGTCTGCGCAACGCCCTGGCGGCGGCGCGTGCCGCCGGTGCGCGGCTCGTCTACACCTCGTCCTTCATGGCCATCGGGCCGGCGGGCCCGACCCCCGCCGACGAGTCCCAGGTCCACCCTGGCACCTATCGAAACGCCTACGAGCGCACCAAGGCCCAGGCCGATGCAGCGGCCCGCGAAGCGGCGGCCGCCGGCCAGGACGTGGTCATGCTCTACCCGGGGGTGGTCTATGGCCCCGGCGACCTGACGGACGGCAACCTGGTGGTGAAGATGGTGGTCGATCACCTCCAGGGTCGACTGCCGGGCATCATCGGCCCCGGGGATCGGCTCTGGTCGTACTCCTACGTGAGCGACGTGGCTGCCGGCCAGCTGGCGGCGCTCGCGCGCGGGCGAGCCGGCCAGCGGTACTTCCTGTGCGGAGAGAACGCAGACATGAACGGTCTGTTTGCGCTGCTGGCCGAACTGACCGGGGTCCCGGTTCCCCGCCGGCATATCCCCTACCCTCTGGCCACAGCGTTAGGTGGCGCGCTGTGGGCCTGGGCTGAGCTGACGGGCCACCCGCCCCAGCTCACCCACCAGGTGGTGGGGGTATTCCGCGAGCACTGGGCCTACTCGAGCGCCAAAGCCGAGCGCGAGCTGGGGTACCGGGTGACCCCGCTCCGCGAGGGACTGCAAGAGACGATCGCCTGGCTCCGGGAGCAGGGGACGATTGCCGGGGGGCCGGGGTGCTGACCGCCGGGGAGACCAAACGCAAACTGGTGCACATCGGGGTGGGCGGTTTCGCTCTGTTGCTGCGGTTCCTCGACTGGCGGGGTGCCGCCGCCCTGGCCCTCGGCGCCTTCCTCTTCAACTGGCAGATCCTGCCCCGGGTCGGGGGCAAGCAGTTGTGGCGGGGAGGCGAGCAGGCGAAGGGCTATCCCCTCGGCATCCTGCTCTACCCGCTCTCGGTGCTGGGTCTTTGCCTCTACTTCCGCCACGACTTGGCCAAGGCGGCGGCGGTCTGGGGCCTGCTGGCGGTGGGTGACGGCATGGCCACCCTCCTGGGGCAGGCCCTGCGCGGGCCTCGGCTGCCGTGGAACCCGGGGAAGGGCTGGATCGGCTTCGCCTCCTTCATCGTCTTTGGCACCCTGGCCGCCTCGTTCCTTATGGTGTGGACCCTGCGCCTACCGCTCACAGCGTCTCTGACGCCGCGGGTGCTGGCCCTCACCGTACCGCTCACCCTCCTCTGCGCCCTGGTCGAGACGCTGCCCACCACCCTCGACGACAACCTCACCGTGCCGCTCACCGGAGCGGTGGCTCTCACCCTGCTGGCCCAAGCGGACTTCGCCGGCTTGCTCGCGGCGCCCGGTCTCGGGCAACGCCTGCTGCTGGGCTTGGCGGTCAACGGCGTGGTGGCGCTCGCCGCCAAGTGGGCGGGGTCCATCGATATCCCCGGCGCTCTCTCGGCCGTATTCATCGGCACCGTCATCACCGGCACCTTGGGCCTCCGCGGCTTCGCCCTGATGGCCGCGTTCTTCGTGCTGGGGAGCCTGGCCACTCGCATCGGCTATCGCGTCAAGGCGGCCCGCGGCATCGCCCAGGAGAAGGGCGGTGCCCGCGGCTGGCGGAACGCCTGGGCCAACGGGGGCGTCCCTGCCCTGCTGGCGCTGATGGCGGGAGCTGCGCCTAGCGATATGCAGAGTCTGTTCCTGCTGGCCTACGCCGCCGCCGTGGCCACCGCCGCCGCCGACACCTGCTCGTCGGAGGTGGGGAAGGCCTACGGTCGCCGCACCTTCCTGATCACCAGCCTGCGGCCGGTGCCCGCTGGTACCGAAGGGGCCGTCAGCCTGGAGGGCACCCTGGGCGGCTTCCTGGGAGGGGCCCTGATAGCCGCTCTGGGCGCGGCCCTCGGCCTCTACCCCTGGCTGGCGGCGGTGCTGGTCGCGTTGGCCGGGCTTCTCGGCAGCCTGGCCGAATCGGTCCTGGGCACGGTCGCCGAACGCAAGGGGTGGCTGGACAACGATCTGCTGAACGCGCTCAACACCGCGTTGGGCGCCGGGTTCGTGGTCTTGCTGCTCCGCGCCTTCCCAATCCCGTCCTGAAGGTCCTGATGTCCAAAACCAAGGCCTACCTCGACCTCGCACGCCCCTTCACGCTGCTGCCTCCAGCGCTAGGCGTCCTGTCCGGTGCCGTGACCGCCTGGGGCGCCGGCCACAGCAAGCCCCCGGTCACCCTGGAGCTGCTGCTTCCCGTGCTCTGGGGCACGCTGATGGCGGCCACCTTGAACGCCGCCAACAACGCGCTCAACCAGATCTACGACCTCGACATCGACCGGGTGAACAAGCCCAAGCGGCCCCTGCCGGCGGGGACCCTGAGCCTCCGTGAGGCCTGGTTCTTCACCGCCGTCACCTGCGCCCTGGCCTGGATACTTGCCTGGCTGACGGCGCCGGGGGGGCGCCGGGAGTGCTTCTGGATCGTGGTCTTCACCACAGGGCTCTGCTGGCTCTACTCGGCGCCCCCGCTGTGGACCAAGCGGCGCGGCATGTGGGCCAACATCACCATTGCCATCCCCCGGGGGTTGCTGCTCAAGGTGGCGGGTTGGTCTTCGGTGGGCACGGTCATGGGCCTCGAACCCTGGTACATCGGCGCCGTCTTCGGACTCTTCTTGTTAGGCGCCGCCTCCACCAAGGACTTCGCCGACATCCCGGGCGACCGCGCCGGGGGCTGCCATACTCTGCCTATCCAGTACGGCGTCAAGGCCGCCGCCTGGATCATCGCCCCTTTCTTCGTGTTGCCGTTCTTTCTGATCCCGTTCGGCGTTTGGCGCGGAATTCTGACCGGCAACGCCGCCCTGCTCATGGTCCTGGGGCCGGCCCTGATCGTCTATGGCATCTATACCGTCTACCTGCTGGTGCGCCGCCCGGAGGAATTGGCGGCGACCGAGAACCACCCCTCCTGGACCCACATGTACCGGATGATGATGGTGGCCCAGATCGGCTTCGCGCTGTCCTACGTGTTCTGAGTCGGACCGCCAGCCCGGGGGATCAGGGGTGGGTGACGGTGAGCTGGAAGCTGGCGGCGCGGGCGCCGCTCTGGGCCAGGAACACCTGGATGCGGTAGGTGGCTGGAGTCACCGCCTGGCTGAGCCGGGCGGTGGTGCCGGTGGCGGTGGAGGTCGCGAAGACGGTGTTGAAGCTCGAGTCGAGCAGGCGGACGATCACCACGGCGCCCGACTCCGCCCAGGTGGCCGTGGCCTCGAGTTGGCCCGCGCTCGCCACCTCGATCGTGTACTGATTGATGCCGTTGCCGCAGTTGCAGGCGGTCGGGTCGGTGAGGCTCCCCGAAAAGGTCTC
>DATECU010000004.1:0-11075 GCA_035286745.1 Vicinamibacteria bacterium | reverse complement strand
GCCCACCTGGTTCAGGACCTCACGAACCTGGCCTCCGAGGACCTGCTGCGGCGGCAGGGTGAGGCGCTCCTGGCTTTCGCCGGCAGCCTCCCCGCTGGAGCTGGCGCGGTCGAGGTACCCGACCCGTACCAACCGGAACGGTCCTGCCGAGTGAGTCTCGATTCCCGGCTGAGTCTTCACGCCAACGCCGACCGCCTCTTCGAAAAGGCCCGTCGCATGACGCGGGCCCGGGCGCAGATCGAAGCCCGGCTGGCGGCAACCCGGCGGGAAGCCGAGGAGGTCGGTACGCGAGAGCGGATGCTCTCGGACGCGGCGAGCCTGGACCAGTTGGGGGTCACGGGTCAGGCGGCCGAACCGAGGCGCGATTCCCACCGCGATTCGTCGGCCGGGCGGCACTACCTGACTTCTCGCGGTCTCAGCCTGCTGGTGGGGAGGGCCGCCCGGGAGAATCAACGCCTCACCTTCACCGTGGCCGGTCCCGAGGACCTCTGGCTCCACGCCCGGGAGGTGCCGGGCGCCCATGTGATCCTGCGCGACAACCAGGGCCGGGCGGGCCCCGAGGATCTGCGCGAGGCCGCCGAGGTGGCGGCCTTCTTCAGCGAGGCCAGGAGCGGGGGAAAGGTCGATGTGCACGTGACCCGCCGCAAGCACCTGCGGCCGACCAAGGGGAGCCCCGGGCGGGTCCAGGTCGGCCACTCCGAGACCCTGCGCGTGACCCCTCGCGACCCGGAGGGCCGGCTGCGCAAGCGGTAGCCGCTTTGGCGCTATGATCACGCTGCCATGAGCGCCAGCCAGTCGCCGCTTTCGGTGTCGGCACCTGACGTGTCCTCGGCTGCTCCCACCGGTCCGGGGGCGCGCGTGGCCCGTGTCATCGGCACCGGCTTTGGCTCCGGGTACTCCCCTCTGGCGCCCGGCACCGCGGGTTCGGCGGTGGGCCTCTTGCTCTTCTGGCCGCTGGCGGGCTTGGGGCCCTGGGCAACCGTCACCGCCACCGCGCTGGCTTCCGCCCTGGGCGTGTGGGCGGCCACCCGGGTGGCTCGTGAGGCCGGCCGGAAGGACCCGGGTCTGGTGGTGGTCGACGAGATCGCCGGGCAGTGGGTGAGCCTGCTGTTCCTGCCCTGGAGCCCCGGGGTCGCCATCCTGGGCTTCTTCGCCTTTCGGGCCATGGACATCGTGAAGCCGTGGCCGGCCCGGCAGCTGGAGGCGCTGCCTGGCGGCTGGGGGATCATGGCCGACGACCTGATGGCTGGGATCTACGCCAACCTGCTGGTGCGGGTCGCGCTCCTGCTCTTGCCCCTGGCATGAGAGCCGAGATCCTGGCCGTCGGCAGCGAGCTCTTGACGCCTCTCCGCTCTGATACCAATGCTCTGCAGCTAACGGCGAGACTGCGGGAGATCGGCATCGAGGTGGGGGCGCGGGTCACCGTGGCCGATGACCTTGCCCTTCTGGAGTCCGCTTTCCGCTCCGCCCTTTCCCGGGCCGAGGTCGTGATCGCAACCGGCGGCCTTGGTCCCACCGAGGACGACCTGACCCGCGAAGCCCTGGCCGCGGCGGTGGGTCGTCCCATCCGCCGCGATCCGGGCCTGCTGGCGGCGCTCAAGGAGCGCTTCGCCCAGTACCGCCGGGAGATGGCCCCCGTCAACGAGAAGCAAGCGGATCTTATCGAGGGGGCCCAGTCCATGCCTAACCCGAAGGGCAGCGCCCCGGGCCAGGCGCTGGAGATCGACGGTCGTCTGGTGCTCCTGTTGCCCGGTCCTCCCCGGGAGATGCAAGCCATGTTCGAGGCAGGGGCGCTGCCGCTCCTGCGCCAGCGGGCCGGGCTCCGGGTGATCAAGACCCGCGTGCTCAAGATCGCCGCCCTGGGGGAGAGCGAGGTGGAACAGCAGGTGGCGCCGCTCTACACCACCTTCACCAACCCGCGCACCACCATCCTGGGCGCGCCGGGCCAGGTGGAGCTGCATCTCACCGCCGAAGGGGCGTCCGACGAGGAAGCCCAGGCGCGCATCGAGGCTCTGGCCTCCGGCCTCCGTACTCGTTTGGCGGGGCGCATCTTCAGCGAAGACGGCCGCGAGCTGCATCACGTGGTGGCGGGCCTGCTCGCGGAGCGGGGTCTCACCCTGGCCCTGGCCGAGTCCTGTACCGGCGGCCTGTTGGCTGCGCGCCTGACGGAAGCTCCGGGCGCCAGCGCCTTTCTGGAGCGGGGCTACGTCACCTACAGCAACCAGTCCAAGATCGAACTTCTCGGTGTCGACCCGCAGCTGATCGAGACCCAGGGGGCGGTGTCGGAGGAGGTGGCGCGGGCCATGGCCGACGGCGCTCGCCGTGCTGCCGGCAGCCACCTCGGGTTGGCTGTCACCGGGATAGCGGGACCCACTGGGGCCACCGAAGCCAAGCCACTGGGCCTGGTCTTCGTCGCGGTCAGCGGAAAGCTGGGCGATCGGGTGCGCCGCCTCCACTTCCCCGGAGGGCGGGAACGCGTGCGTTTCCAGGCTTGCCAGGCGGCGCTGGAGATGCTGCGCCGTGCCCTGCTGGGGCTCTCCGGGGTCTGAACCGAGTGGCGACGGAGGTGACGTTTGGTGCCAGCCGGCGAATCGCCGCCAGCAAGGACTTGGGGGAGCCGAGGTGAGTGATGGCGGAAGCCGCGGACGACCGGATTCGTGCCTTCCTGGCGCTTCCTCTGGACCCCGCCGCCCGCACTCGGCTGGCTCGAAGCGTGGAGGACCTGCGCCACAGGCTGCCTGGCTGCCGCCTGGTGTCGGCCGACGGGTGGCATCTCACCTTGCGCTTCCTGGGGTCTTCGACCCCGGCGGCGCTTCAGCGACTAACGCCACTGGTGCGGGAGGCGGCCGCGGCATGTCCCGCCGGCGAGGGCCGGCTCGGAGGCCTTGGCTTGTTTCCGGAGCGAGGCAGCCCGCGAGTGCTGTGGCTCGGCATGGAGCTGCCGGAACCGGTTCGAGCCCTTCAGGCGGCTTGCGAAGCGGCGGCCCAGGCCGCCGGGTTCGCTGCCGAGGCCCGGCCCTTCAGGGCCCACCTCACTCTGGGGCGATGGAGAGATCGGGTGCCAGGTCCGCAGTTGCCGCCGCTGAACCTGGGGGAGGCAGCGCTCACGGAGATGATCTTGTTCAGGAGTGACCTCAGACCCCGGGGTGCGCTGCACACCGCCCTTGAGGTGTTTCCGCTGGCCCGGCCTTGACCGCGAGGGCGGCGCCGACGAGACTGGGGACCGCTCGCTGAGCCTGACATGCCAGACTTCTCCCTCTCCATTCCGGTCTTCACAGCCGCCTATCTCTTGGGCTCCATCCCCTTCAGCTTCCTGGTCGCCCGCCGCCACGGTGTGGACGTGCGCACGGCCGGGAGCGGCAACGTGGGCGCCACCAACGTCATGCGTACGGCGGGGCGCGCGGCGGGTCTTCTGGCCTTCCTGCTCGACTCCGGCAAGGGGGTGCTGGCGGTGCTGGCGACCCGGACGCTAGGCGAGGGGGTGTCCCTGGAGGCGCTGGCGGCGGTGGCCGCCATCCTGGGTCATTTGTACCCGATCTGGCTCGGCGGACGGGGCGGCAAGGGGGTGGCCACCGGGGCCGGGACCTTCCTGCTGCTGGCGCCTCTGCCCACCGTGCTCAGCGTTCTCGTTTTTGGCTCGACCTTGGCGATTGTTCGTTATGTGTCGATCTCTTCTCTGGCCGGAACCGCGGCGATGGCGGCCTTGTGCTTCGTCCTGGGCTCACCCCGGCCGGTGGCCTGGGCGGCGGTGCTGGCGGCGGTCCTGATCGCCTGGAAGCACCGCAGCAACCTCCAGCGCATCCGGCAAGGCACCGAGAACCGCCTGGGCAGCAGGCGACCCACCGAGGACTAGCGGTGATGCGAACCGCAATCCTGGGCGGGGGATCCTGGGGCACCGCGCTGGCCGCCCATCTGGCCGGGACGGGGCACGATGCCGTGCTGTGGCTCAGAGACCCTGAGGTGGCCCGGCAGGTGAACGAGCGCCAGCAGAACCCCGACTATCTCCCGGGCGTCACGCTGCCGAGCCGTCTTCGAGCCACCACCGATCTGGCGGCCGCCGCCAGCGCGGCGGAAGTGGTCCTGCTGGTCATCCCTTCCACCGGGTTCCGAGCCGTGTGCCGAGCCCTCCGTCCACAGCTTCGAGCGGACGCCATCTTGGTCTCCGCCACCAAGGGCCTGGAGACCGATACCCTCGACCGCATGACGCAGGTGGCTGCTGAGGAGGTTCCCGGTCATGCGCTGGCCGTGCTCTCCGGTCCTTCCTTCGCCCTCGAGGTGGTGCAAGGGCAGCCGACGGTGGTGGTGGTGGCTTCTTCCGAGATTGCGGTGGCGGAGCGCGTCCAACGCGAGATCTCGACCCCCAGCCTGCGCGCCTACAGCAGCGACGACGTGACCGGGGTCGAGCTGGCGGGCGCCCTCAAGAACGTGGTGGCCATTGCCTCGGGGATCGTGGCCGGCCTGGGGTTCGGCCACAACACCCTGGCTGCGCTGATCACTCGTGGCCTGGCGGAGATGGTGCGCCTTACGGTGGCCATGGGTGGGCGAGCCGACACCCTGGCCGGTCTGGCCGGCCTTGGGGACCTGGTCCTCACCTGTACCGGAACCCTCTCCCGGAATCGTCGCGTGGGCCAACTGCTGGGGACCGGCAAGAGCCTGGCCGAGGCGGTTGCCGAGACCCACCTGGTCGCCGAGGGAGTGCGCACCACCCTGGCGGCCTGCGCCCTGGCCGAGCGCCACCAAGTCGAGCTGCCCATCGCCGAGCAGATGAAGGCGGTGCTCTACGACGGCCGCTCGCCACGCCAAGCGGTGGAGCAGCTCATGCTGCGGAGCCTCAAAAGAGAGTAAACTTGAACGGCGAGCGCCGCTTCAACTTCATTCCCTGGAAAGGCATGTACCGCCTCACCTACCAAGAAGGCGACACCACCCAGACCCACACCTTCACCTCGGGCGAGGTGATCATGGGCCGTTCGCCCGAGTGCCAGTTGGTGCTCAAGGACTTCGGCATCTCCCGCCAGCACGCCAAGATCGTGGTGGACGACGACGGGGTTCGCGTCGTCGACCTCAAGTCGAAGAACGGGACCCAGGTCAACGGCGTGCCGGTGGTGGAGGCGCACCTCAAGGACGGCGACCGGATCCTGCTGGCCAAGTTCCAGATCACCTTCAACAAGACCCTGGAGGGCAAGGTGGTGCTGGACGAGGCCAAGCCGCTCTCCGAGGAAGGCGGCACCATCATCCGCAGCGTGGGCGAGCTTTCCAAGCTGCTGTCGCCGGTGGAAACCCCCAAGGCCGCGGTACCCGGAGCCAAGAAGGCCGACGTCCAGGAGATCGAAAAGTCCAACCGAATCCTCAAGATCCTGACCGAGGTGGCCAAGACGCTGATCGCGGTGCGGCCGGTGGAAGAGGTGCTGGAGCAGGTGATGGACATCGTCTTCGATCACATCGCCGCCGATCGCGGCTTTCTGATGCTGAACGACGAGGCCACCGGCAAGCTGATCCCCAAGGTGATCCGCCACCGTAACGCCCTTCCCGGTGCCGACCCCGGGCAGATCACCATCTCCAAGACCATCGCCGACCGGGTGGTGAGAGAGCGGGTGGCCATCCTCACCTCGGACGCCCTGGTCGATCCGCGTTTCGAGTCCGGCCAGTCGATTCACTTCCACGGCATCCGGAGCGCCATCTGCGCGCCGCTTTGGAACCAGGACCAGGTGATCGGCATCATCCACATGGACTCCAACATGCGGACCAACATCTTCGACCTGAACGACCTGGACCTCTTGACCGCTCTCGCCAACTACGCGGCGGTCGCCATCGAGCGCTCCCGCCTCAACCAGCGGATCCTGGCCGAGGAGAAGAAGCGCGAGCGGCTGGGGCGCTTCCTTTCCCCCCAGGTGGCCAACCGCATCCTGCAAACCTCCGAGTCCTCGAGCGCAGCGCTAGGCGTCCCGGAGGCGAAAGAGGTCTCCATCCTGTTCGCCGACATCGTGGGCTTCACCACCATGTCGGAGCGGATGAGCCCGGCGGCGGTGGCGCTCTTGCTCAACGATTACCTGTCGCGGATGACCGACGTGATCTTCCAGTACGAGGGCACCCTGGACAAGTACATCGGCGACGCCATCATGGCCGTCTTCGGCGCGCCTCTCGACATGCCCGACCACGCCTACCGGTGTATCCGGGCGGCCCTGGACATGAGGGAGCGCCTGGAGGAGTTCAACGCCGAACGCAAGGAGGGGCCCCAGCTCCGGATCCGCATCGGCATCAACAGCGGCAAGGCGGTGGCCTGCGAGATCGGCAGCATCAACAAGAAGGAGTACACGGTGCTGGGAGACGTGGTGAACACCGCCAGCCGGCTGGAGAGCTCGGTGGCCACCCCCATGACCATCGTCATCGGCGAGAACACCTTCGATGCGGTCACGGACCTCTTCGAGTGCACGAACCTGGGGGCCAAGCCGCTCAAGGGGAAGGAAAAGGTGGTGGTCGCCTACGAGGTCTTGCGCTATCTGGGCGGAGGTCCGCCGGGCCCCGAAGGGTCCACGGCCGAGGGGGCCTGAGCGGTGGCCTCGGGCCTGGTCATCAAGCGCCGGGGACGCATTCTCTTCTCCCTGCTGCTGCTCCTGTTCGGGGTGGGTGTGGTGCCCCTGGTGGGCACCTCGTTCCAGTTGGTGTCGCGCAGCCGCGGGGACCTGGAACTGAGCCAGAAGGCCCTGCAACTGGACACCGCGCGCAGCCTGTCCCAACAGGTGGGAACCTACCTCAAGAGCCTGCAAGCTCAACTGGTGGCGGTGGCGCGGACCTTGGAGGTGGACGTTGCGCCGGGGCAGTTCGCTGCCCGGGTGGTTCGGATCCGCGAACAGAACGCCCTAACTGGTTATGTGGAGGGGACCAGCCCCTTCTACTACATCAGCGTGGTGGACATCAAGGGATTGGGGGCGCGCTCCGGTGTGCAGTTCCCGGAGGCCGCCATCCAGCAGCTACTCGAGGAGGGCTTTCGCCGCGGCGTCCAGGGCCGGCCGCTGGTGAGCTATCCGGTGTTGGCCGCCAGCTCGGTCAAGGAGCCGGTCTTGGTCCTCGGCGAGCCGGTCCGGATTGCGGATCCCAAGAAGCCCGAGGAGTCGCCGGACCAGCGCACGGTGGAGGGGGTGGTGCTGGCGGTGGTCTCCCTGGGCCCGCTGTGGACCACCACCAAGGAGATGGGACAGGGGGGCGTTGCGGACGTGTACGTGGTGGACGGGCGCGGGCGGCTGGTGGCGCACTCGCGGCCGGAGCTGCTCCAGCCTGCGGACGGAAGCGCGCCTAACCTCGATGTGTCGAACGTCGAGATCGTGCAGAAGCTCCTGGCCACCGGCGGCCGGGCCTCCTCGACCGAGCCCTTCACCATGCTGACCCAGGGCAAGTCGGTCAGGATGCTCGGCACCTACACCCGGGTGCCCGATTCCGACTGGGGGGTGGTGGTGCAGGTCGACGAGGCCAAGGCCTACTACAGCGCTCTGCAGATGCGCGACCAGTCGCTGGCCCTGGTGGCTCTGGTGACCGTCTTGGCCATTACGTTAGGCACAGGTCTGGCCGGCCAAATCTCGCGGCCCATTCACGACCTGGCCCGCTCGGCCCGCCGGCTGGCCCGCGGCGAGTACGGGACCCGGGTCAAGGTGAAGAGCACCAACGAGGTGGGGGAGCTGGCCGAGGCCTTCAACCACATGGGAGGGGAGATCGAGAAGGCGATCGAGGAGATCCGTCAGGCGGCGACCCGCAACCGGGAGCTGTTCATGGGCTCCATTCGCATGCTGGCCAACGCCATCGACGAGAAGGACCCGTATACGCGGGGCCACTCCGAGCGGGTCGCCTTCTACTCGCGGCTGATCGCCAAGTTCATGGGCATGCCCCCCGACGAGGTCGACCGGGTCCACCTCTCGGGCATCATCCACGACGTGGGCAAGATCGGCATCGAGGACAAGATCCTGCGCAAGCCCGCCGCCCTCACCGAGGAAGAGTACGAGATCATGAAGCAGCACCCCCGCAAAGGCGAGCACATCCTGGCCGCGGTCCCCATGCTCAGCCAGATGGCGGGCGCGGGGCTGATGCACCACGAGAACTGGGATGGCAGCGGCTATCCCGAGGGCCTCAAGGGCGAAGCCATTCCGCTGTTGGGGCGGATCGTGAGCGTGGCCGACGCTTTCGACGCCATGACCACCGACCGGCCCTACTCCAAGGCCATGACCTTCGAGGCTGCGCTCGCCCGCTTGCGCTTCCTGGCCGGCAAGAAGTTCGACGAGAGCTGCGTGACGGCCATGGAGAAGGCCAGCGCTGCCGGTGAGCTGACCCCGGCAGCCGCCCGGCGAGTTGCGCTTGCAGCCCGTCAAGGCGTGGCCTCGTCTGTGGCATGATCGCAAGGTGAGGATGAACATGAACCGATCCTGGACTGGAAACCGGCCGCTGGCGTTGGCGGCCCTCGTTGTCTGGGCCGTGGCGGCGCCGGCTGCGGCGCAGACCGCCGGCGACCCCGAGAGCGAGTTCAACGCCGGTCTCATGCACCTGCGGGAGAACCGACCCGCCATGGCCCTGGACGCGTTCAAGAAGGCGGCCAGCAAGGACCCCAAGAACCCCTACATCCAGAAAGGGCTGGGCGTCGCCTGCCTGCGTCTCAACAAGTTCGACGATGCCGTTTCCGCCTTTCGTAAGGCGCTGGTTATCAACCCCTACTACGTCGACGTGCGCAACGACCTGGGCACCGCCCTCATGCTGTCGGGCAAGCGCGCGGAGGGGAAGAAGGAGTTCTTGACCGCGTTCAACGATCCCACCAACCCGACCCCGGACCTGTCCGCCCGCAACCTCGGCCAGGCCTATCTGGAAGAGAAGAACTTCCCCGAGGCCGCCAACTGGTTTCGGAGCTCGCTGGGCCGAAACAAGGCCCTGGTTGCCGCCTACTCCGGTTTGGCCGACTCGTTGGTCGGCCAGGGCCGGCCCGAGGAGGCCATCCCGCCCCTGGAGGCGGGGCTCAAGGAAGTCCCGGGCAACGCCGAGCTGTTGCTGACGCTGGGCGACCTTCTGTACAGGGCGGGCCGGCTCTCGGAGGCCAAGGGCAAGCTGGAAGAGGCGGTGCGCCTCGATCCGGTGGGCCCGGCCGGAAAGCGGGCGGGCGACCTGCTGAAGCAGTTCAAGTAGCGCCTTGCCCTTTCAAGCCCTGCTGGACGGCCTGGTGCGCGGGCTGCCGGGCGCTCGCAGCGCCCTGCTCATGGACGCGACCGGGGAGCTGGTCCTGGCTGCCGGTGCCCGCGACGATCGGCACGCTCTGTTGGCGGCTTACCAGGGCATCGCCCTGGCCCAGGTGCGACGGGTCTCCGACCGACTGGGTTGGGGGACGCTGCGTTATGTGTTGTCGCGGCACCAGGGGGGGCACGTGGTCCTGCGCCCGCTCCGCGACGGCTACTACCTCGTGCTCACCCTGGGCCGGGCAGCCGAGGTGGGCCGATGCGTCCACGCCTCGGCGCTGACTCAAGAGAGGATGGACCAAGCCCTTTGAGCTCTTCCTTCTTCGAACGCTTCAAGCAGGGCCTGGCCAAGACCCGCGACCTCCTGAACGCAGACGTGGGGGATCTGATCCACGGTCGGAGGCCGCTCCGGCCCGAAGACCTCGACGCCATCGAAGAGGCATTGCTGGCGGCGGACATGGGCCTGCCGGCGGTGCGGCAGGCCATGGAGCATCTGCGATCGAAGAGCGGCGAGCTGTGGACTGAGGGCGTCGAGATCATGCGACGCTCGCTCCGAGACGAGATCCTGCAAGCCGTGGATCGGCGGTTGCCCTTTGAGCCCTTCTCCAGCCGGCCGTGGGTGGTCTTCGTGGTGGGGGTGAACGGGGTGGGAAAGACCACCACCATCGGCAAGCTGGCCGCCACCTGGAAGGCCGAGGGCCGCACCACGCTCCTGTGCGCCGCCGACACTTTCCGGGCGGCTGCTGCCGAGCAGCTCGAGATCTGGGCCGGGCGCACGGCCTCGCCCTTCCATCGCGGAGCCGAGGGGGCGGACCCGTCCGCCGTGCTGACCGACGGTCTGCGGGCGGCACGCAGCCGCGGCTACGCGGCGGTCCTGGTGGACACCGCGGGACGCCTGCACACCAAGGGCAATCTGATGGCGGAGCTCGGCAAGATGGCCCGGGTGGCGGCGCGGGAAGTGCCCGGAGCGCCTCACGAGACGCTGCTGGTGATGGACGCCACCCTCGGCTCCAACGGCCTGGTCCAGGGCCGGGAGTTCGCGAAAGCCGCGGGGGTGACCGGCCTGGTCCTCACCAAGCTCGACGGCACCGCCAAGGGCGGCGCGGCGGTGGCGGTGGTGCGGGAGCTGGGAGTTCCGATTCGTTATGTGGGCGTGGGGGAGTCGCTGGATGACCTGCTGCCGTTCGACGCCCAGTCCTTCGCCGACAGCCTGCTCGCGGATTGAGCCGTACCAACCTGGCGCGGTCAACACCAAGAAGCAAGCAACGAGACCACAGAGGCGCGGGGTGGGGGTGTGAGGCTGGCCCGCCCAAGGCAAGAGGCGGCCGAAGCCGCCTCTTGCCACGTCGAAAGACGACCCTTCCCGTCTAGAACGTGAACTTGATGCCGACCTGCACCGAACGCGGGCTCTGGAACAGGATCGGGGTCTTGTAGTACGAGCTGGCCGGCAGGCTGGCGTTGAACTTCGGATTGCCGAAGCTGTCCAGGTTGGCCGCGGCCTCCCAGGCATCGATGGTGTCCATGCCCTCGTAGACGTAGTCCTGGTCAACCTCCAGGGTCTCATGTCGGTTGAACACGTTGAAGGCGTCGACAATGATGTTGAGGCGCTTGCTGCCACCCTTGCTGAAGAACGGCAGGGCGTAGTCCGCGTGCAGATCCAGCGACCAGTAGGCGGGCGTCCGGCCCTCGGAGCCACGAGACTTGAGCCAGATGGTCCCGTCGCCGTAGCCGTTGACGATCTCGGGCCCCTGGGCGGAGATCGGGATGCCGGCGGACAGGAAGAAACCCTCGGAAACCGTCAAGCCGAAGGGGAAGCTGTACGAGGCGTGGAGCTTGAACTGGTACGGCTTGTCGGCTCGGAGCGGACCCTCG
>DATECU010000003.1:0-3568 GCA_035286745.1 Vicinamibacteria bacterium | reverse complement strand
CCGCCCTAGCCGTAGATTAGGCCGACCGATGACTGCGGCAGCGGCGACGCACCCACTAACAAGGGCTAACGCGACCCAGCCGGTGGTTTGCTGGCGGTGCGGGCTCCCGAGTTACGAACTGGGCGGTGGTCCTAACCTGGTGGTGGTGCGGATTGAGCGACGGGAGGAACGCTGGTGCCCGCCGTGCGTGGCGCTCTACCCCAATTGGCGGGTTCGGTGAACCGGGTCCTGCCTCAGCTCAAGCTGAAGTTTTTTTGGCGTTGCTGGTGCTGCGGGCGCCGGCCTGGCCAGGTTCATGAGCGCTACTGCTACTATAGCGAGACACCCCTCATGGCGCTGTTTGGCGCATACGAGACGCCATCCAGGCGCCTGTTCGACGCATGGGCGGATGTTGTGCTTGAGTGGTTTGTCACGGGCTTTCTAGTTGTCGGCTTGGTCGGTGTGATCGCCTATCTACTGGGGGCGCTCTGAAGGAATCCTTGTGTGTCAGAGCCGTGAACGGTGCCCAATGCTGTGTCCTGTGCCGGGCGCAGTGGAGTTCGACGGAGGCCTTCGAGGCGTACTACAGACGGCTCCCGTTGGAGGCTCACATGACGCTTACTGAGCCCTCGCCGTATGGTCGGCCTGGAGTCACTAGCGGGGCGGAGGCGGTGATGGTGCACGAGCGATGAACCGCCGCGAGTTCTTGGCCCGACTGGTGGAGGCTGGTGCTTTGGTGGCGGCGGGCCCGGCCGTGGCGGAGGTCCTCGAGACCTGGGTCGCAAGTGCGCCGACGGCGTTGCTTCCCGCCCACCTGACGAGACTCGATATTGACGCTGCCTTGAAGGTGATCTTCAGTGAGTCGCTTGTGCGCGACTTCGTCCCTGACTCCAGCCTGATGGCGCTGTTCGACCAAAACCGATGGCTTTCGACCACCCCCGGGGGCCGGTACATCGAGGTAGGTCACTTCTGGGCCCTGCCACCTGATGAGGCTCTCAGGTGAACCGTCGCTGGTTCTTGAAGCGCCTGGCGGCGCTGGGTGCCGGCATCGTGGTGGCGGGGCCCGCTGTCTTGGCCGAGGTGCAGCGCAATCTGAAGCCCGGAGATGATGCGAGCGGCATCTGGCAGCGCGTCGGCGATGGTAAGAACGCCTACTATAGCTACTACTTCGACTTCCGCTTCGGTCCGGTGCCCGCCATCAGGCTGGAGTCACAAAGGGTTCCCATGAAGCGGGACGTAAGCGGTGGGAGCGCACCGGCCGACCCCCTCCTGGAGATTCTGGAGTGAGATCTCCACCTGGCGCTGCCATGGTGCCGGCCAGCCGACTCGCGGCCAAGGAGAAGCGTCTGCGCTTTGCGCGTGAGTATCTCATCGATCTGAACGGCACCCAAGCGGCCATCCGCGCCGGCTACAGCCCGCGGGGAGCCCGGGTCACCGCCCACCGGCTGCTCCGTAGTGCCGATGTGGCCGCCATGGTGAAGCAGGCGATGGACGAGCGGGCGCGCCGCGTGGGCGTGACGGCCGACGAACTGCTGGCTGAACTCAAGGCCATCATCCTGTCCCGCCAGGACGACTACGAGGTGGGCAAGGATGGCAGCCTACGGCTACGTGAGGGGGTGCAGGCTGGCGCGATGGGCGCGGTGGCGAGCTTCAAGCGGCGGATCCGGCGGACCATCACGACCGTCGGCAAGGGCAAGAAGCAGCGTCGGCAGCAGGAGGAGGTGGATGACGCGGAGCTGCGGCTCTGGAACAAAGTCGAAGCCATCGGACTGGGGATGCGGCACCTCAAGCTGATCGGCGATCACGAGCAGGGTGGCGGGGGCGTGGAGAAGGTTTTCTTGCTGCCCGTGGTGGCCCTGAACGCGGAGGAATGGCAGCGCCAAGTGGCTGAACGCCGAGCCCTGCCTGCCCGATGACGACTGCCACTGCTCCAGAGCGGGCATCCCAGGTTGCCAAGTTCCAGGCCGTCGGGCCGCAGATCGACCTCCTCGGCTGCCCGATCGAGGACGTCTTCTACGGGGGGGCTAGAGGCGGGATGAAGACGTATGGCCTCATCCTGGACTTCGTGGCTCACGCCAACCAGTACGGCCATGTGGCGCGCGGCATCATCTTCCGCCGCACCTACGACGAGCTCGAGGAGATCGAGCGCATCTGCCACGAGGTGCTGGGTGGGGTGTGGGTCTGGATCGCCGGCCGGCGGACGTGGGTGTCGCCAAAGGGTGGCACGCTCAAGCTGCGCTACTTGGAGCTGGACAAGGACGCCGACCGCTACCAGGGGCACCAGTACACCAAGCTCTACTTCGATGAGGCCGGGCAGTTCGCCAGCCCGCGCCCGATCGACAAGCTGTTCGGCACCCTGCGCTCGCCGGAAGGGGTGCCCTGCTCCCGACGGCTGACGGGCAATCCTGGCGGCCCGGGCCATGGCTGGCTCAAGGCCCGCTACATCTCGCCCTCGGCGCCGTGGAAGCCGTTCAGCTACCGACCTCAGCCAGAGCTGCAACCGCACTGGACGCTCCAGGCCGTCTTCATCCCGGCCACGCTGGACGACAACCCGTTCCTGATGCAGAACGATCCGGGTTACGAGGGCCGGCTGGCGGCGGCGGGTGGGCCAGAGCTGTTTCGGGCCTGGCGGTTCGGCGACTGGGACGTGACCGGTGGGGCGGCGCTCGAGATCGTGCCGGCGAAGCATATCGTGCCCCCGTTCCCGCACGGCATCCCGGCCTTCTACGATCTGTTCGGGTGTTTCGACTGGGGCTACGCCCACTGGTGGGTCTTCTCCTGGTACGCGGTGAATGAGGATGGCCGGGTCTTTTGTTGCGACACGATCCGCGGCCGGCGGATGCGCGACCCCGAGATCATCGTGGATATCAAGCGCCGGGTGCCGAGCTGGAAGCGGCTGAAGTGGGTGTGGGCGGGGCATGACTGCTGGAACAAGCAGAAGATGGACGAGGACGCGCCCACCACGCAGGAACGCTTCGCGGATGCCGGGATCCTGCTCAGTAAGGCCAACACCGACCGGATCATGGGCCTCCGGAACCTGCGGGAGTGGTTGGCCTGGAAGGCGGTGGGCCCGAACAAAGAGGATGACGACCCCCGCTTCGTCTGGATCGACACGCCCGGCAATCGGCGCGCGGTCGCAGCCATTCAGAGCATCGTCACCAACCCAGACGATCCGGAGGATGCCCTCAAGACCAACGCCGACAGCGAGACCGGCGCCGGCGGGGACGACGACTACGACCAGGTGCGCTACGCGCTGGCCTCGCGCCCCCGGGCGGTCCGCTCGCCGTGGCAGGACGAGAGCACGAACGCCTGGTCGCGGGAAGCCCTCGAGGCGGAGGCTCAGGCGCAGCGGAAGCACCGTCGCCCGAGGCGGGGAAAGGGTCCCTCGGGAGACGTGGTGGACTGGTGACCGACCGTGCCTGGCGCCTGCGGATCCCGGCGGATGCCGAGCTGGCTGACGTGATTCGCGTGCTGAACGCTTTGAACCTGCGGGTCGTGGATCTGGCCGGCGAGGGCGAGGCGGCGTTGTTCCGGCGCTTCGGCCCCGAGGCCGTGTGGTTCGAGCCCGTGCCACCGACACCAGGAGGAG
>DATECU010000002.1:0-11478 GCA_035286745.1 Vicinamibacteria bacterium | reverse complement strand
GAGCGCGTACATGAGCCAGACCGCGCCCACCACGGAGAACGGCACCGCCAGCATGACGATGCCGGCCTTCACCGCCGACTTGGTGTTCATGTAGAGCAGGAAGAAGATCAGGAACAGGGTGATGGGCACCACCACCTTGAGTCGCTCCCGAACCCGCAGCATGTTCTCGTACTGGCCGCTCCATTCGAGGGAGTAGCCCGTCGGGAGGGTTATGCCCGCCACCGCCTGCTTGGCGCGCTCGACATAGCCGCCGACGTCGCTACCGGTCATGTCGACGAAGACGTATCCGGCGAGCAGGCCGTTCTCGTTGCGGATCATGGAGGGACCGGCCACGGTCCTCACGTCCGCGACCTGGGACAACGTTATCTGGGCTCCCGAAGGCGTCATCACCAGCACCCGGCCCAGGCGGTCCAGATCGTCGCGCAGCTCCCGCGGATAGCGCACGTTGACGGGGAAGCGGGCACGGCCTTCGATGGTGGTGGTCACGTTCTCCCCGCCCACCGCCGACATGATGACGTCCTGGACCGCCGCCACGCTGAGGCCGTAGCGGGCCAACTCGTCGCGCTTCAGCTCGAAGTCCACGAAGTAGCCCCCGGCCACGCGTTCGGCGTAGACGCTCCGGGTGCCGGGAACGTCGCGCAGGGCCTGCTCGAGGCTGGCGCCAACGGCTTCGATCTCCTTGATGTCGGCGCCGAAGATCTTGATGCCCACCGGGGTGCGGATGCCGGTGGTGAGCATGTCGATACGGGCCTTGATGGGCATGGTCCAGGCGTTGGTGGTGCCGGGGATCTTGAGCGCCTGGTCCATCTCGGCGATCAGCTCTTCCCAGGTGAGGCGATCGGTCGCGAGGCGTCTCAGGACCAGTGCCTTCAGCCACTCTGGCGACCAGGACGAGTACCAGCGGTCCTTCGCCCGCCACTCTGAGGGTGGCTTCAAGACCACCGTGGTCTCCATCATCGAGAAGGGCGCCGGATCGGTCGAGGTCTCGGCGCGACCGGCCTTGCCGAAGACCCGCTCCACCTCGGGGAACGACTTCAGGATCCGATCCTGGACTTGCAGCAGGCGGCTGGCCTCGGTGACCGAGATGCCGGGGAGCGTCGTCGGCATGTAGAGGATGGTGCCCTCGTTCAAGGACGGCATGAACTCGTGGCCCAGCTTCGAGTACGGCCAGACGGTCACCACCACGATCAGCACCGCGCTGGCAATCACGGCCTTCGGCCAGCGGAGCACGAAGCGGCAGGCGGGCTCATACACCGCGAACAGGACCCGGCTGATGGGGTGCTTCTCCTCGGGGTAGTAGCGTCCTACCGTCACCTGATTGAAGAGCCAGGCCAGCCAACGGGGGCGGAAGCTCACGAAGTCCATCCGCGTGAACAGCATGCGGAGCGCCGGGTCGAGGGTGAGCGCCAGCACGGCCGCAATCGCCATGGTGAGGTTCTTGGTCCAAGCCAGCGGCGTGAAGAGCCGGCCTTCCTGATCCACCAGGGTGAAGATGGGCAGGAACGCCACCGCGATGACGAGGAGCGAGAAGAAGACCGAGGGCCCTACCTCGAGCAGTGCTTCCAGCCTCACCGCGTGGAAGTCGCCTTGGCGACCACCGTGTTGCCACAGCTCCAGCTTCTTGTAGGCGTTCTCGACTTCTACGATGGCGCCGTCCACCAGCACGCCGATGGAGATGGCGATGCCAGCCAGCGACATGATGTTGGAGGAGAGCCCCATGAGCTGCATGGGAATGAAGGCCAAGAGCACGGCCACCGGGATGGTGATGATGGGGACGATCGACGAGGGGATGTGCCACAGGAAGAGCAGGATCACCAGGCTGACGATCAGGATCTCGGTCGTGAGCTCGTGCTTCAGGTTGTCGATCGAGCGCTGGATCAGGTCCGAGCGGTCGTAGGTGGTCACCACTCGCACGCCTTTGGGGAGCGAGGGCTGAAGCTCCGTAAGGCGCGCCTTGACCCGTGCGATCACGTCGCGGGCGTTCTCCCCGTGGCGCATCACGATGATGCCGCCCACCGTGTCGCCGAGGCCGTCGAGGTCGGCGACACCCCGCCGCATCTCGGGTCCGAGCGCGACCGTGCCCACGTCCCGCAGCAGCACCGGCGTCCCGCGATCGTCGGTCTTCAAGACGATCTTCTCCAGGTCCTCCTTGGAGCGGACGTAGCCGCGCCCGCGCACCATGAACTCCCGGCCCGCGAACTCCAGCAACCGTCCCCCGACCTCGTTGTTGCTGCGGCGCACCGCTTCAGAGACGTTCATGATGGCCAGGTCGTAGGACTTCAGCCGGTTGGGGTCGACCGTCACCTGGTACTGCTGGACGAAGCCGCCGATAGACGCCACCTCGGCCACGCCGGGCACCGATTGGAGTCGGTAGCGGAGGTTCCAGTCCTGGAGGGTCCTGAGATCGGCAAGGGAGTGCCGACCCGAATCGTCGACCAGGGCGTACTGGAAGACCCAGCCGACACCGGTGGCGTCCGGCCCCAGCTCGGTCTTGACCCCGGAGGGCAAGAGCGGCTGGATCTTCGACAGGTACTCGAGCACCCGGCTGCGGGCCCAGTAGATGTCGGTGCCGTCCTTGAAGACGACATAGACATAGCTGAAGCCGAAATCGGAGAAGCCCCGGATGGTCTTGACGTTTGGCGCACCCAAGAGGGCGGTGACGATCGGGTAGGTCACCTGGTCCTCCAGGATGTCGGGGCTTCGGTCCCAGCGCGAGTAGATGATGACCTGGGTGTCCGAAAGGTCGGGGATGGCGTCGACCGGGATGTGTCTCAGGGTATAGAGGCCGTAGCCGACCAAGACGGCGGTGGCCAACAGCACCAGGAAGCGATTCTGGGCACTGAACCGGATCAGCGAGCGGATGATCATGCCCTGCCTCTCAGTGCTGATGGCCGGCCGGGGACGGCGCAGGCGACCCCGACGGTGCCGGGCTGGCCATGGCCGACAGCGCGGCCTTCAGGCTCGATTCGGAATCGAGCAAGAAGTTGGCAGAAGTCACGACGCGGTCGCCCGCCGCCAGCCCCGTGATCACCTGGTACCCGCCGGCGAGCTTGACGCCGAGTTGGACCTCACGCGGTTCCAAGCGCCCCTCGGGGCGGTCGAGAAAGACCAGCTTGCGATCGCCGGCGTCGATCACCGCGCTCTCCGGAACCAGGAGACCTATCCCCAGGTTGGAGCGCAGGAAGACGTCGGCGTACATGTCTGGCTTCAGGGCGCCGTCCTGGTTGTCGACCTCGATGCGCACCTTGATGGTGCGCGTCTTCTCATCCACGATCGGCGCGATGTAGGTTACCGGTCCGCGCCAGGTCTTGCCGGGAAGGTAGGGCACGCTGACGTCCGCTGGCATGCCGACCTGGACCGCGGGCAGATCCGACTCATAAACGTCGGCCAGCACCCAAAGACGGGAGAGATCGACGATGTCGAACAAGGTGTCGGCGGGCATGACCCGCATGCCGTGGAAGGCGCTCTTCTGCACCACGTAGCCTGACACGTCAGAGTAGAGGTCGAGGCTGCGTGTCACCTCACCGCTCTGCTCCAGCCGGGCGATGTCTTGGGGCCGGATGTCCCACAGCAGCAGGCGCTGCCGGGTCGCCTCCAGAAGATCGCTGCCCCCCTTGGCCACCGAGGGGATGCCGCTCTCGGCAAGACGCGCCCGGGCACGGTAGGCGAGGAGGTACTCCTGTTGAGTAGCCACCAGCTCAGGGCTGTAGATGGACAGCAGCCGGTCGCCGCGTTTGATGAAGGCGCCGGTGAAGTCGACATAGAGATGCTCCACGTAGCCCTCGTACTTGGTGTGGATGTGGTGCAGCCTCCTTTCGTCGGATGCCACCCGCCCCACCGTGCGGATGACCTTCTCGATGCGCTCCTGGCGTACCTCCTGGCTCTGCAAACCCAGGAGCTGGCGCCGCTCCGGCGAGAGGGTGACGGCCGCCCGCCCCACCACCGCCGAAGAAGCTCCGGCCACTTCGTTCTCGTAGACGGGGATGAAGTCCATTCCCATCGAGTCCTTGGCGGGCCGGTCCGAGCGAATGCTGGGGTCCATGGGTGAGCGGTAGTAGGCGATCTTCCGGTCCCCAGGGGCCGGAGGAGTCGCGGCTCCAGCCGCAGCCGGCGACGCCGCGGACGGAATCGGCACCAAACGCATTCCGCAGATGGGACAGTCTCCCGGCTTGTCCGAAACGTAGGTGGGGTGCATGGGGCAGTGGTACTGCTGGTGCTTGCCGGACTTCGCCTGTCCGGCAGGCTCACCCGCCTGGCGACAGGCTACCCCCGCCAAACCCAAGGCCAGCACCAGCCCCGCCACCATCCACCAGGTTCGCGATCTGTTCTTCATGACGCTCTCCTCACCGTCCGCTCATGCCGCCGCTCATGGCCCCGCTCTCACCGAGAGCCGCGGGCGGCGCGGTGGCGGCTGTCATGCCTGCGGTTGGCTCCAGGCTGGCCTCTTCCAGGCTGGCCAGGAGTCGGGCGTGATCGGCAACCAGTCTCGCGTGGGTCCAGCGGTCACCGTAGAGCGTCGTCAGCGCCTCCAGGACGGTGACGAACGGCACGTTACCCGTTTTGTAGTTGGCAATGGCCGCCTCCACCGACATCCGATCCTGCGGGATGATGCCGTTTCCGTAGAGCGTCGCGATCCGCTCGGTGGTCTTGAGCCTGGTGACGCGCTCCTGGGTGCGATAGCGGAGCTGCAGGTCGATCGACTCCAGGAGTCGCTCCCCGCCCCGGACTCGCGCCTCGGCCTCGGCTACCGCCGCCGTGCGCTTCTTCCGATACATGGGCAGCGTGACGCCGATCCCGGCCTGCCACATCGGTTCGAGCCCCCCGCGGTTCATGTAGCCAGCCTGGAGCGTGAAGTCGGGCCTTAGCTCCTTCTGCGCGAGTCGGATCGCCAGCCGGTTACGCTCGACGGCCAAGCCCGCGCTCACCAGCTCCGGACTGACGCCGCGCGCCTGGGTGAGGGCCTCGGTCAGCGAAGGCACCAGCGGTCGCAGAACCTGCGTCGCTGCCGTCTCCAGCGGCTGCTCGACCGATCGGTCGCGCAACCGGTTCAGCTCGGCGAGGCGGATGTCGGCCTCGGCCGCCTGCTCGGCCTCGCGCTCTTCGACGCGGGTCAGCTCCACCTGCACCCGCAGCACGTCTTGCTGCGCCCCCTGACCGACGGCGTAACGGGCGCGCACCACGCCCTCGATCTCGCCCCAGACCTGGCGCTGCTCCTGGGTCAGGGCCAAGAGATCACGTGCCAACAGCAGGCCGTGGTAGGCGCGCTTCACCTCGGCCACCAAACGGAGCCGGGTGCGCTCGAGCTGTTGCTCGACCTGGCCGGCCTCGCGCGAGGCGATGTCGCTTTGGAGTCGCCGCTTGCCGGGGAAAGGCAGGTCCTGGCTTGCCATGAAGGCTAGGGTCGTCATCTCCTGACCGCCCAGGCTCGGGGACCAGCCGTCGTTGGTGTAGCCCACGGACAGCATGGGATCGGGCAGCGCGCCCGCCTGGGGCACCCGCTGGCGTGAGGCGGCCAAGGCCTCCCTCGCCGCCAGCAAGTCGGGGTTGCGCGCCAGCGCATCGGCAACCAGGGCCCCAAGCACCGGATCCTCATTGACCTCTGCCAGCGGGTGGTCAGCCCAGGCAAAGCTGGAGACCGCGAGCAGCCCTCCAACCAGGAGGAGAAGTCGAAAGCGCGTCAACATGGGACACCTCAGAACCGAAGCCTAGCGAGTCGATCGCCGGTCAGGATGATACCCTGACGCAGGCGGACCACGATCTCAGGGACCGCGCGGTCCCGCTTCAGCCGAGGATCAGATGCGGAGGACGCGAGGGGGCGAGGGGGCCGGAGGGGCGAGGCGAACCGAGGGGGGCGTAGTGAGACCGACCACGGCCGGCAGGTGGCTGACCTCCGCCACCACCGGACCGGGGAGCAGCGGCTCCGGCGCTGCGACCACGGTCGGGGATGTCGCGTCGGTGGTGAGGCAGCAGCCATCGTCAGCCGCGCGCATGGCCGTGGTGGGAGGACAGCAGGCGTGCTGGCTGGCCGCCGCTTCCGAGCACGGACAGGTGACCAGGAAGCCGGCCAGCAGCGCCAAGGTGGCCAGGGTCGCGATCGTCGTGCGCAGCGCCTGCCTCACAAACGTCATTATGAGGCATCTCCACCCCGCGCCGTCAAGGCGGCAACCCTGGGTCGAGGCGTGAAAGGTTGTGGCGGTCCCTAGGGCTCGACGATCAGGCGCCGGGGTGGCTCGGTGCCGGGGCC
Source organism: Vicinamibacteria bacterium (assembly GCA_035286745.1). GTDB lineage: Bacteria > Acidobacteriota > Vicinamibacteria > Fen-336 > Fen-336 > DATECU01. The sequence continues at coordinate 5,234 of DATECU010000002.1, read as the reverse complement.
CGGGGCCTGACCGACCAGCCTGACCGCGATGTCGAGAAACGCGGTAGGCTGAATCCCCTCGCTCCGGACCTCCTGGACGCAGCCTTCGAGGGCGGTCAGGGCCTCCATCAGGTCCTCGTCGGCGGGCGAGACATCCTCGCCGGCGTCGTCCTTGGCCTCGAAGAGACTCCGCAGGTCTTGGACCAGGTCCGCGGCCTCGAGGTTCTCGGGAGGGTGCTGGTACAGGATGCCGCGGGTCCGCGTCTCCACCGTCTTGCGAAGCGCCGTCAGGGCCGCCAGCAGGGTGGAGTCGGTCGCCTCCGGACGCCGCTTGCGGATGGCGGCCAGGCCGGCCAGGGTGATCAAGAACACCCGGGTGGCGCCCGCGGAGAGGCCCTCGAGGTAGGGGGCCAGGCGCCGACTGTCCCGCCGCTTCTCGGTCTCCCGCTCCCAGGCGGGGGCGTGGGCCCCCGTCAGGTAGGCGCAGTCCGCCGGGCAAGCCACCAGCACCTGACGCTTGGTGCCGCAGCAGAGGGTGCAGATGAGCTCACCCTGGGCGGGACAGGCCCGCTTGCCCTTGCGTTGCTGGCAGAGGGGGCAGCTCACGAGCGGCGCCTCACACCAAACGCACCATGTCCTTGAGTTCGCGCAGGATCTCCTCGGCCGAGGCGAAGCGCAGCTCGCGACGGGGATGCAGGGCCCTGAGCAGCAGCTTGTCGAGCGCCTCCGACACCCCGGAGGCCAGGGTGCTGGGGAGCGGCAAGCCGGCGCCCTGGGGCCGGGAGCGAGGGTGGATGCCGGTGAGCAGGTGATAGAGAGTGGCCGCCAGAGCGTAGAGATCGGCCGCCACGTCGTTAGGAGCACCGGGCTCCCGGTAGTCGAGTGAGGCGGCGACGCTCCGGGCCAGGCGGGCCAGGCCCAGGTCGGCCAGCTTGATGATGCCGCTCGACACCATCATGTTCGAAGGCTGCACCGAGCCGTGGACGATCCCCTTCTCGTGCAGGAAGACCAGGGTCTGGGAGACGATGCGGCCCAGGCCGTGGACCTGTTGCACCGTCATCTTGTGGCCGGTCTTCAAAGCCTCGGCGAAGTTGCGGCCCTGCACGAACTCGCTGATCAGAGCCGGCTTGCCTTCGAGCTGGATGAGGCCCAGGACCTTCACCAGGTTGGGATGGGAAAGCGCCGAGATGGCCTTGAGCTCGCCTCCCAGGGTGCGCAGCGCCTCCGGACCCGAGACCAGCTCGGGGGGTAGGAAGCGGAGGGCAACGCTGCGGCCATCCACCTGGTCCTCGGCCCTGAAGACCACACCTAGCGGCCCGCGGCCAATCTCCTCTTGAGGCACGAAGCGGGGGGGCTTGGCGACCATCGCGGCGGGAGCCGCGGGTTGGGCGGGGGCGGCAGGCGCCGCCGGCTGACGGGCGGCGGGCGGAGGTGGGGCCGAGGGGGCGCCGCCCGCCTCCAGACGAGCTACCCGCTTCTCGACGTCCTTGTACATGAGGTCCTCGGCCATCACCTTGCGGTAGACGTCCAGGGCCTCCTTCACCCGGCCGGCGGCCTCGTTTGCCATCCCCAGCCAGTAGAAGAGGTCGATGCTGGCGGGCGAGACCGCCTCGTTGCCCAGCACCTTCTGGATCCGCTCCACGGCGAGGCCGGGCATGCCGCCTTCGATGAAGAGTCGGGCCAGAAGCTCGGTGGCGGGGCGGTAGTTCTCGTCTCCGGGATTGACCCGCTGCAGGAGGGCGATGGCCTTGTCGCGGTCGCCGGCCTTGGCGGCGGCCTCGCCGCTCTTGAAGGTGAAGCCGGCGCGCTCGTAAAGCTCGATCGCTTTCCGCCCCTGGCCTGCTTCCTCGAAGAGCCGAGCCGCGGTCTCGAAGTCCGCCGCCTGCTCAAAGCTGCGCGCCGCCCGGTCCTTGAGCCCGGCCCGGATGTACACGGCACCCGCCGCCGCCCAGCTCTCCCCCGCCTCGTAGGCTCCGGCGGCCTCAGCCAGCATGCCCTGGCTTTCGAACAGCTCGGCGGCGCGCAGGTAGTCCTGGCCCTTCTGGAAGTAGGCGGCGGCCTCCGGCAGCCGTTCCTGCTTGAGCGCCACCTCGCCGCGCAGGTTCGCAGCCTGCACGACGTCGCCTGCCTTCTCATAGGCCTCAGCCGCGCTCTGGGGATCCTCGGCCCGCAAGAACAGCTCCGCCGCCTTTCCGTGCTGGCCCAAACGCCCGCAAACCGCGGCCGCCTGCTTGAAGTACTGGCCCTTGCTGTAGACCGACAGCGCCTTGTTCAGATCCCCCGCTTTTTCGTAGAGACGGCCGGCGTGAAAGGCGCTCTTCTGATCGGCGGAGGGCGCGGTCTGGGAGTAGGTGGTGCCGAAAGAGACGTTCTCCATGAAGTGCTTTTCGTGGCACTCGGCCGCCTTCAGGAACTCCCCGACCTTCTCGTAGGCCTCGGCGGCCCGCAGCGGATAGCCGCCCTTGGCGTACAGCTCGGCGGCCTTGTCCCACTGCCCCGCCAGGCCGAAGAGGCGGGCGGCTTCCAGGGTGTTGCCCTTCTCGAGGAACAGCACCGCAGCCTTGCCATGCTTTCCGGCGTCGGTGAGCATCTGGGCGGCCTTCTTGTGATCTCCCGCCTGCAAGAACAGCTCGGCCGCTCGCTCCGTCTTGCCCATGCGCTCGAGGGTCGAGGCCGCGGCCCAGTACTCCTGGCCCTCGATGTAGGCCTCGGCGGCCTCCGGCATGCGGCCTTGCTCTTCGAGCAACTTGCCGGCCCCCAGGTAGTGGCCGTCTCGCTTGTAGCGCTGTACCGCCTTTTGCAGCTTGGCCGCGGCATAGCGCGGGCCCAAGAGCTTGCCGAGCAGAGCGTCGGTGGAGAGGCTGCCGCCGGGCACCGTAAAGCGCAGCCGGGGGGCGATGAAGCGATAGGCGACAAGCAGCCCGATTGCCCCCAAAGCATACGGTACCAGCGGGTTGGTGAACAGGAAGGAAATCAGGAAATCCATGTTCCGTTCAGCGGGGTGCGGGCCTGGGATCGAAGGCGGGGGCGATTATAGCAAGCCCCCCGCGCCACGTCTGGGGACCGCCATCCGGTCTGGCCTGCTGGCCCGAGGCCCTTCGGGAACCGTCACCTGGGCGTACCCTTCGTCAGGAGGCGCCCGCTCCGCGTGGCCACCCCCCTGGAGCGCCTCCAACGCGTCCCATCTTGGTCCGCATCCGGCGCTGGGGCTTGCTGAGCAAGCGGGTGCGGACCGCTGCTCGACTGGTGTCGGGAAGTCCTGGGGGCCGAGCCGCCGCTCAGGGTCCGAGGCGTGCCTCCGCAGCTTCGGCACCGACCCGACCCGGTGTCCGGGCGGCAAGCAGCGCAAGCTGGTGGTGTGGGCGGAGCGGCGCCGAACGCGCCTCCCGCTCGATAGTCGTGTTCGCCGGTGGGGTCCCCACCCTCCCGTTCGTTGTGGGCTACCGACTTGCCCCTGCGTTCGTCGCGGACCGTCTTCTCGCACCTGCAGCACGGGCGGTACTCGGTCGAGGTCGAGTTCCCTGACGGGAGGGTCCTGGAAGCGCTGGACGTGGCGGTGGGGGAACGCCCCGCCACCGCCCAGTTTCGCGAGCGCAGCGACCCTGACGAGTGAAGGAAACGGATCCCGCACCTGAGGCGCTCGCGGGTGCCACCTGCGGCGCCGAGGATCGAATTCCTGGGGAGCGGACAAGCCGATCACCTGCCGCCAGGCGTGCCCACGAGCGGCGCCGCGTGCAAGGCTGAACGGTCGGGCATGGCGCCCTGCGTCACTCGCCCCGAGCGCTACGTAGTATCTCCAGGGCCGGCTCGCCGTAGTACTTCACCACCAGACGGCTCCAGGTTGCGGTGCGTCGAGCATTGCCAATGTAGTCGTTGAGCGCCTGTCGGAGTTGGACGTCCTCCTTGCGCACGGCCCAAGCCAGCGATCCCGCTGGGCCCAGGAACATCCCGAGCTGCAGCTCGGGGTCGGCGCGCGCCAAGAGCATCGCCACCGCCACCTCCTCCACGGCGGCGGTGAAGGCCGCGCTCCCCAATCGGGCGGAGATCCTGGCATCCTGGGGAAGAGTGTCGTCGATGTTCGAGCGCGGGACGCCGGCAGCGATGATCGCATCGGCCATGCTGGTACCGCGTATGGTCCCGACCCGCTCCCTCCGGAACTCGTCAAGGGTCCGGATGATCGCGTGGGGCCGCCGCGTCACCACCACCAGCCGCGTCGGGAGGACCTGGGCGGTGAAATGGACTCGCTCACGACGCTGCGCCGTGTCGGTGAGGTTGCCTGCCACCAGGTCGCCCTTGCCCTCCAGCAGGGCAGGGATCAGGAGATCCCAGCCCTTCACCTCCACGATCTCGAGCGCCAGCCGATGAAGCTGTGCGAAGCTCCTGAGCAACTCGCCTTCGAGGCCGACGACCTGCCCCCCCGAGGTGAGCGCGATGTACGATTCCCCCGGTGCTGCCGAGAGGATCCGGAGCTTGCCCTGTGCTTTGACCTCCGGGAAATCGGCAGCGGCGCTCTCCACGACGTCAAGACCCACCAAGGACGCAAGAACCACGCCGATCAAGCCCCTCTTCATCGTTGCTCCCTCCCGGTACACCCGTTCGTACCCACGTCACGCCCCAGCCACGCCCGATGCACACTCGATGCCAAATGTAGCCCCTTTCAAGGGGCCCGAACTCGTTTCTGCGGCGCGCCGTGCCCCCGACCGCTGGCGGCTCAGGCCGCGCGCACGCGGACCAGGAGCAGCGTGCGGTCATCCCGCTGCGGTCCGTGGGCACTGGCGAGGCCGAGTAGCCGGTCGAACAGCTCGGGCAGGGGCGTCTCGGCGTGGGCCGTCAGCGCGTCCTCGATCGGCCCCAGGCCCAACTCGCGGTCCGCGCGGTCCATGGTCTCAGTGAGCCCGTCCGTGAGCACGGCGAGGACGTCGCCCGGAGCCAGCTCCACGCGCGTCACAGCGTAGCGCTCGCCCGCCCGGATCCCGAGCGCCATGCCTCCCTCGCTCAGCCGGGCCACCGACCGGTCGGCGCCCCGCCAGTGCAGGATCGGCGGGTGACCGGCGAGCGCGTAGGCGAGCCGGGTGTTCGACTCGAAGGCGAAGACGACAGCGGTGGCAAAGGTGTTGGGGCGGGTCAGCTCCACCAGCACGTCGTTGATGTCGCCCAGGACGGCGCTGAGGTCCCCCGGCGCGCGGAGACGGGTGCGCAGGCTGGCCTTGAGCACGCCCATGAGCGCACCCGCGGGGACGCCATGGCCGGAGACA
>DATECU010000001.1:0-2227 GCA_035286745.1 Vicinamibacteria bacterium | reverse complement strand
AAGCTGCTCTCGACGACGGTCAGGCCCCCGGGCGCGCCTGACGAAATGGTGGAAACGACCATTGACCTGGCCAAGCTGTTGCCCGGCGGTCTGGGCCAGGCCATCGTGAGCGTGGAACCCACGACCCAGCCCAAGGATCGCTGGCGGCGCATGGGCGCCTTCTGTTGGGTGCAGGGGACGCGCCTCGGCCTCACCGCCTTCGCGGATGGACGGCAGATGGTGGCTTGGGCCTCGGCGCTGGCGGACGGCCGCCCGCTCGCCGGCGTCGAGCTGACGCTCCTGCCCCTGGGCCTCGATGCTCGATCCGATCGAGAGGGCCTGGCGCGCTTCGACCTCAGCCAGGGCCGGCAGGGGTCGGGGCTGCTGGTAGCCCGGCAGGGCGACGACCTCGCCATCCTGCCCGAGAACCTCTACAACTGGGACGCCACCTGGCGCGTCGACGGCCACCCGGACCGGGCGGCCTGGTATGTGGCCGACGATCGCGGCCTCTACCGGCCCGGAGAGGAAGTGAAGGTCAAGGGTTGGGTGCGCCGGATCGGCGGTGGGCCCGCCGGCGACGTGAGCCTGCTCGAAACCGGGAACCGCGACCTGCGCTATGTGCTCCGGGATTCGCGCGGGAACGAGGTGGCCAAGGGCGAGACCAGGGCCAACACGCTAGGCGGCTTCGACCTCGCCCTCAAGCTGCCGCCCACCATGAACCTGGGCCCGGCGGCGCTCGCCCTCGAATGGGTGGGGGCGGGCGTGCAAGAGGTCACTCACCACCACACCTTCCAGGTGCAGGAGTTCCGGCGGCCTGAGTTCGAGGTTCAAGCCCAGGCCAGCGAGGGTCCGCACCTGGTTGGCGAGCACGCCGAGGTCACGCTCCGGGCCGGCTACTACGCCGGCGGCGGGCTGCCTGGGGCCGAGGTCGGCTGGCAGGTGGCGGCCCGGCCGACCACCTACACCCCGCCTAACCGCAGTGATTTCATATTCGGCGTGTGGACGCCCTGGTGGCTGCACAAGCCGCTTCCCGACGAGCCGGCCAAGACCCGCTCTCTGAGCGGGCGCACCGACGGCGCAGGCCGTCACGTCTTGCGCATCGACTTCGACAGCGTGGAGCCGCCACGCCCTTCGAGCGTATCGGCCGAAGGCACCGTGACCGACGTCAACCGCCAGGCCTGGACCGGAACCGCGGCGCTTCTGGTCCATCCCTCGCGGCTGTACGTGGGCCTCAAGACCCGGCGCGCCTTCGTGCAGAAGAGCGAGGCGCTCGAGGTGCAGGCCATCGTGACCGACATCGACGGCGCGGCCGTACCGGGGCGTGAGTTCAAGGTGCAGGCGGAGCGCCTGGACTGGGTTCAGGAGAAGGGCGAGTGGCGGGAGAAGGCGGTGGGCCAGGAGAGCTGCGCCCTGACCTCGGGGCAGGAGGCGGGGACCTGTCGCTTCGCCACCCCGGAAGGCGGCGTCTACCGCATCACGGCTCGGGTCGCCGACGAGCGGGGCCGAGCCAACCAGAGCGAGTTCCGGGTCTGGGTCGCCGGCGGCAAGCTGCCGCCCCGGCGCAACCTGGAGCGGGAGGAGGCCCAGCTCATTCCCGGCCAGAAGGAGTACCGGGCCGGCGAGACCGCGGAGATCCTGGTGCTTTCGCCCTTCGTGCCGGCCGAGGGGGTGTTGACGCTGCGTCGCGAGGGCCTGGTGCGGACCCAGCGCTTCCGCATGGAGGGGGCGTCGCACACGCTGCGCATCCCCATCGAGGACGGCTTCACGCCCAACGTGCACGTGCAGGTGGATCTGAACGGAGCCGCCTCACGCGAGGAGGAGTCTAGCTCCGTCGCCAAGCTGCCCAAGCGACCGGCGTTCGCTTCGGGGACGCTCGACCTCTCGGTGCCCCCGGTGGCACGCACGCTGGGGCTGGCCGTGAAGCCCCGGCAGCCGGGGCTGGAGCCCGGTGGTTCCACGGTGCTGGACGTTTCCCTCACCGATGCCGCCGGCAAGCCCGTCCCGGGAGGCGAGGTGGCGGTGGTCGTGGTCGACGAGGCGGTCCTGGCCCTCACTCGGTATGCGCTGCCGGACCCGCTCGCCATCTTCTACCCGCGCCGGCTGGCTGGGGTCTCGGACTTCTACCTGCGGCCCTACGTCTACCTGGCCCGACCCCAGGAACTGGAGATGCCGCGCCAAGTGCTCGCGGCAGCGCAGTCGGTGGCCTTCCTCGATGAGGCTGTCGCCGCGCCGGCGCCCATGCCGAGGA